>JBDSJC010000078.1:0-28222 GCA_039917655.1 Tepidiformaceae bacterium
CTCCGATTCATGGGGACTACAAATTGGGCAACGCGGGAGAACTGTCAGACGGCTCATGGGTCACCTTCGACCTGGATTTCGCGAGGGTCAGGGAGCGGCTGTACGACATCGCGGCCAGCCTGCACCAGGTCGACCGGAGCGGTGAATTGCTTGAGCCGCGACGACTGCTCGACGCCTACGAAGGCACGGCTCCGGAACCGCTGACTCGCGACGAGCACCGTTGGCTCCCCGGGGCTCTAGCCCTTATACCCTTGCACTGGGCTGCCACCGCAGGGCTCGTGGGCGACGGCATCCACGAGGCCGAGAGCGCAATGACCGCCGCCGAGGCCTGGTGGTCGCGCCGGGCTGAACTTTCGTCGTAGTCCGGCGGCCGCGCTCGGGGACTGGAGTCTCTCGGCAGAGCACCGACTCACCTGCCTTTACGAGCCTCAAGAAGTTCGCGATCGGGGACACTGACGATCCGAGCCACGAGTACCGGCGCTGGCGTATCGCCCGCTACCTTACCTGGCGGAACAAGGAGAAGGGCAGCTCCAAGGCTGCCCTGGCTCAATTCTCACGGGTTAAGTTGTATCGGCACTAGCGGCTGCGGCGCGTTTCCTTCGCCCTGACCCTGCCGGCGGTTGGCAGCGAGAAGACGAAGGTGGTCCCTTTTCCGGGCTCGCTCGTCGCCCAGATTTCGCCGCCGTGGGCGCGCACGATTTCGCGGCTGATGGCGAGGCCGAGGCCGTGTCCCTTCTTGTTTCCATTCTGCCCGTTGGCGCCGTTGCCGTCGTTCCCGGAACGGTAGAAGCGTTCGAAAAGGTGCGGCACATCGTCCGGCGCGATTCCCCGGCCGGTATCGCTGACCGTCACCTGGACGGCGTCCGGCTGGAAATTGCGCGACGTGATGCGGACGCAGCCGCCGCTCGGTGTATGACGGAAGGCATTGTCGAGCAGGTTGTTCATGACTTGCTCCAGGCGGTCGAAGTCACCGCGGATGTGGGGGCGGCCCTGTAGGTTCATGTCCAACGCCACGCCAGAATCCTCGCTGCGCAGGGCGAAGACCTCCGAGACGTGTTCGAACAGCTCGTTGAGGTTGAGGTCCTCCTGCTGCATGGAGACCTGCCCGCTTTCGAGGCGGGAGAGGTCCAGCAGTTCCTGGACCAGGCGGAGCACCCGGTTCGATTCGTCGTTAATGATGCGCGCCGAGCGTTGAATCCCGGTATGGTCTTCGATCGTGCCGTCGAGGATCGCTTCGCTGAAGCCGTGGATGGAGGTGAGGGGCGTCTTCAGTTCGTGCGAGATGTTCGCCAGGAAGTCGCGCAGGGTCTGCTGGGAGCGCTGAACCTCTTCGGTCATGCGGTTGAAGTTCGCGGCCAGTTCGCGGACCTCGGTGGGGCCGGTGGCCGGGACGCGCTGGCGATAGTTGCCGCGGGCGACTGAGCGGGCGGCCCGAGCAATGTTGCGCAGCGGCGCGGCCACGCTCTGGCTGAGAAGGAAGCCGAGCACGAGCGCCGCCGCCACGCCAATCAGTCCGGAGAAGAGGAGCCGGGGCATCAGGTCGCCGACAACCTCGCCGAGGCTGGCCGCTGGTTTGGCCACGATAATGCCCGCGGCCTCTGTCCCGGGGAAGGCTTCCAGCACCTTCTGGCTGAGTGCCATGCGCACGCAGAGCAGCGGGGGCTTGCCGGGCGTTTCGATCTGGCAGTGGCGCGGCTTGCGGCTGTCCGCGGGCGAGGCGCTCGAATCGTTGACGTCTGTCACCACGGCGTTTTCCAGCGAGTACTCAGCGGGGCTGGCCGAATAGCCGGGGATTACGCGTCCGGTCCTGTCGATGAGGGCGAGGGAGGTTTGACCTGTCGAGCGTTCGCCGTCACTGGGGTTGAAAAAGGAGCGAAGGGCGAGGAGAAGGTCCTGCGATTCGGGCGGCGCCTGGTCTGGCACCGTGCCGCGGCTCTCCACGGCGAGGCGGATCTCGGCGTTGGCCTGGGAGTGCACCAACGGGCCAAGGTCATCCAATGAACCGTAGGAGATCGAGTTGCGGTAGCCGCCGAGGAGGAGGAAAAGGCTCAACGCCGCCAACCCCAGGGTCACGCCGATGATCACCAGGTAGGTGAGGAAGAGCCGGACCTGAAGGCTGCCGATGAGCAGAACAGACCCCCAAAGCCTAGGCGGGCGCCGAGCCCACAATCAGTTTGTAACCGACACCGCGCAGCGTATCGATCTGGACATGAGCCTTGTGCAGCTTCGCACGAAGGTGTTGGACGTGGACATCCACGGTGCGTGTTTCGCCACCGTAGTCGTATCCCCAGACTCCTTCCAGGAGCTGGTCCCTGGTCAGGGCGATGCCCGGGTTTTCGACGAAGGCGATCAGCAGGTCGAACTCTTTGGTGCGCAGGTCCAGCGGGCAGTCATCGACAGTCGCCTCGCGGCGGGCCTTATCGACGGAGAGGTTGGCCACGTTGATCGCATTCTGGGGTTTCCGCCCACCTTCGAAGCGTCGCAGGATGGCCTTTACGCGGGCGACCATTTCGCGGGGATTGAACGGTTTTGTCATGTAGTCGTCGGCGCCGATTTCCAGTCCGACGATCTTGTCTACGTCGTCGCTACGGGCCGTGACCATCAGGATTGGTACATCGTGCTCGCGGCGGATCTCGCGGCAAACTTCGAACCCGTCCATGCCGGGCATCATCACATCAAGGATGACCATCGCCGGCTTGATTTCGGCGAAGCGAATGAGGGCGTCGCGCCCATTGTCGGCTGATTCGACGGTGAATCCTTCTTTTTCGAGGTACAGCGTGGCCAGGTCACGAATGTTCTGTTCGTCGTCCACTACAAGGATCTTTTGCGCCATGGTTGCCGGAGGGCCCTTCGCCGGAAGCTGGGGAGTGGTTCCCAGTATGCGCCGAGGGCTCCAGACCTGCCACCCGGCGGATGGGCCGGGACGGGGTTGGCATGCCTGGAGTCCTCGACCACCAGAGGGGTGTCAGCGGTTGGGGCCGTTATTCCTTCCGCTTTCACGATGATTTTCTGCTCTTCGCGTAAGCGCCGCACGATCTCTTTGCAAACGCTGTGTAAATTCGCAAAGCGCAAATGCCTTCCTGCGGTCCCGATTGTTCGCAATCCGTTAACCTGCCGTTAAATCCTGCTTCCTACCTTCAGCCTTGAAGCTCGTCATGAGCGACGAACACAACAGGGGTAGGAAACGACTAGATGCAGATTCGCGCGATACGCAAGGGAAAGTGGGCAGTTGTACTGCTCGCCGCTATCTCCCTCATCTCCCTCCTCGCGGCCGCTTGCGGCGGGGACGACAACACGGCGAAGACTCCAACGAAGGGCGCCACCACGGCGGCCACAGGTTCGCCCAGCGCAGCCGGACTGCCGGCAAACATCGGCAAAGATGACAAGGCCCAACTGAACGGCGCTGGCGCTACATTCCCGGCCCCCATCTACCAGGCCTGGTTCGATGACTACAACAAGAAGGTCGCCAAGGGCGTGCAGATCAACTACCAGTCGCTCGGTTCGGGCGCTGGAATCAACCAGTTCACCGCCAACACAGTGGACTTCGGCGCCACCGATGCGCCGATGAGCACGGACGAACAGGCGAAAGCCCCGGACGCCCAGCACATCCCCACTGTCATCGGCGCCGTTGTGATGACCTACAACCTGAGCGGCGTCACCAGCCTTAAGCTCGACGGCGACACCGTCGCCAAGATCTACCTTGGGACCATCAAGAAGTGGAACGACCCGGCGATCACCGGCCAGAACGCTGGCGTGACCCTTCCGGCTGCCGACATCCAGGTCGCTTACCGCTCGGATAGCTCGGGCACCACGTTCGTATTCACCGATTACCTGTCCAAGGTGAGCGCGGACTGGAAGGCTGGTCCGGGCGCCAACAAAGCCCCCAACTGGCCCGCTGGCCAGGGTGGCAAAGGCAACGAGGGCGTGACCAACGTGGTTAAGCAGACCCCGAACGCCATCGGTTACGTGGAGCTGAACTACGCCGTCCAGAACAAGCTCCCCTTCGCAGATTTTAAGAACAAGGCCGGGAAGTACGTGAAGCCGACCATAGAATCTGCCAGTGCGGCCGCGGCGGGTGTCACAATGCCGGACGACTACAAGGTTTCGATCACCAACGCCGACGGCGACGCCTCGTATCCAATTACGAGCTTCACCTACCTGCTCGTCTACAAGACGGCCGGCAAGTGCTCGCAGCAGACTCCCCTGGCGAACTTCCTCTGGTGGTCCGCCCACGATCCCAACGCCGCTGCAACCGTGAAGGAGCTCAACTACTCACCGTTGCCCACGAACCTTCTCCCGAAGCTCGAGGCGACGATCAAAAGTCTGAAGTGCGACGGCGGCGCCAAAGCCAGCCTCGGCGCAGGCTAACCAACGCCAACAAAGCGCGACAAAACCGGAACGCCGGGTCAGTCCAATCGGACTCGCCCGGCGTTTACACTGCGCCTGTAGTTTGAGTCAGGGGAATCCATGGATGGCCGTTAACACGCTCCAGGGCAAGCGCAAGCCAGTCAATTTGAAAAACCGCATGAAGCCGGGCGAATGGGCGTTCACGGGCCTGACCGGGGCGGCGGCGCTCATCGTCATCGCGGTCATCGTTGGCGTCTTCTACGTCCTTGTCGACCAGTCCTGGGAGGCCGTCCGCGAGACCGGGCTTTCGTTCATTTACGATTCCACCTGGGACCCGGCGCGAGGGACGTTCGGCGCCCTGCCCTTCATCCTTGGGACGCTTATCACCTCTGTGTTTGCGTTGATCTTCGCGACGGTCATCGCAGTGCTGGTCGCGCTGTTTCTGGTCGAAATCGCTCCGAACTGGGTGAGCCGTCCGACCTCGTACATGGTGGAGCTGCTGGCGGCCATCCCGAGCGTGGTCTTCGGCCTCTGGGGCATCTTCGTGATGGGCCCGTTCATCCGTGACCACTTCGGGCCAGTGGTCGTCGCGGCGTTCGGCTGGATCCCGTTCTTCGATGGCACCCCGCAGATTACGGGCCTGTTTTCGGGCTGCGTGATCCTCACGATCATGATTCTGCCGACGGTCATGGCCGTTTCGCGCGATGTGATTTCGGCGGTGCCGCGCAGCCAACGCGAGGGCATCATGGCACTGGGGGCCACACGCTGGGAGATGATCCGGATCGCCGTCCTGCCCTACGCGCGCTCCGGCGTGTTGGGCGCTTCGATTCTCGGCCTGGCGCGAGCGGTTGGCGAAACGCTCGCCGTTACGCTCGTGATCGGAAACAGCGTACGAATCCCGGATAACATCTTCGCACCGGCCTACACGATGTCGAGCGTCATCGCCAACCAGTTCAACGAGGCGACGGGCATTCACCGGGCGGCCCTGATTGAGGTGGCGCTGATCCTGCTGCTCATCACCTTCGCAATCAACGTCGTAGCCCGGCTGCTGGTGTGGCGGGTGACCGGTGGCCAACGGGCGGTGGTGCAGGAATGACGGCGTTCCAGAATTCGCTCATCCTCGCCCGCACCGAGCGGCTCTACCGCAGGCGCAAGCTGGTCAACCGCCTGATGACAGGCGCGATGATCGTCGCTGTTGGGTTCGCCGTAGTGCCGCTGTTCCTGATCCTCTTCTACCTGCTGAAGGAAGGCCTGCCGGGACTCAGCCTGGACCTCTTCACGGAAGAACCGAACCGTCCCGGGCGAGAAGGCGGCGGCGTCCACAATGCGCTCGTGGGGAGCGGGATCATGGTCGGGCTGGCGCTGCTCATTGGCGTCCCTGTGGCTATCGGCACTGGCATCTTTCTCTCAGAGTTCGGCCAGAACCGGGCCGGGGGGTTCGTGCGCTTCATCATTGAGGTGATGGCGGGCATCCCTTCGATCACGATCGGGCTGTTCGTCTACGGCCTCGTGGTTGTCAATCAAGGCCACTTTTCGGCAATCGCCGGCGCCCTCGCATTGGCCATCATCGTGGTGCCGATCATCGCCCGGATCAGCGAAGAGATGATGCTGCTGGTGCCGCGATCGTTGCGCGAAGCGAGTTACGCGCTGGGCGCGCCGCGCTGGAAGACGGTGCTCAAAATCGTCCTGCCGACGGCTCTCCCGGGGATCATTACGGGCGTCATGCTGGGGCTCTCGCGCATCGCCGGGGAAGCCGCGCCGCTGCTCTTCACATCGCTGGGCAACCAGTTCTATTCGACAGACGTGACCGCGCCGATCGATTCGTTGCCGACACGCATCTTCACCTACGCAACCGGGCCGTACGATTACTGGCATGAACAAGCGTGGGCGATGAGTTTCATCCTCGTGGGCATTATCCTGTTAGTGAGCCTCTCCGTGCGCACCCTGTTTGGGTCGCGCGTGACGGTGAGGCAGTAGGGTGGAGACCAGATGACAGACGTTCAGACCCGTCAGCAGGACGCACCCCAGCCACACAGCGGGCCGGCTTCGATGCAAGCCGTTTCCCCTCCCGCGCCATCATCTGACCACGCGCCGGATAAGCCGATCGCGATCAGCGCGAAGAACGTTTCTGCCTGGTACGGGTCGAAGTTGGCCGTCAGTGGCATCTCGATGGAGATTCAGAAGAACTCCGTAACCGCTCTCATTGGGCCCTCCGGCTGCGGCAAGAGCACCTACATTCGCTGCTTCAACCGCATGCACGAATTCGCGCCCAACGCCCGCGTAGAAGGCACAATCCTGGTGGATGGCGCCAATATCTACGCGCCCGGAGTGGATCCGGCGCGGGTCCGTCAGCGCATCGGCATGGTCTTCCAGAAGCCGAACCCCTTCCCCACGATGTCGATTGCCGAAAACGTGGCTGCCGGGTTGAGATTCATGGGAGTGCGCTCGAAATCCGAAATCGGTGACCGCGTCGAGGCCGCGCTGAAGGCTGCCGCGCTGTGGGACGAAGTCAAGGATGACCTGAAAAAGCCGGGCATCGCGCTCTCCGGGGGGCAGCAGCAGCGGCTCTGCATCGCCCGCACGATCGCCGTCGAACCGGAAGTGGTGCTCATGGACGAACCGTGTTCCGCGCTGGACCCGGTGGCCACCCTGAAAATCGAAGACCTGATGCGCGGGCTCGCTCAGCGCTACACGATTATCATCGTCACGCACAACATGCAGCAGGCGGCGCGCGTTTCGGACCACACCGCATTTTTGCTCATGGGCGACGATGGGGCTGGCCATCTCGTAGAGTACAGGCCAACAGCAGACATCTTCACGAACCCGCGTGAAAAGCGAACCGAGGACTACATCACCGGACGTTTTGGTTAAGGAAGGCCGCCCATGACTCGAGACCTGTTCCAGGCGGAGCTCGTTCAGCTCCAGGACGAAGTCCTTGTGCTCGGCTCCATGGCAGAGAAATCGATTCTCGATTCCATGGAAGCGTTGCGCGATGGGGATCCGGCGTGGTCTCGCAAGATCATTGAGGACGACCAGCGGATCAACAAGAAGCGCTTCGAGATCGAAGACCGCTGCATCTTCGTGGTCGCCAGCCAACAGCCCATGGCCTCGGATCTGCGGGCGTTGGCCAGCATCCTCTACATCATCACGGACCTCGAGCGGATCGCTGACCACGCTGAGGGGATCGCGAAGATCAACATCATGCTGGGCGACGAGCCGTTGCCCCGCCGCCTGGGCTATATTCCCGGCATGGCCGATCGGGCCGTGGCGATGCTGCGCGGCAGTCTGAAGGCCTACATCGACCATGACGTTGAATCGGCGCGCCAGATCTGCGACGCCGACGACGAAGTGGACCACCTCCAGGATTCGGTCTACGACGACTGCATTGCGGCGATGATCGCCGACCCCTCGACCATCCAGCGCAACACCTATCTTATCTGGACGGCCCACAACCTTGAACGCATCGCTGATCGCTGCACCAACATCTGCGAACGGGTTGTTTATCTGGTCACGGGGCGGATGGAAGAGATCAACGTTTCGAAATACTAGAGCAAGCCCCACGCGGAGCTCACACGGTGGCTACTGTAGCTTCAACCACTGAATACGGCGTCTTGGTGGGCAACACCCGCTCCAGCTTGAATCCGGTCGCCGAAAGCAACGCTTGATACTCTGCCGACGTCCGCTCGCGGCCCCCCGTGAAAGCCAACATGGCAACGTCGAGCGTCTTTGAGAAGTGCGGTCCCGGCTCTTCGGAAACGAGCGCCTCAACGATCAGCAGTCGGGCGTGCGCTGGGGCTGCGCGTCGCACAGCCTGGAGGATCGCCGTCGCCTCAGGTAGCGCCCAGTCGTGAATCACCTCCATCAGCAAGTACGCGTCGGCCAGCGGCAGCTGATCGGCGAAGAAGTCACCTGGTTGCAGGGTCATCCGCGGGGGAACAGAAGCGCCAGCGTCCTCTACCACCTGGGGCAGGTCGAACAGGATGCCGGAAGCGCCAGGCGCTGCTTCGAGCACTGCACTCAGCAGATGCCCGCGCCCCCCGCCGATGTCCGCGATGACGTTGAACGATGCGAAGTCGTACGCCGCCACGACCTTTGGCACGACACCCCCCGCTTTGGCCACCATTGCAGCGTTGAAGAGACTCGCTTCGGTGGGGTGTCCGGAAAAGTATTCGAGCGGATTGGCAAAGTTAGCGACGGGTAGGCCAGTCCTCAGCGCCTGCTCGAGGCCGGTCACCCGGCTCCACATGGCGGGCATCCCGATCATTCGGGCGTACGCACGAAGCGACCGGGGATGGTCCGATCGCAACATCTCAGAGGCAGGAGTGTGTATGTACCCGTCCGGCCCCTCGGCGAACACTCCCTGAGCGGCGAGGAGCCGGAGCATCCGGCCCTAGCGCGTCTTCGTTGACGCCCGTGCGCGCCGCCAACTCGGCGACTCCCATTGGTGCGCCCCCAAGAGCGTCCGCGACACCAACTTCCGCGACCACTTGCAGACACCGTGTGGCGAAGTGCGCCATCGTCAGTTCGGTAATGACCTGATCTGGCGGCAATTCGTTCAACGCGAGTCCCGTCCTTCCGTGTCGGCCCCGAATTTCAAGGCGTGGCGGCGAATATTACCGCCAACTGCTGCGACCAACAATCTAGAAAGGCGCCACGGTGTGGAAGGACCCCTCCGTGGCAGATCTCGCCTCAGGCGGAGTGGCGGGCGCGGGCGGGAGGCTGCCGCTAACGGCGTGGTCTGCTAGAGTTTTGTTTCGTGCGTCGTGGCGGGCGTAGCGTAGTGGTTATCGCGTCCGGATGTGGCCCGGAAGATCGCGGGTTCGATCCCCGCCGCTCGCCCCAAATTCCCTTTCCCGACAAGATCGACACGCCCGGGGTTCCCTCAGAGGCTGTGCGACGGTCCCGCTTGGCTGTGCTTTGCGCGCTGGGCATCCTGGAGAGTGCCGATCGTCTCGGCTGAGCGATTGTAGATCTGTGGTACATCCCAGCCGTTCAGACCAGCGTACGTATCGATCTGGCTGCGATGGTGAATGTCGTGCTCCATCATCATCAGCAACAGGCGCCAGCCGGGCAGGGTGGCCTTGGAATCGATCATGTCGACGCGTCGTTCGAGCCAATCCGGGGGCGTGGCGGCAAGCTTCTCGCGGAAAGCGGCTGCGCTCGTCTCCAGCGCGGGCAGCCAGTGGGCACGCGCCGAAACATCGGGCGGCGCTGGGCTGATCCAGCCATTGCCGCTGTAGGCGCTCGCGAAGTACTGCCGCGACCCGGCCATGTGCCCGACAAGCTTGTTAATGCTCCAGGCGTGCTCGCCGTCACCGGTCGCCGGGGCCCAACCGTCTGCCTCCGGAGGTAGCGCGGCGACATCCCGCATCGCGCGCTTGTTTACGCCGTCGAAGTAGCGGAGGAAGGTCTCTATGGAGGTGAACATGGCAGTCCTTGTGGGCGCTGGCGAGGAAAGTTGCGACCAGTCTAGCGTGGCCCGCACCGCCTGCGCTTGCCTCGCGGCGTGGCGCTGATACTCTAGCGACGCACGCAGTCTTTCGTGTGAGGCGAATCAATGGCCAGCTCTCCACCTACCTCAGAACACGCTGTCGATGCGAGTATCCGCCACATTGGTGAGATGTTTGCGATGTTCGACCCATTGCGCTTTCGCGCCTGGGCCGAATTGGGGCTGACTACCGCCCAGCTGCGCGTGCTTTTTCTCGTCCGCAACGACCCCGGCGTGACGGCTGGCGCGTTGGCCACCCGCCTCTCGGTCACGCCTCCAACGATCTCGGGGATCGTCGATCGGCTGGTCAAGCTGACTCTCATCCGGCGCGAGGACGATGATTCGGACCGCCGCCTGGTGCGCAATCAGCTCACCGAGGCGGGAGAGTGCGCCTGCAGCCGGTTGGAGCGAGGCTCGGAGATATTCACCCGGCGCATCCTGATCGAGATGAACCACGAAGACCTCGACGCGCTGCTGACGGGGCTGAAGGCGTTTATCAAGGCCAGCAGCTACGTCTCGAGCGTCGAGCCGAACCTCGCCGTCGTGGCGATGCCCGGAGCCGAACCAGAGTGAGCGCCGGAAAGCGCGTCCGCAGCATCGACCTCTCAAACCCGTTCGTCGAATCGTTCGAGGGGATGTGCGAGGTGCTCCTCGTGCGGCACGGCGAGCAACAGTACCGCGAGAACATCCCGCTCGGTGAGGCGCTTGACGCGCCGCTTTCGGAACTCGGATGGAAGCAGGCGCGAGCGGTGGGCGAACGGCTCGCGTCGGCGCGCATCGGCGCGGTCTACGCTAGCCCGCTCCAACGCGCCCACAACACTGGCAAGGAGATCGCGAAGCACCATGGCCTCGAACCGATCGTCCTCGAAGAGCTGCGCGAGATTGACCTCTGGCGGAATGCGCCGCAGGACAAAGGATTGTTGGAGCTCTACAACGCGGCCGAGCTCGGCGAGATCTACCGGGAGGTGCGGCGGACGCGGAAGCACAGCTCGTGGCCGCACACCGAAGACGGAGAAGCGTTCAAGACGCGCATCGTGGCCACCCTGGACACGATCATCGCTGAGAACCACGGCCACCGCGTCGTTGTGGCCTGCCACGGCGGGGTGATCGAAGCTTATCTCAGCTACCTCCTGGGCTCCGCGTTCGACCACGTTGTTGCCGTGCACCACACCTCGATCACCGTGGTGCGCGCCGCGGACACTCGCCGCGAACTGCTGACGATTAACGACTATTCGCACGTAATGCCGATCCAGCGTGCGCGCGGCGACATCAACGCCTAGCGTCATGGGAAGCGAATCGAACAAGACGGCGGCTGAGCATGCGGCGATGAACGCCGCCGCCTGGGACGAGATTGGCATCGAGCGCCGCGCGTGGCTGGACGGCCTGGGGTTCGATGCCGCGTTCTTCAAGGCCGGTGGCTCCACCCTTTCGAGCGTCGAGATCGAGGCGCTAGGCGACCTCCGAGGCAAGCGCGTGCTGCACCTGCAGTGCGCGACAGGCGAGGACACCCTTTCACTGGCCAATTGCGGCGCCACCGTCACCGGCCTCGACGTGTCCGCCGTGGAGGTCGAAGAGGCGCGGGCTAAGGCCGCCGCCGCGGGCATCGCCGCCAGCTTCGAGGTTACCGACGTGCAGGCCCTCCCCGAACGCTTCCGGCAGGCGGCCTTCGACGTGGTCTACACGGGCCTCGGCGCATTGGTCTGGCTGGATGACATCGACGGCTGGGCACGGGGTATTTCGGAGGCGTTGACGCCCGGCGGCACGTTCGTCCTCTACGAAGAGCACCCCCTGGAGTACGTCTTCGAAGAGATCGGCGGCCGCCTGGTGGTGGTGCACTCCTACTTCGAAAAGGCGCCGGAGTACGAGACCGGCTGGGGCCATTTCCCCACGGGGCGTGGCTTGGCAATGAAGGTGGAGTTCTCCTGGACGATCGGCGATGTCGTGTCGTCGCTGGGGCGCTACAGCGTGGCCACGGTTGAACTGACCGAGCTGCCCGGATGGGCGGCCTCGCCAGACGGCACCCGCCGCTACAGCCTCGAGCGCTTTCCGGAACTGGTGACCGAAGATGCGGGCAAGGTGCCAGTGGCGGTGCTCATCCGGGCGCAGAAGGTGCAGGCGGCCCCGGGCGATCGTCCGGGCACTCGCCTATGACCGCGGGGTGAGCGACTTTCGCAATCCCGAATCGTGAATCCGGCGTGGTAGCCTTCGCCCATGAAACCGTCCCAATCGTTCGCGCCGCGCCAGAAGCTCTGGTTAGAGCGCGATGGCAAGCTCGTGATGTCGGACTACCGTCTCCGCCTGCTGGAGTTGATTGCGGAGACCGGGTCGCTAGCCCAGGCGGCGACCGCGCTCGGGCTCTCCTACCGGAGGGCGTGGGGCAAGGTCAAGGAACTCGAGGCCAATCTCGGGCTCTCGCTCGTGCAGTCCGAGGTTGGGGGGGCGGGCGGCGGGCACACCGTCCTTTCGCCGGAGGCGACGCTACTGATCGCCGCCTACGCGCGTTTCACCCGGCGGATGGGCGAGGCGCTGGAGGCAGCCTACAAAGCAGAACTGAGCGGGATGATGGTCGGTTCACCGGTGACCTCAGGGGGCGACTGAGCAACCTCGGCGGTTAAGCGGTTAGCCTCGCCCGCTGCTAACCTTTCCCCATGCTCAAAGATACGTATGCCGGTGATCTGCGCGCCTCGGATGCGGGCCGGACTGTGCGCCTGGCCGGATGGGTGCACCGCCGCCGGGACCACGGCGGCCTGATTTTTCTCGACCTGCGCGACGCCAAGGGTGTTGTCCAGATCGTCTTCAATCCAGAGAACGCCGCCGCACACGATGTTGCCCACCGCGTTCGCAACGAATGGGTGCTGCAGGTGGAAGGCCAAGTCCGGCTGCGCGCCAGCGAGACGGCCAACCCGAACATGGCCACCGGTGAAGTCGAGATCGTGCCCACAACCTGCACCGTGCTGAACGAGGCCATCACCCCGCCGTTCTACATCAACGAGCCGGTAGATGTGGACGAGCAGCTGCGCCTGAAGTTCCGCTACCTGGACCTCCGCCGGCCCGAGGTTGCGGAGGTCATCTATCTCCGCCACGAGGTGGTGCGGTTCATCCGCGAGTTCCTCTACGAACGCGGCTTCACCGAGGTTGAGACGCCGACACTGATCAAGTCCACGCCAGAGGGAGCGCGGGACTTCCTTGTCCCTTCACGCGTGCGGCCGGGCCACTTCTTCGCCTTGCCGCAATCGCCCCAGATCATGAAGCAGCTGTTGATGTACGGGGGGATCGAGAAGTACTTCCAGATCGCCCGCTGCTACCGGGATGAGGACACGCGTGCCAACCGCGTCGCCGAGCACACGCAGCTGGACCTCGAGATGAGCTTCGTCGAGCAGGAAGACGTGATGGCCCTGATCGAAGAGCTATACACGGGGATCGGCGAACGCTTCGGCAAGGGGCCGATCGCCGCGAAGCCCTTCCCCCGCTTGGACTACGCGGACTGCATGGCCCGCTACGGCATCGACCGGCCCGATCTGCGTTTTGGCCTGGAGTTCGTGAACATCGCTGAGCCGCTGCGGAACTCCGGGTTCCAGGTGTTCTCCGGCGCCCTGGCAAGCGGAGGCGAGATCAAAGCGATCCGCGTCCCCGGGAAAGCGGACATGACTCGCCGTGAGATCGACGAGTTGACGGAGATCGCGCGCGGCGGCGGCGCCAGGGGGCTGGCGACAATTGGCATCGTCTCTGACGAGGAGTTGCGGTCGCCGATCGCGAAGTTCCTTTCGCCGGGGGAGATCGCCGGGATCAAGGCGCTGACAGGCGCCGAGGTTGGCGACATGCTCCTCATCGTGGCGGACAAGCCGGAGACCGTGGCGAGCGCCTTGCACTCTGTGCGCAGCGCGCTCGGCGTGCGGCTGGGGCTGATTCATGCGAAGGAGCTGTCGTTCGCCTGGGTGACCGGCTTCCCGCTGCTCGAATGGCGGCCCGAGGAGCAGCGCTGGGACGCCACGCACAACCCCTTCTGCGGCTTCCCCGAATCCGAACGGCACTGGCTGGACGACGACCCTGAGAAGGCCTCTTCCTACCAGTACGACCTGGTCTGCAACGGCTCGGAGATCGTCGGGGGGTCGATCCGGATCAACACCCGGGCCGACCAGGAGAAGGTGTTCGCGCTGATGGGCCACTCGCCGGAGCAGCAGCAAGAGCGCTTTGGCGTGGTGCTCGATGCGCTCGATTACGGCGCGCCGCCTGAAGGCGGGATCGGCGGCGGCATCGACCGCTTAATCATGACGCTCGCCGGCACGGAGAACATCCGTGACGTCATCGCCTTCCCGAAGGCCTCTTCCGGGGCCGACCCGTTGATGAGCGCGCCTTCGATGGTGGACAAGGCGCAGCTGGACGAACTGGGGCTGATGCTCGCGCCGGCGAAGCCCTGAGAACGGCCGACGCGTAAAGGGCCGTTTCCGGTGACCCGCTGATGCGTGTCCCGGTCTGCGGTTCCCGTGTACTCTTTCGCTCAGCTTCACCGCGCCTGTTTGCGAGGGATCGTATCGCAGGCGGTGGACGTACTGTCAGCGAATCTCGGCTTTGGCTGGTGTCCATGTCCAACAAAATGTTGACCCTGATGATGGGGTTCGTGGCTTTCCTGATCCTGGCGATCGGGGTGGTCTTTGTGGTTGCGCTGGCGGGCGGCGGAGACGATAACAGCGCCCCGGCCGACGGCGGCGGCGGGAAGAGCACGCCCAAAGCGGGCGCCTCCTCTGGCAAGATCTGCGAAGGCAACGTCCTCTACGTCCCAGGCGGCGAGCCGAACTCGCTCCTCGACCCCATTCAGGTGGGCGATGTTGAGACGAGTGAGTACATCGAGGAGATCTTCGGCGGGCTGGTGACGCTGGACACGCAGCTCAAGGTGCAGCCGGATGTGGCCAAGAGTTGGGAAGTATCGAACGGCGGCAAGACGTACACCTTCAAGCTGCGCGATAACGTGGTCTTTCACAACAACAAGCGAGTCACCTCAGCCGATGTGAAGTACAGCATCGAGCGCGCGGCGGACCCGACCAACGCTTCGCCGACAGTGCTGGCATACCTCGGCAACATCGTCGGCCTGCGCGACCGCTTTTCGAACAAAGCGGCCAGCGTCTCCGGCGTCAAAGTAGTCGACGAAACGACGATCCAGATCGACCTGATCGAACCTTCGGACTTCTTCATTTCGGAGCTGACCTACCCGGTTTCGTTCCTGGTGGACAAAGAGCAGGTGGAGAAGAACCCGCGCAACTGGACGCAAAAGCCGAACGGCACGGGCCCCTTTAAGCTCGCCGAGTTCACCCCTGCCGAGAAGATCCGGCTCGTGCGCAATGACCGCTACCATCTCGGTGCCGCGAAGCTGGACGAAGTGGTCTTCGAACTGGGCGGCGGCTCGCTGCTCACCCGCTACGAGAACAACGAACTACACGTTGGCGGATTTCCCGCCTCGCTCCTGGACGCCGTCAAAGCCGGCAACAACCCCCTGAGCAAGGACTACCGCGCCGTCCCCAGCATGGCGACGTTCTACTTCAACCTGAACCCATCGCAGGCGCCCTTCGATGACCCAAAGGTGCGTCAGGCGTTCGCGATGTCGATCGACCGCGAGCAGATCAACAACGTCCTGTTCTACAACGCCTACCGGGTGGCCGATGGCTTCCTGCCACCGGAGATGCCCGGCTACTCCGAAGGCGTGACCTCGTTCAAGTACGACCCGGTGAAGGCCAAGCAGCTCATCCAGGATTCGAAGTACGCGGGCAAGCTGCCGCGCGTCACCCTGAGCTACAGCGGTACGGGCGGCACTCCGGGCGACCTGCTGGTGGCCATCCAGAAAGGCTGGGAGGACAGCCTCGGCGTGACCGTCCAGCTCCAGGCGATCGACAGTTCGGCGTTCCTCCGGGAGCAGCGCCAGGGCAAGTTCCAGATGCTGTCCGACGGCTGGTCGGCGGACTACCCGGACCCCGAGAACTTCCTCGGCAAACTCTTCGCCAGCGATAGCCCCCTAAACTACAGCCGATACAAGAACGCCGATGTGGACACGCTGTTGCAGCAGGGCCGCAGGGAGACTGACCGGACGAAGCGGTACAGCCTCTACACCCAGGCGGAACAGAAGATTGTGGACGACGCCTCGATCATCCCCCTGTTCTGGCCGGTCGATTACCAGGTGATCAAGCCCTGTGTGAAGGACTACCCGTCGGTTTCGATGACCGTGCCGAAGTACCGCTACATCTCGATCGACCCGAAGGCGAAGTAATTCGTGGCCCCGGGTCTGTTCGGCTACACGGTGCGCCGGCTGCTCTGGGCCCTCCCTGTGTTGTTCGTGATTTCGGTGGCGGTGTTTTACATGCTGCGCCTTGCGCCGGGCGACCCGGTGGATGCGATCCTCCAGAAGAACTACCAGGAGGAGCAGGCCGCCCTCCTGCGAAAGAAGTACGGCTACGACGAGCCGATCCACATTCAGTACATCAAATACATGCAGAACCTCGCCCACGGCGACCTCGGGATCTCCACTCGCCATCGCGATTTTTCCGCCAGTGAGGTGATCATCCCGAAGGTCTGGGTGTCGTCCCAGATAGGACTGATGGCGCTGCTGATCACGTTTGCGCTGGGGATCCCGGTGGGCGTTTACGCCGCGATGGCCCGCGGCACGTTCCTTGACCCGTTGACCATCAGTTCGTGGCTGGCGTTGGATGCGATCCCGATCTTCGTCCTCATCCCCGTCGTGCAGTGGCTGTTTGCGCTCAAGCTTGGGGTCGTGGGGCTCGGGTACGAATGGGTGTGGAGCAGCCACATGGTGCTCCCGGTGCTGATCCTTTCACTGCCCGGCGTAGCGGGGGTGGCGCGCCTGATGCGCGCCTCGGTGGTTGGCGTATTGAACGAAGACTACGTGCGCACCGCCCGCGCCAAGGGCCTACGTGAGCGCACCGTGGTGATCACACACATCACGCGCAACGCGATGTTGCCGATGGTGACCGTGATTGGGCTTTCGCTGCCAGGCATTACTGCCGGGGCGCTCTTCACCGAGCAACTCTTCGGCATACCGGGCATCGGCCAGGAATCGCTGGCCGCCGCCCTCGCCCCGGACTTCGACGTCATCCTCGCACTGGTGCTCTTCGGCTCCTTCCTGTTCGTGATGGCGAACGTGGTGATCGACGTGGTCTATTCAGTGATCGACCCGCGCATCCGCGTCGGCGCCGGGAGAGGCGCCTGATGGCGATCGCGGGCGCCGCCGAAGAACTGTACACCGCCGGGCCAATCGCTGAGCCGCAGCGCTACCGCATGCTGCGCAGCCTGGCGCGCAAAAAGTTGGCCGTCATCGCCATCGGCTACCTGCTGGTGTTTTACTCGGCTGGCATCTTCGCCCCGCTCGTCGCGCCGTACGACCCGAACCAACAGGAACTGACGGTGGAGGCGCGCCGCCAGGGCCCCAGCGCGGACCACATCTTTGGCACCGACGGGCTGGGGCGGGACCTGTTCTCGCGCGTGGTCTACGCGGCGCGCACAACGATCCTCTTCACGCTGGTCGTGATTCTGACCGGTGGGCTGGTGCTGGGGCTTGGGCTCGGATTGTTGGCGGGCTACCGCGGAGGGTGGGTGGACACGGCCATCATGCGCGTCGGCGAGGTGCTTGGTGGTGTGCCCACCCTGATCCTGATGCTTGCCATAACGGCCTCGTTCCGGGGGCGAATCAACGACGTTTCGTTTTGGCTTGAGGACCACAGCTGGCTGGGGAGCGATGCCAAAACGCTCGTCAAGTTCACGATTATCGTCGGCGCCACCACGCCGTTCGCCTGGATCGGCAGTTCCCGCATCGTCCGCGGACAGGCGCTCTCCATCCGCGAGTCGTCGTTCGTGACGGCCGCCGAAGCGATGGGCGCTTCGACCTGGAGGATCATCTCGCGCCACATTCTGCCGGGCGTGATGCCGCTCTTCATCGTCGGGCTTTCAGCTTCGATGGCGGGCATCGCAGGCTCGGAAGTAGCACTCAGCTACCTCGGCTTGGGGATCGACCCGCCAGGCGCCAGTTTCGGCAACCTGATCGGCGATGCCTCCGGCGTCCGCGCCTTCGAACAGTACCCCCACCTGCTGCTCGCCTCTTCGCTCCCCGTGATCCTCTTTTTCTACTCCTGGAACCTGCTCGGCGACGCCCTGGTGGACCTCTTCGAACCGAGGACGCACAGCCTGCGATAGCGGGCACGGCCGACCCTGGACTCCCTTCCCGGCGTGCGCGGCGCGGTTTGCTATACTCGATGCGGAGGACTTTGATAGCCCTGTGAAGGTAACCCTTGAACGGCTCCCCGAGAGCCGCGTGCAACTCCAGATTGAAGTCGAGGCCGAGCGCGTCGAGAAGTCCGTTGACGCCGCGTACCGCCGCCTCGCGCCCAAGGCTCGCGTCCCCGGCTTTCGCCCCGGCAAAGCGCCGCGCGCCATGACCGAGAAGTACATTGGCCGCGAACGGCTGATGAACGACGCCATCGAAAAACTGATCCCCGACGTCTACAATGAGGCGATTGCGACCGAGGATGTGGACGCTATCGCCCAGCCGGAGCTCGACGGCATCGAACTGGATCCAGTGGTCCTGAAGTTCGTCGTCTCCGTGCGGCCGTCCGTGGACCTGGGCGAATACAAAACGGTTCGCGCGCAGAAAGACGGCGTTGAAGTTAGCGATGAGATGCTCAACGAACAACTCCTTTTGCTCCGTCGCCGGAACGCCATCCAGGCGCCTGTCGAGCGGCCGATCCAGTGGGATGACGTGATCACTGGCGACGTTGTTGGCAGCGCCGAGGGCGACGAGTTCATGGAGGACACGGACGCCGAGTTTCCTCTGCGCGAAGGCGTCACGCTCTTCGTCCCCGGGCTGGCCGAAGGGTTCCTCGGCATGAGCAAGGGCGAGGAGAAGGACCTTGAGCTGACAATGCCCGAGGACTTTCGGCTCGAACCGCTGGCCGGCAAACCCGCCCAATTCCACCTGGTGATCAAGGAAGTGAAAGAAGAGCAGCTTCCAGACGAGGACGACGATTTCGCCCAGGCCGTGAACGGCGAGGACTTTCCCACGCTCGACGCACTCAAAGAGCGTATCCGCAAGGACTTGACCGATAACCTCCAACAGCAGGCCACCGCGAAGTTCCAGCAGGATGCCGTCGATAGGCTGGTTGAAGGCGCCACGCTGGAGTATCCACGCGTCCTTGTTGAGCGCGAAATCGACCACCTGGTGCGAGATAGCGTGGGCAACGACCAGCAGCAGTACGTGGCCTATCTACAGCGCATCGGACGTTCAGAAGCGGACTACCGCGAGACGCTCCGAGAGGTCGCGGATGTCCGCGTGAAACGATCTTTGACCCTAAATCAGCTCGCAGAGACTGAAGGGATCGAAGTAACAGCCGATGAGATAGAAGAGGAGC
This sequence comes from Tepidiformaceae bacterium, assembly GCA_039917655.1. GTDB lineage: Bacteria > Chloroflexota > Dehalococcoidia > Tepidiformales > Tepidiformaceae > PNKC01. Next base: position 19,240 of record JBDSJC010000078.1, read on the forward strand.
TCGACACGCTCGTAGCTCCCATGGGTGACGACGCGTCCCGCTTCCGGGATATGTTCGCCACCGAGGAGGGTGTCTCTACTATCCGCCGCAACCTGATGTCCCGAAAGACGCTGGAGCGTCTGACAGCGATCGCCAGCGGCGAACGAGAGGAGCAACCCGTTTGATCGAGCGTCCCAACGCTATCCACCCGCTTGTCCAAGCGGTCATCCCAACGGTTATCGAAAGCGGTCCTCGATCAGAGCGGGCGTTCGACATCTTTTCGTTGCTGCTCAAGGAACGCATTGTGTTCCTTGGCACGCCGATCGATGACCAGATCGCCAACCTGGTCGTGGCCCAACTGCTCTTCCTCCAACGTGAGGATCCCGAGCGCGACATCAGCATGTACATCCACTCGCCGGGCGGCGTGATCACCGCCGGGCTGGCGATCTACGATACGATGCAGCTGATCGAACCGGCCGTCTCCACGATCGCCGTGGGCCAGACCGCCTCGATGGCTACCGTGCTGCTTTGCGCCGGTGCTCCCGGCAAGCGCTACGCCCTGCCGAACGCCACTGTGCATATGCACCAGGCGCTGGGCGGCGCGCGTGGGCAGGCCTCCGACATCGAAATTGCGGCGAAGGAGATCCTTCGCAACAACGAGATCATCCGCAACATCATCGCCAAGCACAGCGGGCAGCCAGTGGAGCGGATCACCAAAGACTTCGACCGTGACTTCTACCTCGATGCGCAGGGCGCAAAAGATTACGGTCTGGTCGATGAGCTGTTGGCGAGGCGCGAAGACGCGCCGAAGAATTAGGCACAGGGGGAACCGCTTTGGCAGGAAACCGCACCAACCGCGTCCAGTACCATTGCTCGTTTTGCGGGAAAAACCAGGATCAGGTCCGGCGGCTTATCGCTGGGCCCGGCGCGGTCTATATCTGTGACGAATGCGTCGATCTCTGCCGGGAGATCATCGACGAAGAGACCGGCTCGGCGACCACGCCGGCCACGGCCAAGGGTGTAGCTGGCTCCGCGCAACGAGTCCCGCCGCCGAAGGTCATCTACGATCACCTGGAGGAATACGTCATTGGCCAGGAGCAGGCCAAAAAGGTGCTCTCGGTGGCGGTCTACAACCACTACAAGCGCATCGGCGCCGCCATTGAGAACGACATCGAGCTGGAAAAGTCGAACATCCTGCTCGTCGGGCCCACTGGCGTAGGCAAAACCTACCTTGCAAAGACGCTCGCGAAGATGCTCGACGTGCCGTTCTCGATCGCCGACGCGACGGCCCTCACGGAAGCGGGCTACGTTGGCGAAGATGTCGAGAACATTCTTCTCCACCTGATCCAGGCGGCGGACTTCGACATCGCAAAGGCCGAACGCGGGATCATCTACATCGACGAGATCGACAAGATTTCGCGTAAGAGCGACAACCCCAGCATCACCCGTGATGTCTCCGGTGAAGGCGTCCAGCAGGCGCTGCTCAAGATCATTGAGGGCTGCATTGCCAACGTGCCACCTCAGGGTGGGCGAAAGCATCCGCACCAGGATTTCCTCCAGATCAACACGGCGAACATCCTCTTCATCTGTGGTGGGGCGTTCGAAGGGCTCGAAACGCACATCGAAAAGCGCCTGACCCGCAACCACGTGCGTATCGGCTTCCAGGCTGACCGCGCATTCCGCGGGTCGCAGTTGGACCAACTGCTCACACATGTCACCCACGACGACCTGCTCGAGTTCGGCCTGATCCCCGAGTTCGTCGGCCGCTTGCCGATGGTCGTCGGTCTGTCCTCGCTCGATGCGCCTTCTCTGGTGCGGATCCTGACTGAGCCGAAGAACGCGCTGATCAAGCAGTACCAGCGCTACTTCGCGATGGACGGCGTGGAACTGGTGTTCACTGAAGACGCCCTCAAGGCGGTCGCCGAGACGGCGATCAAGCACAAGACCGGCGCCCGCGGCCTTCGTACCGTGCTGGAAGAGTGCCTGATGGAAGTGATGTACGACATCCCCGGACGGACGGACGTGCGCAAGTGCGTGGTGAACGCTGAGTCCGTGACCAAGGGCATACGGCCGCTGCTGCTCACCCGCGGGGGCCAGCCGATCGACGTGACGGTCATCCCCTCCGCGGTGGATATCGCCCGGCCTGAGAGCGCGTAGCTGTTACGCTCGGTTGGTACGCATCAGCATGATCAGGGGCCTTCGAAAGTGGCCCCTGTTTCGTTTCCCGGTGCGGGCACGTCGCGGCCCGTATACTTGGCGCACACCCCACCGAGGAGCCGCGCCATGCTTACGTACGTCGATCGAATCCAGATAGTGGTGCCAGACCGCGAAGCCGCCGTTGCGAAATGGGAGGCGATCTTCGGCGCGGTGAAGATCGGGGAAGGCGGTTCGCGCTTCCTGAATTCGCACCGCACCACCGTGCAGGCGGGCACCAGCCTCTTCGAGTTCCTCCAGCCTGCCGGACCGGGGCCGGTGCAGGAGTGGGCGGACAAATGGGGCCAGGGCCTCTACGGAGTGGGCTTCGCGACGCCCGATATTGAGGCGATGAAGCGGCACTTCGATTCTCAGGAGGTGCGCGCGGTCGATGAAAAAGGCGCGCTCTACCTCGAGCCCGGGCAGACCCACGGGATGCCGGCGATGGTCGTGCAGGAAGAGCAGCGCGAGCCGGTGGGTGCTATTCGTTTCATCTACGAAGTGACCAACCCGGTGGCCGATTGGCAGGACACCGCGGCGCTCTACACGCGCATCTTTGGGCTGGACCCGATCCAGTATTCGCCGATCGAGAGCAAGCTCTATGGCTACAAGGGCACGCTCACGCTGTTCAACCCACCGCAACGCTTGGACCGCATTGAGATCACCCAAACCTGGGGCGATGAGGCGATGGACCGTTTTTACAAAAAGCGCGGCCCCTCGCTGTACATGTGCTACGTGGAGACCGATGACGTGCCAGCGTTGGCCGAGCGGTTGCGCGGCGCGAACGCACGCTTCAGCGACAGCGCGGACCGCCCGCCAGAGACCGGGCTGTTTATCCACCCAACAACGCTCTACGGGATGCTGATGGGCGTCAGCCAGACGAACTACGCGTGGGTCTGGAGCGGACATCCGGAGCTGGCCGGGCCGGGCGCGCTGGAGAGCTATCAGGCGCACTGAGCTGGAACTCAACGCGAGACGAGCACGCCCGCGGCGACCGCCACGAAGGCGGTCACAGCGAGGATGATCTGCGGGTCCGTGAACATGATCTGGTCCGGGGCGTCGGTGCTGCGCGGGCCGTTGAGCAGGTAGAGGTAGCGAAAGAGGGCGAAGCCGACGAACGGGATGGTGACCGCCATCCGGCCATCCTCAGGCACGTTCCTCGATTCGATCGTGTAGAGGGCATAGCTGACGAGCGCGGTGGCTGCGCTAATCGTGAGCAGTTGGCCCAGCAGCTCGCCGGGGTAGCCGGCCAGTGACGGGCGGTGGAGCGCCGCGTCTGGGCCCAGCTGGCGGTATTCCGCCCACCGCTTGCTCACCGCAAAGAAGAGCGCGGCGAAGCCTGAGCAGACGTAGAGCCACGGGCTAATCTGCACGTCAATGACGGCCGCGCCACCGACCGCACGGGCCACGACGCCGGTGCAGAGGATGATGATGTCCAGCACCGGCACGGACTTCAGGCCACCCGAATAGGCGATCATCACGATGGCGTAGCCAGCCAGGACAGCGCCGCCCGCTGTATCGAGCCAGAACGCTAGCGGGATCGCTACCACGGCGAGGGCGACTGCCGCTGCCGCCGCGAGGCCCGGCGAAAGCTGTCCGGCGGCGATTGGGCGTCTACGCTTGCGCGGGTGCAGCCGGTCGAGATCGCGGTCCAGGATGTCGTTCAGCAGGTAGATCGAACTGGAGACGATGCACCAGAGTGCGAACAGCACGGAGGTGCGCCAGAGCAGCGGCCACCAGCTGCTCGCATCACCCACGCGCCAGGCGTCACCCGCCGAGAACACGAGCGCCGCAAAGACGATGCCGTTCTTCGGCCACTGATACGGCCGCATTGCGACCAACAACGCGAGGGCGGCGTTCGTTCGATTACCCGCCTCTGTCATTCGGGCGCCCGGGTCACCGTCGCCCATTGACCGCTGACGGCCGCCACGAGCGCTCCGGTGGTCACGGGAAAGACGGCGTTGCCAGCGCCAGCAGCTGCCCAGAGGTCCTCGAACCGCTTCAGGCTGTCATCCACGACGACATCGCTAGGGTTCAATTGACCGACAGGCGCGACTCCACCAACGGGGAACCCGGTGTGGGTCAACACTTCGCCTGGCGTGCCCATCTTGAGCTTTTTTCGGCCCACGCCAACGAGCTGAGCAAGTAGGGCAGTGTCCACCTGGCGGTCGCCAGCGGTCAGCACAACCGTCGGCCGTCCGTCCGCGAAGAAGAAGAGTGTCTTGACGATCTGGCCGAGTTCGCAGCCGCAGGCGTTTGCGGCGTCCTGCGCGGTCCGAGTGCTGGCGTCCATTTCGGTCACTTCGCCGGGTAGGCCAAGATCGCGAAGGGCAGCGCGAACACGATCCTGGGGTGACACCGCGATAGCGTACACGACGCCGCAGGTTCGGGGCCCGATGCCTAAGCGGAAGCCTGGACCTCGGCGTCCTACAGTGTGGTGCTGGTGCGGAGGGGTGCGCATAGGGGTGCGGCCAAACCGGTAGTGCAGCTACAGTCACAGTTGAGCTTCGGCGTCCGGCGGCAGAGACTGGCGGCGTGGAAAGCCCGATCGGCGGATTCGCCAAGACCGCGTTCGCCCGCGTACGCGAGGAATTTGAACGAAACTTCGCCGAGCGCGGAGATGTTGGCGCGGCCGTCTCGGTGACCGTTGGCAACGAGCTGGTTGTCGATCTCTGGGGAGGGTGGCTGGATGAGGGGCGCCAGCGCCCCTGGCAGCGCGATTCGATCGTCAACGTCTGGTCGGTCGGTAAGGCAGTCTCCGCGGTCTGTTTGTTGCGGCTCTGTGAGCAGGGGAAGGTCGAGCTGGATGCGCCGGTGGCGCGCTACTGGCCGGAGTTCGCGCAGGGCGGAAAGGCGGAGCTGCCGGTCCGCCAGTTGCTGAACCACCAGGCGGGGTTGCCAGCGGTGCGCAAGCCGCTGCCGCCGGGCGTGACGATCCTCAACTGGGAGACGATGACCACAGCACTGGCCGAGCAGGAGCCGTGGTGGACTCCGGGCACGCAGTTTGGCTACCACACCAACACCCTCGGCTTCCTCGTTGGCGAGGTGTTGCGCCGGGTTGATGGGCGCACGGTCGGGCGGTACCTGCGCGAAGAGGTGTCAGCGCCATTCGGCATCGATTTTCTCATCGGTTTCGGGCCGGAAGAGGACGGGCGTGTCGCCGACTGGATCGCCTACCAACCGGCGCCGGGGGAAGAATCGCAGCGCCCGTGGCTGGAGGTGGACGCCGCAACGGCCGAAGGAATCGGCCTTGCGCGCTTGCTGGCCTACCGGAACCCGCCGGCGTTGCCAGAGGGCGGGGTGAACTCGCGGCTCTGGCGCGCGGCCGAATTCCCTTCGACGAACCCGCACAGCAACGCGCGAGCGATCGCTCGCGTCTTCGGCATTCTCGCCTCGGGCGGCAGCGCTGCCGGCCGCCAGCTGTTGTCGCGCGAGACGATCGAGCAGGCGAGCGCTATCGAATCGGATGGAATCGACGCGATCCTTGGGCGGCCCAACCGCTTTGGCCTCGGCTTCCAGTTGACGATCCCGGGGGTCAGGCCGCTGGGGCCTGGGGCGCATTCGTTCGGACACTACGGCAACGGCGCGATCCTTGGCTTCGCGGACCCGGACGCCGGCCTGGGTTTCGGATTCGTCTGCAACCGCGCGGGGCGCTCTTGGCGGGACCCGCGCAACATCGCGCTGGTGGACGGGGTCTATGCCTCGCTTTAGCGAGATACCTGACAGGGCGCTTTCAGGAAGCATGCCGTACGGTGAGTCCAAAAGAGGTGGAGGAGCCGAAACGTGACCACAATCGGGACCTTGCAGACGATAGCGCGCTATCCGGTCAAGTCCATGCGCGGCGAAGAGCTGGCCTCCTCTCCGATCGGCTTCCAGGGTCTGCCCCACGACCGCGCGTTCGCGTTCGTCCAGGAAGGGCTGCACAACTCGTTCCCCTGGCTCACCGGGCGGCAACATCAGGGGCTGTTCGCATGCCAGCCCGTGTGGGAGAGCACCGGCGGCAAACCAGGGCTCTTTGTCCTGACTGCTGCGGGCGCGCGGCTTGCAATCGCCAGCGGCGAACTGCGAGAGCAGCTGGAGCAAGCGTCTGGCTTCGGGCTGCGCCTGCACAGCGACTACCGCGGCAGCCAGGACGTCGCGTACGTTTCTCTGATCTTTGGGTCGACGATCCGGGCGCTCGCCGAGGCTGGGGGCGTCGCGCCAGACCATCGCCGCTTCCGCATGAACCTGGTGGTCGAAAACGACTCCCTGGCGTTCAGCGAACAGGAGCTGGTCGGTAAGACGTTGGCAATCGGCGAGGCGCGGATTGCGGTCACCCACCAGGACCAGCGCTGTGTGATGGTCACCTTCGATCCCGAATCCGGGGTAGGCACCCCCGCCGTCCTCAAAGCCGTGGGCCAGATGAACGAAACCTGCGCCGGGGTCTACGCCTCCGTGCTGCGCACGGGCACGCTGACAGTCGGCGACGCCGTGACGGTGGTTTCCGCGGCAGGCTGAGGCTCCCGCCAGATCCCGCGTTTACATGGTTTAGCGCCCGCCACCGCGCAACCTGCTACTGTCTAAACAGATTCGAGTCTGAGTTCGAGCGTGAGGTGGAACAATGCCCTGGATACTTAGCCTGCTGGCCGCGATCGTGATCTGTGGCGCGGTCTTCTTCTTCTCCCGATTAGCCCGCTCGGCGGCTGCCGATGGCACGCCCGAGCGTCTGCGTGCCACGATCATCATGGTCGCAGTGAGCGTCGTCTTCATTCTCTGGGTGGGGCTGACTACGCTCGCTGCATCTCTTAAGACGGTTGAGGCGGGCAACGTGATGGTCGTCTACCAGTTTGGCGAAATCGTCGGCCAGAAGAGCGAGGGGCTTCAGTTCATCCTTCCCTGGCAAACGACAAAGACGCAGAGCGTGCAGGTGCAGCGGTTCAAGTTTGAAAACGTCTCGGGCTTCTCGCAGGAGACGCAGGATGTCTACATCACGGCGACCATCAACTACTCCGTGTCTCCGGGTGCGGTGCAGAACCTCTATCGAACAGTTGGGGAGAACTGGTTCGACCGACTGATCGAACCGCGCCTGGTCAACTTCCTGAAGGAAGAGACGGTGAAGTACCCGGGCGTTGAGATCGCTCCGAACCGCGAGAAGATCCGCCAGATCGTGCGCGATAAGTTGACGGCCGAGCTCGCGCCGTTCTCGATTACAGTGACGGACCTCCTGCTTGACAACATCGACTTCAGCAACGATTTCAAGAAGTCGATCGAGGGCAAGCAGATCGCAACCCAGGACGCACTGCGGGCGCAGGAGAAGGTGAAACAGAGCCAGTTCGAGGCGCAGCAGCAAATCGAAACGGCGAAGGGTGACGCTGAATCAACGAAGGTGCGCGCGGAGGGCCAGGCAGCGGCGAACAAGGCGCTGGCGGCATCTCTCACTCCCGAAGTGATTCAGTTCCAGGCCATCCAGAAGTTGGGCGACAAGATCCAGATCGCACTGATCCCTAGCGGCCAGGGCGTCATCATCGACCCGACGACACTGTTCGGTGGGGTGAAGAAGTAAGGGCCGAAGTGCGTAGTGCTTCGTGCTGAGGACACGGGTCGCACCGAAGGGGTTGGTTGCGAAGAACCGCACTAACCCCTTCGCTAGAAAGGCTTGAAGACCGCTAGCCAGGCAAGTAGCGGCACGCTGAGCACGAGCACAGTGCCGAATACGATCGGCACGCGGTCATCGAGGATGCTCTTTAATTCGGCCGTCTGCTGGCCTTTCTTCACAGCGATCAGCGAGGCCAGCCGCGCCCGCCGCAGCCCAAAGCCCAACAGCGGCAGACAGACGAAGTAGACCAGGACGTAGAGCAACGTCAACGCGAGCAGCCAGCCATCGCGCACGAAATTGTAGTCGCGGGACACGGCCCAGAAGAAGCCGGTGATGCCGGTAGCCATCGCGCCGGGCAGGAGAATGCGGGTCTCGTTGCTGGCCGCCTCGACGAGGCAGTACATCTGGTACTTCACGTCTTTGGTGGCCCAGGCCTTGAGGATCAACGGGTAGGTAGCACCCAGACCGGCTCCGAGCCAGATCATGCTGAGCACATGGATGATTCGCCACCAGTCCAACGTCTACCCCCGCCGCGAGTGCGGCAGGTTCAGCCTAGCGTCCGGAGGGCTAGGGGCGAGCGCGCTCGCCCCTTCGCCGCCCGCTTCGTACGCTACCGCCGTGCCGCCTCGCATCCTCATCCTCTGTCGTGGCCACCTGGGCAGCCATGTCTCGAGCCCCGGCATCCGTGCCACCGCGCAGGCGTACGTGCTCGCTACGCAGATTCCGGGCGCGCAGGTAACGCTTGCAGGACCAAATCCCGATGTGCCCACGCCCGAGGGCGCGCCGTTTCGCATCGTCCGCTGGACCGGCCGAAACGTCCTCGGCCTGGTGAAGAAGCATGACATCATCATCTCCAGCGGGCTCCCGCCGCAGGTCGCCGTATTCTTCCCGAAGAAAAAGTTCGTGGTGGACCTGTTCACCCAGTACGCCATGGAGTGGATGGAGGTCGGCCGGCAGCAGTTTTCGGGCCGAAAGCAACACGCCTGGGTGCAGCGCACGCGCGCAATACTCGCAATGCAACTGACGATGGCGGACTTTGTCATCGTGAACAACGAACGTCAAAGGGACAGCTATCTCGGGATGATGGTCTCGCTTGGCCTGATCTCGCCGACTGTCTACGACGCCGACCCGAACCTTCGCCGCTACATCGACGTGGCGGGCCACGGCATCCGGCCCGAGCTGCCCGAGGCGCATCGGCCCGTGCCCCAGGAGGATGCGCCAGCGCTCGCCAGCGCG
>JBDSJC010000079.1:0-20668 GCA_039917655.1 Tepidiformaceae bacterium
AGATGTGGGTGACGAACGGCCAGCGAGCGGGCGTCTACCTGGTGATGACGAAGACGGACCCAACGGCGGAGCCGCGGCACAAGGGCATCACCGCGTTCCTCGTGGACGCCGGGACAGCGGGGTTCACAAGCGGCAAGAAGTTCGACAAGCTCGGCTACAAGGGCGTGGAGACGACTGAACTGTCGTTTGACGACGCGCGCGTGCCGGCGACGCAGGTACTCGGGGCGAAAGAGGGTTTGGGCTTTCAGCACATTATGTCTGCGCTGGAAGTTGGACGGATCAACGTCGCGGCGCGTGGAGTGGGGTTGGCACAGGCGGCGTTCGATGACTCGATCCGGTACGCACAGAAGCGGTACGCGTTCGGCAAACCGATCTTCGAACACCAGGCGCAGCAGCTGCGGCTGGCGGAGATGGCGATGAAGATCCGGGCGGGCCGCCTGCTGACGCTGGATGCCGCGCGAAAGAAGGATTCGGGCGTGCGCAGCGACCTCGATGCGGGGATCGCAAAGCTCTATTCGACGGAGATGTGCCAGGAAGTGGTGCTGGACGCGCTGCGAATCCACGGCGGTGTGGGTTACAGCAAGGACCTTCCTCTGGAGCGCTACTACCGGGACGCGCCGCTGATGGTTATCGCCGAGGGCACGAGCGACATCCAGAAGACGGTGATCGCGCGGCAGATCGTGAAGGACTATCCGATCTGATTCGCGATTCACGATTGCCCCTCAGCCGCCCCGCCGGCGGGATCTACGATTGGAGACGAAACGAATGACGGTTTATGACGGGCGCGACAAATTTGGGCGGTATTACGAGGAGTTCGAGCCTGGTGATGTCTACAAGCACTGGCCGAGCAAGACGATCACGGAGTCGGAGGATCACCTCTTCTGCGACATCACGATGAACCACCATCCGTTGCATTCGGACCGCTGGTTTGCCGAGGAAGAGACGCAGTTCAAGCAGAACGTTGTGGTGGGCAACTTCGTCTACTCGCTGGTCCTCGGGATGAGCGTACCGGACGTTTCGGGCAAGGCGATCGCGAACCTTGAGATCGAGACGCTGAAGCACTCCAAGCCGACCTTCCACGGAGATACAGTGCGGGCAGAGACGACGGTGTTGGAGAAGCGCGAGACCTCGGCGGGCGACCGCGGGATCGTGACCGTGGAGACTCGCGGGATCAACCAGCGCGGGGAGGAAGTGTGCTACTTCAAGCGCAAGGTGATGGTGCCGAAGCGGCCTGAGTAGGCGCGCGAGGGTTAATCCGTGGCTGTAGGTTGTGTCTATGCGGACGTACACGGTGGTGCTCTCCCCTGACCACGAACAAGGCGGATATTCGGTATCCGTGCCTGCCCTCCCCGGTGCCGTCAGCGACGGCCGGACTCGTGATGAAGCGCTCTCGAACATCAAGGAATCGATGGAAGGGTGGCTCGGGGTAGCCATCGAGAGCGGTTGGGACGCGCAGCCAGAAACGCTGGAACTGATACTGGCCGCTATCGCCTTCACGTCCAGTTGGCGACAGGAAGAAGGCTGGCCGCTGCTCGTGGAAACCGCTCAGGTATGCGTGGATGTGCCGGTCCCGGCGAGGTGACGCGGCTTGGCGGGTTCACCTCGCGGGAGGTCGCACACGTCGCGGAGGGTTTCGGCTGGCGATTCAGCCCGCATGCGCGGGGATTGCATGGTGTACTCCAAGCCGGGTGACCCGCGGAGGTTGTCCATCCCGGACAGCCGCAACCTCCTAGGAGGCACCGCGCGTTCACTGGTCAAGACGGTGAGCGTCACCGTCGAGGAGTTCTTGCGGTTGGCCCGGAAGTAGCAGCCAACTGGCGGCGAACGGCGGGAGTACACGGTGAACCACGCCGCGGAGCAGTGGTACAATCAGCCCATGCGCCGATACACCGTCGTGCTTTCACCCGACCCCGAACGCGGGGGATTCAGCGTGAGTTGTCCTGCCGCGCCCGGCGCGCTGAGCCAGGGCGAAACGCGCGACGAGGCCCTGGCGAACATCACGGAATCGCTGGAGCTGTGGCTCGAAGCCACGCTTGAGCAGGGACGGGACGCCCTGCTAGAGACAGCCGAGCTGGTCGCCAACGAACTCGAAGACATCCTCAACGACCGCGAAGAACTGGGTTGGGATCGGACGGTCGAAACGGCGACCATTGCCGTGAGCGTCCCGGTCGCGGCGTAATGGGGCAGCTCGACGGCTACTCGCCAAGATCACTGACCAGAGTGGCTGAAAACCACGGACGGCGATTCGTCCGCCAATGCGGCAGTCACGCTATTTACGCCCACCCGACGATACCGTTGACCATTTCCATTCCGCTGCATGACCCCATGCCTGCTGGCCTGTTGAAGCCACCCTCCGAAAAATGGGCATAAGCACATCAGCGTTCGTCGCCGAGGCGCGGAAGTAGCCGTTCTCCAGCAAGCGGCAGTTGGAGATTGGCTCCAACTGCATCGGCAGCGGTTGGCCCGCAAGTGCCGTTTCGCGAGGGTATACTGGCGGGGATGAACGCCTACACAGTCATCCTCTCTCCGGAGCCGGATGGGCCGGGTTTTGCAGTGATCGTCCCCGCGATGCCGGGTGCGGTGACGCAGGGCGACAACCGCGCCGAGGCGCTGGCCAACGCGGCCGAGGTGATGGCACTGTGGCTGGAGGTTTCGGCAGACCACGGGGAAGCACCCCTGGCTGAATCTCGGCAGCTCATCGCCGCACAGGTGGAGTCCGTGCTTGAGGACCGAGACGAGGAGGGTTGGGACCGGACGATCGAGCTCGCAATGGTGATGCCCGCCGTCGCAATACCTGCTTAGATGGGCAGATTGGCGGGATTCCGTGGGCGGAAAGTTCGGCGTGTGGCGGAGTCGCTCGGCTGGCAGCTGGTCCGGGTGAGAGGCGACCATTTCGTGTACCGCAAGCCCGGAGTGCCCCGAAACCTATCTATCCCGGATCAGCGTGAGGTTAACGAACCGCTGCTCAGCGCACTGGTGAAAGAGATGGGCTTGAGCGTGGACGAGTTCCTGAAGCTGGCGCGGAAGTAGCGGCTAAACCAATTTCGCACTCTCGCCAGAATCGAAGTGCATCTCCACTCGCGCGGCATCGAAAGCGCGCTTGAGGCGGCGGCGGAGGTCGGCTTCGATCTGCCAGCGGTCCGCCGGGCGGGCGTCGGCGGCGATGGTCAGACGTACGTCGCCATCGCCGACGGCTGTCTGCGAGGCGAGGCGCGGCGCGCCCGACAAGAGAGACCGGTGCTCGGCTGCAACCTCTTTCGCAACCTGGTCCGCGATCGTTGCCGCGACGTCGCTATCGCGAAACGCGACTTCGAAGCTGACCTGAAATCGGCGCAAACTCGCGGTGCGGTTGACGGCCACGGTGATCGCGCTGTTTGGGATAGTGTGGATGTTGCCCGCGTCGTCGCGGATGACCGTGCGGCGAGGGTTGATCTCAATCACCTCCCCGGTAGCGCCGGCGACGGTGACGGTGTCGCCCACGGCGTATTGGTCCTCGATGAGGATGAACATGCCGTTCAGGATGTCTTTGACCAGGGTCTGAGCGCCGAGTCCGACGGCGATGCCAACCACGCCGACGCCGGCGATCAGCGCGGACACATTCAGGCCCAACTCACCGAGGAGCAACCCAAGCCCAAGGAAGCCGAGGACGACGCCGAAGGCCCAGTTGAGCGTGGAGGAGAGCGTGCCGGCGCGCCGATGAATGGCCGCCGGGTCTTCCTGGCGGACGCGCACTGCCCGGCCGATGGCGCGCGAGAGCATGCCGCTGACCACGCGCCGAAAGACGATCTCGGCGGCGATGAGCATAGCGGCGATGGCGAGCAGGCGGATGCCGTGATCATCGACCCAGCCGCGCCACTCCTCCCAGGAAGCGTAGTCGAAGAGGAACAGGGGCATCAGGCCGGGACCAACTTCGCGTAGCTCTGGAGAAGGCGGCGGACGCCCGCGGATTCGAAGGTGACGACGAGCTCTATGTCACCGCCGTTGGGTTGGCTGCTAACCACCGTCCCGGCGCCGAACTTTGGATGGGAGACACGGTCGCCGGCGGTCCAGAGGGCGCCTTCAGCGTTTCCGCCAAGTTCGGGTTCGGGCTCAGCGGTGGCGGCCTCCATGTAGGAGCGCGGGGTGCTGCCGTAGGGGCGCGTCAACGGCTTTGGGATGTCGGCCAAGAACCGTGACGGAGGGTTGGCTGACTGGTTGCCGAAGACGAACCGCCGGTAGGCACGCGAGAGGTAGAGCAGGTCCATGGCCCGCGTGATGCCAACGTAGGCGAGCCGCCGCTCTTCCTCCATCTGGCGCGGGTCATCGAACGAGCGGATGTGGGGGAGGATGCCCTCCTCCATGCCTGACAGAAAGACGACCGGGAACTCAAGGCCCTTGGCCGTATGGAGTGTGATCAGGGTGACCGCGTCTACTTCGGCCTTCATCTCGTCCACGTCGGCGACCAGGGCAACGTCCCGGAGGAAGGGCGCGAGGCCGTTCTCATCTTCGCCGGCGATCTCTTCGTACTCGGTCATGACTCCGCGCAGTTCGAGGATGTTTTCGATGCGCTCCTCGGCGTCGGGGTCGCCGTCCTGGAGGAAGCGGGCGTATCCGGTTGCCTTGAGCACGGCGTCCAGCAGATTCGGGATGGGCGCCGCGCGCTGGGCGCGGAGCGATTCGATGATCTGGACGAAAGTCTGCACCGCTGCCAGCGAGCGGCCGCTGAGGCCGGCGATGCCGCCGGTGGTTGCGGCGCGTTCGCAGGCATCCCAGAGTGTGCCGCCGTTCGTTCCCGCGTGGTCGCGGAGGCGTTCCACGGTCTTGCCACCGATGGCGCGGTTGGGCACATTGATGACGCGCAGCAAGCTCGCCTCGTCCTGGGGGTTGTGGATCAGGCGAAGGTAGGCGACGAGGTCCTTGATTTCGCGTCGCTGGTAAAAGCGCACGCCGCCGATCAGCCGGTAGGCGATGCGATGGCGCATCAGTGCATCCTCGATCGCGCGGGACTGGGCGTTTGTGCGGTACATGATGGCGACATCACCGAGGCGGCGGCCGGTGGTCATCAGGCGCGTCACTTCGGAGGCGATGAACTCACCTTCTTCTTCATCGCTGTACGCCTCATAGACCGTGATCAGGTCGCCGCCGGTGCGGTCGGTCCAGAGCGTACGTTCGTGGCGGTCCGGGTTCTTGCCGATGATGGCGTCGGCGGCCGCAAGGATCGCGGGAGTCGATCGGTAGTTCTGTTCGAGCAGATACACACTGCAGCCAGGAAAATCTCGTTCGAAATATTCGACGTTTCGGATGTCGGCGGAGCGCCAGGAGTAGATCCCCTGGTCCGGATCGCCGACGACGGTGATGTTGTTGTGCACGGATGCGAGCATGCGAGCGAGCAGGTACTGGACGGGGTTCGTGTCCTGAAACTCATCGACAAGGACGTGGCGATAGCGTCCGGCCAACTTCTCCAGCGTGTCCGGCGATTCCTGTAGCAGCCGGACGGATTCGGTGAGGAGGTCGTCGAAGTCGAGTGCCGAGGCGGCGCGCAGGGACGTCTCGTAGCGTTTGTAAGCCTTGGCCACCACCTCATCGAAGTAGTTGCGGGCGCGGGTTTCGAATAGGTCCGGGGTGATCATCTCGCTTTTGGCGCGGGAGATGGAGGAGAGGATGGCGCGCGGGGTAAAGCGCCGGGAATCGAGGTGAAGGTCATCGAGGATGCGCTTCATCAGCCCGACCTGGTCGCCGTCGTCGTAGATGACGAAGTCTGGAGAGATGCCGATCGCCTTGCCTTCGATGCGCAGCCAACGGGCGCACATGGCGTGGAAGGTGCCCATGTGGAGGCTCTTGGCATCCTCGCCCATGAGGCGCGCAGCGCGTTCGCGCATCTCTTTGGCTGCCTTGTTCGTGAACGTGACCGCGAGGATGCGCCAGGGCGCGATGCGTTCTTCTCGCACCAGGTAGGCGATGCGGTGGGTGATAACGCGCGTTTTGCCGCTGCCGGGCCCGGCGAGGATGAGCACGGCGCCGTCGCCATGCGTCACGGCGACAAGTTGGCGTTGGTTCAGCCCCGCAAGGATCTCCGGTAGCGTGTCTGGGGTCACAGGCGGAGTTTAGCATCTGCTAAGGCTGGTGAGCGATTTGGGTCCGGCTCGATCGAGTGCCGGTGATATAGTTGAATGTGTGCGACGCCCAAGTTGTGGCGTGGAGTAGTTGATGTTCGATTCCTGGCCTGGCGGCTCGTGGGAAGCAACCGCCAAGTACGTGGTCGCGATCACCGTGCTGTATCTGGCGGCCATCTGGCTCACGCTGGTGTTCTGGACCTACCGGGACATCCGCCAGCGCACACGTGACCCGATCCTGCAAACCACCGCCGTGCTATTGGTGCTCGTGTTCTTTCTCCCAGGGCACTGGATCTACCTGATCGTGCGGCCTCGCTACACGCTCGCGGAGATGTACGAGCGTTCGCTGGAAGAAGAGGCGCTGCTCCAGGAGCTTGAGGACCAAAAGGCCTGTCCAACTTGCAAGCGGCGTGTGCTGGACGAATACCTGATGTGCCCTTCGTGCCGCACTCAACTCAAAGAGGCTTGCCGCCAATGCACCAAGCCGCTGAGCTACGCCTGGGTGACCTGCCCCTACTGCGGGCTGGATAAGCCGCCGCGCGAAGGTTTCGGCCCGCGGCCAGCGCGGCCGCTGCCACGAAGCGCGGCGCCGGTGAGCGCGCGGGTTGCCGAACAGGCGACGGTGCGGAGCGAGCCACAAAGCGGCCTCGCGCCGCAACGCAGGCCGCAGACTGTTACACGTCCGCCCGCAAGTACACGTCCGCCCGCAAGCGGTGCGAGCCATACTGCGCCACGCGACCCGTTCGCACCGCGAGGCGCGGCTGCCGCTGGCGGCGAGGAAGCGCCGATCATCGGCGAGTAGACCAGCCGCTGGCCTTGCCGGGAAGCGCGCGGCGTTCTTCGGGCGGTCCTTCACCGCACACCGGGCGCGTGGAGCTAGAGTCCGAGCGTCTCGAAGAAGTTGGCGCTTTCCAGCAGCTCCACCATGCGGTCGAGTTTGCGTTCGCCCTGGAAACGGGTGTGGTCGAAGATGCCTTCGAGGGCGATGACCGTGTTTTCGGTGTCCGTGCGTGAGAGCAGCACCGGGATTCCGGAGGCGGAAGCAGCGTCGAACAGGTAGTCGGAGGGCCGTCGGCCGCCGGTCAGGATGAGGCACTCGGGCTCGGCTTTCATTGCTGCCAGGTGCATGTCCGTCTTATCGAATCGCACCACCACGGCCTTGCTGGCGAACCGCCGGAAGTAAGGCTGGCCGGCGTCCGAGGAGATCGGCGAGATGACCAGGTGGTCGCACGTTGGGTCTCCGTTGTCGCCGACGACGAGCACTTCGGCGTTGATCGCGGCGCGCGCTTCCGAAACGGCGAAACCGGCGAGGCAGCGGTCTTCGCCCACAAGAATGGTCGCGACGCCCGCGGCACCAGCGACGGCCGCGGCTCCGCGTTGGTGGGGGACATCGGTCACCACTATGGCTGTCGGCGAGAGGCCCGAGGGGGGCACGTCGGGGGCCGCATGGCGCGCAATCAGCACGGTGGCGGTCGCCCCGGCAATCGTGGCGGCGACAACCGCGTCGGCTTCGACCACGAGCAGGGACTCGTCAGCCGGCGCGGAGAACGGCGCGAGAGAGACGGCAGCGAGGCTCCCGGGGACAAAGCTAAGAGAGCCAAAGAAGGCGGCGTCCTCGCTGGCGCGGCTGGCGGCGTCTTCCGAGGCGGCGCGGACGAGCGTGACGGCCACGCCTTTGTAGGCATAGTGGCGGGCGATGGCCGCAGCCACGCCGGTCTTACCGGCGCCGGGTTCCTGTGAAGTAACAACGATGAGTGGCAAGAGCACCTTCCCAGGGCGCGCCGGGCGCCTCTGGCGATTGTGGCGAAAGGCGGGAGTTGCCGCAAACCGGCAGGCGGTACCTTGCCCGGCGATTGAGTACCATCCACGGCATGGATATTTCCCGGCGCGTCACGGTCAAACGCAACCGTCTGCGGTTCGCAGCCGCTCATTTCGCCACTTTCCAGGGCGGCTGCGAGGCGCTGCACGGCCACAACTACGACGTCACGGTCGAGCTTGAGGGCGAGCTGACGGAGGATTCGTGGGTCTGGGACTTCGGTGCGATCAAGCGGGCGACGAAGGAGCTGGCGGACGAGTTGGACCACAAGTTTCTGTTGCAGCGCGAGAGCCGAGTCCTGAAGATCACTGAGCATGAAGGGGAATGGGAGGTGCGGTTCGAACAGCGGCGCTACG
Source organism: Tepidiformaceae bacterium (assembly GCA_039917655.1). Lineage (GTDB taxonomy): Bacteria > Chloroflexota > Dehalococcoidia > Tepidiformales > Tepidiformaceae > PNKC01. Next base: position 8,265 of record JBDSJC010000079.1, read on the forward strand.
TCTTCCCGAAGTCAGACGTGGCAGTGCTGCCCATCGACAACACAACGGCGGAGCGCATCGGGGAGTGGTTCGCTAACGGGCTGCTGGCGTTCCTTGACCAAGAAGGAGCGAAAAACGTCCTTACGTTGACTGTGGGGATTGAGGAAATGCCCGGCCAGACGGGCTGGTATACTGTCCGCAGGTAGTGGCGCTTCGGCGCCTGCCTGATTCGAGGAGATAGTGATGCAACTGGACTGGGACAAGGCCATCAACGACATCCTCGCAGAGAAGATGACTTGCCAGGCGTGCGGAGCCATTGGCGATCAGATGATCGTGGGGTACACGCGCAACATGGACGCGGCGGAGTTCGCCATGCGTTGCCGCGATTGCGCCGATAAGACGGATTGCGATGCTCGCAAGCTGGTGGTTGTCTGCGAGCCCTGCGCCCGCACCTACCGGGTGAACGGCGAGCAGATGGACGAGGCCGGGATGATGGGCGTCCTGATGGAGGAGTGCCGCAACAACCTGGAGGAGTCGGTTGACTACCTGGCGGGCTACTGGAAGGAAGAATCCGAGGTGGAGTACGACGACATGTCGCGCCGCCTGGACGAAGTTGACCCGGAGTTGTTTAAGGAAGAGGACGGGTGGCGGATGCGGCTCGAAGAAGAGTACGTGCAGCTCCACCGCTGGTTCCGGGAGCACACCTACCCGGTGCCGGATCCCGGTTGGCGCAGCCAGTATGTCGAAGACGTGATTGGGCTGGGCTACAGCACTCTACTAGGCGACTAGGGCCGCCGGCCATTGGCCGACAGCTACGAGACTTCTACTTTGGTGCCGAAGGCCGGATTCGAACCGGCACGGGTGTTGAGCCCAGCGGTGTTTGAGACCGCCGCGTCTGCCATTTCGCCACTTCGGCCCGCTTCGCCTGATCCTACCGCACCGCCCAACCCGGCGCAGCCACGCGCCGAGCAAAAGGCCCGCCAACGAGAGGCGGGCCCGGAGCGGACTGATTCTGGAGCGGAAGACGAGGGTCGAACTCGCGACCTCCTCCTTGGCAAGGAGGCGCTCTACCACTGAGCTACTTCCGCCCGCTGGGCCGAGTATACCATCAGGCGCGTTTCGGCCAATTCGCATGCCGTTTGCGGGCCCGATCCTCGACCGGGTGAGCGCCGCATCCTACCCTAATCTCTAGCGGCTATCCGCGGGCCTCTAGCCACTGCCGAGTGGTGTAACGGTAGCACACGGGCCTTTGAAGCCTTTAGTCGGGGTTCGAATCCCTGCTCGGTAACCATCTAGGTTCAACTCGCGCCATGGATTGCGCTCTATCAACGGTTGGCTGGGATCACCTTCCTGGTTCGCTCAATAGTCGGTCCCGACCGGCTTGGACTCCGGCCTGAAAGCCGGTCTCGTAGTACCAGCGCATAAGCCAGAGCCCGCTCGCGAGCCAGAGCGCCCGGTACGTGCGGTCATTAGCGGCATCAAACAATGAGGGGTCGCGGTAGCCAGCCTGTATCCACTCGACCGGGAAACGCTCGCCTTCTGAGAAATCCCACCTCGCGAAGTCGATCACTGCGGGTTCGGCCGCGACCTCACCAAAGTCGATGATCCCCGACAGGTGCCCGTCGTGCACCAAGACGTGGTTGGCCAACAGATCGTTGTGGATCAGGGCGACGCGAGGCGGCGACGCCCGGAACGAATCGACGATCTCACGCAGCCAGCCGCGGACCGTCCCAGCCTCGAGTTCGACGGAGCGGCCAGCTTCCTCAAGTACAGATGACTTGGTCGTGAGGCTGTCGGTTAGCCAGTCGTCCATCGTCGCGAACTTGCCGACGCCGGACCCGTCGAGATACCCGTAGCCTTGTACCGGTATCGAGTGCAGCTCGGTCAACCATGCGCCGACCTCTCCGAGCACCCGACGAACGTCGAACTCGTCGGTGTTGATGTCACTGAGTCGCTCGCCCGGCAGTTTCTCCATCACGATGATTGAGCGCTGTTCGCGTCCAACCTCGACGCGACTGACTGCGTGGACACGCGGCGCGTGAATGCCCCGAGAAGCGCACTGGCCGATCACCCACGCCTCCCGGTCGTGCGCCTCGGGGCCCCCATGCGAAATGCGCACGATCAAAGACGGGGCACCCTCGAAAGTGACGTCGTAGACCTCGTTTTGCTCCCCCGCGACAATCCGGCGAAAGTCCAGCACCGGCGCCTTGGCGACCTCGCCGACTGCAACCGCCACGACGCTCAGCGGCGTCGCCCATCCCTGGTGCAGCGCGGCGAGGTGTTGGCTTCGGTTAAGCTCAGCTGGTGGCTTGACGTAGTCCTCTGACACCCTCCGACTATAACTCGTATAACTCGCCGCTGATGACGAGTCGGGATGGCACGGGTCAACCTCGTGGCTGACAACAGGAGAGCAGGTGGAGCTCGCATCGTTGAGGATGCTTGGGGGTCGCCGGGCACGATTCAACGCACGCGGTCTCGCAGCCTTCGGGGGCGCCAGACCTCTCCCTTCACCCATGCAAGCCACATCAGAAGGTCGTTTGAACGACTGTAAGTTCTCCAGTGCGACTGAATCTCCGCCTCTGTTATTGTCCCATGGTTGCCCCAAATTGAGCCGACAACAGGACTCGCCGCTGGCGCCGCAAGCGCGACTTGTCGGGCCGAATTGACCGGGGCAACCGAGGCTTCCGAATCCAGAATGCGGTCTCTTTGAAGCCTTTAGTCGGGGTTCGAATCCCTGCTCGGTAACCAAGCCATTTGAGGAGCCGAATCTGGTGACCGGGCCGCCAGTTTACCGGGGCTTGTGCCGTCGGCGATTAGCCCGCGAATGATGCTTGCATAGCCGCGGGTCTCTGTCTCTCCCGCGGCGGCGCCGTGCTAGGGTGTTGCAAACTGGGGAGGTTGCGTCCGTGGCCGACGATTTACTCCGAGAGCGAGGGAATTCGCTGGAGGAAGAGTTCTTCCGAAAGCAGAATGCAGCCCTGGTTGAGCGGCTCCGCTCGGCGCAGACCAAGGAGGAAGCACGCAGTCAGATGGTGTCCATCTCTGGCGTGGAGGATCCCGCGCTGATAGATCAGTTGCTCGAACACGGCGTGACTTCCACCACCTTCGCCGCACTGGCGCTCGCGCCCCTGGTTGCGGTGGCCTGGGCGGATCGGCGGCTGGAAGACAAAGAGAAGAACGCCGTCCTACAGGAAGCTGCATCATCCGGGCTGCAAACTGGGAGTGCCGAGTACGACCTCTTGGAGGGCTGGCTGGCAGAAGAGCCGCCAGCCTCCCTGATGACCACCTGGAGCGGTTACGCGCGCGTACTATCGGAAACCCTGGGTGCGGAGCAGCAGCAAGAGTTTCGGGAGGCGTTGATGCGCAGAGCCAATGCCGTGGCCAACGCCGCCGGGGGCTTTGCCGGCCGCGGTAAGAAATCGCCAGAGGAACAGCGCGTCCTCGACTCTATCGAGTCCGCCCTCGGCGCTTGATAGCGCGGCGCCGGAGTCTCCACGGGACACGACGGCGCGGAGCTTAGGAGAACGTTGATGGCCGAGGACAGAGAAGACCTCCTACGGCACTACAGGGCCTCCCGGGCAGAGTTGCTCGTCGTGATCGATGGCCTGAGCGACGAACTGATGACCGAGCCGTCGCTGGATGGCTGGTCGGTCAAGAACCACCTGGCGCATCTCTCCGTGTGGGACGAAATCCGCGCCCAAGAAGTCGTTCGCATTTCCGCCGGCCACGAAAGCGCCTGGCGCATGACGGGCGGACAGGACGCGGCGTTTAACTCCCTGGCAGACGAACTCAGGCGAGACCTCTCGCTCGAGCAGGTCAGGTGGGAGTTGGAAACGTCGAGGCAGAAGCTGCTGGACGCGATCTCGGCCGCAACATCGCGCGGGCTGGACCCAGCGCTGTACGGGGAAGCTGGCTTGCGAACCGGGCACGAAGCAGAGCACACCGAGTGGATCAGAATGTGGCGGGCCGAGAAGGGCGAGTAGGGCGCTTGCGGCGGACCAAGTTGCTGCTGAGCAGACATGGCGAAGGCGAAGTTTCGCCTCCGGGAGTGCCGGGCTCAAGCCAGTCATCGTCCAGCGCAGACTGTGAAGATTCATTGAGCTGAAGCGCTCCTGATTGCGGTGGATCAGATGATTCCGGGTATAGCACGGTACTTCACGCGCTTCGCATATTCGACGTAGGCCGGGTCGTGTAAGAGGACTCGCTCCTCATTGCGAATCATGAACCCCTTGAAGACTATCGCCGTGGCGAGAATGACGAAGTTCGCTGGGTGCGGATATTCGAGGAGCAAACCCACTTGCGAAACGATGACGCAGACATAAAGCGGGTGACGGATGAACCTGTATGGTCCGCCAGTCTTGACGCCGCGGTTGGCTGGGGTTATGCCCATGCTTGCCCGTAGCGACAAGACCGTCCAGATCGCGAAGGCGAGCGCCACGACTTCGATGACCAGGGGCACACGTCCCGCCCAGTCGGTCTCGTTGTGAAGCAAGTAAGCGAACGGAAGAAAGTTTCCGACCCATGCTGCGGCAAGAGACTTGAGCGAACGGTCGACTTCCCGCGCTGGCTTCCGAATGACGAACATGGAGGTGAGAACCGCCAGGCCAAAGGCGTTTAGGAGAGCTACCGGGTTGTGAGTATCGACGAAGATGACGATGCGGACGGAGGCGAGGAGTCCAAAGAGAGCAATTGGGGCAAAGAAGGCGACCGCCTCCCAGAGTCCCTCGACGGTCAAAGAGCTACGTTCAGGGCGAGCGACAGACATTGGTTCCCTCATTCGTGGACCCCTGATTGGAGTAACACTGTGGATGTCGGCAGGCGGCCAACTCACGGACAGTGATTTCTCAGTTCAGGAAGGGACCCGAGTCACCGGCGCGGCGCTCTAGCAGGGTGTTGAAGATGGGCGGGTTTTTGTTCGAGTTGGTCGGAGTGGCGGGACGATGCGGGTCGTGGGGCGGGTGGAGGGGCTTGGGATGATGGCCGGAGAGCTTGTTTGCGCAGAGCCTGTAACGCCCGCCTCAGAGAGGCCTTCTATCACTTCGCTCGGGCCAACGTGCAGCTCGACGACCGCTCCAAGCTGCTCTACCAGGCGGCTCGTGCTCGTGGCCACTCCCACGGCCGCGCACTCCGCACCATCGCCGACCACCTCCTCCGGATTCTGACTGCCATGCTCTCCTCCAACACCCTCTTCGCCCCACCACCAACGCCGGTATCCGCCGGCGAAATACCGGTTGACAAACGGTAAGGAGTCCTACCCAGGGGTGACACGATTAGCGGAGGCGCTGGCTCTGCCTGCCGTTGCGCGAAGCGGGGGTGCGGCTGGTGGTGATGGGGGCGGGCGGAAGGCCGGTTGGCGCGGCGGGGCATCATCGTGGTCGGAGTGCAACGGAGCGGAGTGTCCGGGCTCAGTGGCGGCGTCGGTTGCCTGCGAATTGCCGACAAAGAATCCGGGAGGGGCAGGGAAAAGAGACAGGGGATGTCAGGATCTGGCTGGAGTTGTGAATCTGAACGTGACGTAACGGTAATGGTTGGGAGGTGGTGGGACGTGCCTAGCCGGACTTGAAAACTCCGCGGCCGCAAGGCATAAAGGTTCGAATCCCCTCCCCGGTACCACTAAAGTTGTCAATCGTTGGCAGCGGGAGCAGGGATACTCAGCGCAAGGGTCAAGGCTGAATCCAAATTCGGATCCGCCGCCTTCGCGTGGGGAAAACCATATTCGGCCGCCCTGGGGGCCCCAATCAGCCGCTTGCAGACGGCGAGGCCGAGACCCAAGCCCTCGGCGCGCTGCGTGGAATCACCGGAGCGAAAGAACGACTTGAACACCAGCGCGGACCTGGCGCCCGACACCCCGCTGCCGCGATCCAGCAGTGCTCGAGGTGATCGATGTCATCGATGACCCATTTGGAGTCGCGTGGGGTATTTCGAACGTTCCGTTCCAGCGGGTCCGCTTCGCGCCTCGCTCCCGGCACGGCTGCCGACGGATCTTCTCGCACAGAGAATACTTAGCGCCACGCGTACCTTATCTTGCGTTGCCCGGCTTCATGAATAGAATGCCGAATGCTTCGTTCTCTCTTTGCCGCCACTGTCTTCTCCGCCGTTCTCCTCTCCGCTTGCGGGGGTGGCAATTCCGCCACGGAGACGAAAGGCGGCGACACGGCCGGTGGCGCAAGAGCGATGTCGGCCGCGATGGAGGCGGACCTGACGAAGCTCAAGGAGTGCTTTCAGAGCGAGAAGGACGGCAAGGCCCCCTGTGGCACGGACCTGCTGACGACGCAAATGACGGTCCTCTGCAGTGATGTCCGCACCGGCAAATCGAACACCTTTGGGGTAAGCAGCTACAAGGCCTTTGAGCCGCTCTGCGCGTCGTGGGCGTCACTGCTTGGGACACCGCTGGCCGAGCGGCCCGACGCAATTTCGGGGATGATCGAAAAGGCGAAGGCGATCAACTAAGTCTCGCCGATAGCGGTCTGTTCGCCGCCAGGTTGTGGCACCTCTTGGATTCTTTGCGCGCCGCCGAAGGCTGCCCTACCATCGGTTGCGAACCCCATGATTCAAACCCCCGGCCATCGCGATGAGTGACGAATACGGTGTTGACCTCGACGAGGTCTTCAAAGTGATCGACGCCGCCGAAGTGCTGGTCGTGCGCTTTCACCTGGTTGAGAAGCGTCTGCTCGTGGACTTTCGTACCAGGATTGGCGTTCGGCCGCTGATTATCACCGTCGCTCGGGCGGAATCGGTCGAGGACCGTTTCAAGTCGATCAAGAAGTTGCGGCCAGAGTTCCCCTACCCCGAAAAGGTGATGTCGTTCCACTGGCCGCGGTCCATGGGCGTGATCCTTGGCAGTGGAGTCTGGCAACACCTTGTGGACCGCATCAGCGCGCTTGGTGACGACGACACGACCGAACAGTGCGGCCATGTGATGGAGGAACTCATGGCCCTCGAACGCTCCGAGATCGCCGGAGCGATTCGTGGCGCGCATCACTACCAGACGCTTTGGGAAAGGCCTCGCCGATGAACTCAGTAATTGACCTCCGCAGCGACACCGTGAGCCAGCCTGGTGCGGAGATGCGCCGTGCGATGTGTGACGCGGAAGTGGGCGACGACGTTTTTGGCGATGACCCGACGGTCAACCGGCTGGAAGAGTTGGCAGCGGAACTCGCGGGCAAACAGGCCGCGCTTTTCGTCCCCAGCGGTACGATGGCGAACCTGATTGCGGTGCTCACGCATACACGGGCGGGCGACGAGATCATCCTTGGCGATGAATCGCACATCTTCAACTACGAAGTGGCTGGGAGCGCGCGGATTGCGCACGTCCAGACTCATGCCTTGCGCAACAATGCCGATGGCACCCTGGACTGTGACGAGGTGGCCGCCTCCGTGCGGGCCGCCAACATCCACGCGCCGGTGGATTCGCTGCTCTGCATCGAGAACACCCACAACCGTTGCGGAGGCGCTGCTTTGCCGGTCACGGCGATGGACAACCTGGCGCGCGTGGCGCACGAGGCTGGGATGAGCGTCCACCTGGACGGGGCGCGTATTTTCAACGCCCAGGCGGCGCTCGGCGAACCAGCCGCCCGAATCGCCCGCGACTGCGACAGCGTGTCGTTCTGTCTTTCGAAGGGCCTCGGCTGCCCTGTGGGATCGCTGCTCTGCGGCACAAGCGGCTTCATTGATGAAGCGCGGCGCCACCGCAAGATGCTCGGCGGGGGGATGCGGCAGGCGGGCATTCTCGCTGGCGCCGGGCTGTTTGCGCTCGAGCACAACGTCGCCCGGCTGGCCGATGACCACGCCAACGCGCGCAGACTGGCCGAGGGGTTGGGCCGTTTCGAAGCGTTCGCGCCCAACTCGCCGCAGACCAACATCGTGGTCGCCGACGTGGTACGCGGCAGCCTCGCCGGTTGGCTCGCAGCCTTCCAGGAAGAGGGCCTGTTGGCGGTCGCCTTCGGTCCAAAGCGCATGCGGATGGTGACGCACATCAACGTCTCATCCGCGCACATCGACGAGGCACTCAGGCGAATCGGCCGCGCGGTCTCAGCGGTCCCCGCTTCGTGAGGCGATGGACGCTGATCGGCGTCTCCGCCGTGGTGCTGGGATTCGGGCTCGTGGGCTGTAGTTCGAGCGAAGAGACTCCGGCGAACGCCTCGATCTTCAAGGCGGCGCCCTGGACGGGCGAGGAATCGTACACCTACAACCTTAGGCGCCGGGGAGAAGACTCTGCGGGGTCGTGCACGCTGACGACTGGAAAGGCACAGGACGGAAAGCTGAAATTGAGCCGTCTCTGTGGCAAAGGCGAATTCCGGGATGACGGCACCGTGACGGTGGACTCGAAAACGCTGATCCCGGCGCAGACTGTCCGCGTCTTCGCCGATTCGAAACAGAACAAGCGCTCCACCTATACGAACGACTACGAGGCATCCGGCGTAACCTTCCGGGCTGACGTGAATGGGAGCGCCAACCAGACGATGCGCGAGCTGCCAGCGGCCACCGCGAAGGTCGCCCAGCCGGCGTGGTACGACGACGAAGAGGTCCTGTGGCTGGTGCGAGGCATCAACCTCGCTTCGGGCGCGAAGGCGGACTACACGCTTGTCATCAATGCCGGGCAGCCGAGCATCCACACCGTGAACGTGCGGGTAGACCCGGCGGAGGAGGTGAGCGTGCCCGGCGGCAAGTTCCAAGCGTGGAAAGTGCGGCTCAGCCGCGGCGGCAACGTCAACTACGTCTGGGTCGAAGCGTCTGGAGCGCAGCGCGTGGTGAAAGCTCAGATCGAGGACGTGACCTACGAGCTGACCCCGCCGGAATAGCGCGAATTTCGCGAAATAAGCAAACTACAGCGGCTAATCGAGAGTATCGCCCGATCGATCTCGGGTAGTGTTAGCAAGATGACCGTTGGCGGACACCCCCAAATCGTGGGGTCGGCGATGGGCGGTGGCGAGAAGTTCACGTGCTTATGTTGGAGGGGACCTGATTAATGCTTGACACCGTTCCTGCCCGTCACCAAGATGCTTCAACGCCGCCCAACAGAGAGACCGTTAACCGAAGCATGATATCCGTTTTTGTAATCAGCCGCGAACCCCGCATGAGGACTTCCGTGACGGACTACCTCAGAGAACGCGGGTACGACACGGCAACCGCCGGGACCTACGACACCGCGATGGAATCGCTCAACGTTGACCGCTTCGACGCCGTGGTGACCGATGTCCAGGGCCTCCCGCGGGATGAAGAGGGTGTGAACTTCAGCCAGTTCAACCAGTGGCTTTCCCACACCTACGACTCAAAAGCACCGGTGATGGTCTACCTGCTGCACAAGGGTGCGAGGCGCCCGCAGTTTAAGATCGACGGCGCGGTGATCAAGAAGCCATTCCCGATCGAAGCGCTGGGCGAAGCGCTGCGCGAACGGCTCGGCCACCCGCGCAAGGAGGGCCGCCCGGCGGGCATCAACCTGGACCTGAAGACGAATACTCTGCGCGGCGAGGAGCGGGAAGCACATCTCACGCATATTGAGGCGACGCTGCTGGCATACTTGATGGAGCATGAGGGCGAGACCCTTCACCCTCGCGACCTGCTGGTGGATGTCTGGCAGTACCACGATGCAGCTGGCGCCAGCACGCTCGTGCGGGCGCATGTCAGCAACCTGCGACGGAAGCTGCGCGACGTGCTCGGCACGGCCGAGCAGATCCAGACGATCCGCGGCAAGGGGTATCGGTTTATTGCTTAGGTTAGGGTCAGATTCCACCGTGCTTCCGTCGCTCCGAGCTTGCTAGAATGCGCTCGCGAGGTGACCAGATGAAGCTGGCGATCAACATCGGCTATTCGGGCGCGCAGATGCGCCTCCCCTTGGACCTGGTCCTGGACGTCGAGCGAATGGGTTACGACTCGGTTTGGACGGCGGAGGCCTACGGTTCGGACGCGGTCACGCCGCTCGCCTACCTGGCCGCGAAAACGACGCGCATCAAGCTGGGTACCGGCATTATGCAGATGCCCGGCCGCACGCCTGCCATGTGCGCGATGACGATGTCCACGCTGGATCAACTTTCTGGCGGGCGAGCACTGGTCGGTCTCGGACTCTCCGGGCCACAGGTGGTCGAAGGCTGGCACGGGGTGCCGTATGGAAAGCCGGCGGCACGGACTCGAGAGTACGTTGAGATCCTGCGAAAGATCTGGGCGCGCGACGAGCCGGTGGCCTACGACGGGCAGGAGTACCAACTGCCGTACCAGGGCCCAGGCGCGACTGGGCTCGGCAAGCCGCTGAAGAGCATCCTTCATGGACGCCAACTGCCCGTCTACCTCGCGACCATGGGCCCACTGAACATTCGCAATACGGCAGAGCTGGCGGACGGTTGGTTGCCGATCTGGTTCTCACCGAAGCGCATGCACCTCTTCCAGGCTTCCCTCGATGAAGGCTTCAAGCGCGCCGGGAACGACAAGTCGATGAAGGACTTCGATATTGCCGCGGGCTGCACCGTGGCGGTGGGCAACGACGTGAAGGCGCTGCTCGCCCAAATGAAGCCGAACCTTGCGCTTTACATGGGCGGCATGGGGGCGAAGGGCAAGAACTTCCACAACGAGATGGCGGTGAAGTACGGCTACGCCGATGCGGCGGCCCGCATTCAGGAGCTCTACCTGGCCGGGCGAAAGGATGAAGCGACCGCGGCGGTGCCAGACGAGCTATGCGACGAGATGTCGCTGTGTGGCCCTGTAGATCGCATCCGCGAACGGTATCGGGCGTGGGAGGACGCGGGCGTCAGTACCATGCTTGTCCAGGCTGCGCAGCCCGAGGCGCTCGAACTGATGGCCGAGATCACGGGGGCGAGCAGAGGCGCTGCGGTGGTCTAATTGGGCCTCCGCGATCGACTGATAGAGGCGATCCGCTTCCACGATGGTCACGCCGACAACTGGTCGGTGTTCCGCGATGGTGAGCTGCTGCGGGATGTGGCCGGAGCGATGGCGGAGCCGTTCCGCAATGAGGGCGTGACAAGCGTCGTCGCCGTCGAATCGCGCGGCTTCGTCCTCGGGGCGGCGGTCGCGCTTCGCCTCGGGGTCGGGTTCGTGGCCGTTCGAAAACCAGGTGGGCTGTTCGCGGGCGAGAAGCTGGAGGTGCGGGCGGCCGCCGACTACCGCGGTCACGAGTGGACACTGCGGATGCAGAAAGCTGCTGTCTCCAAAGGCGACCGGCTGCTCCTGGTGGACGATTGGATCGAGACGGGCAGCCAGGCTCGTGCCGTAAGCCTGCTCGTCGAGATGGGTGGCGGCACACTCGCCGGGGCGGCTGCTATGGTCGACCAGTCGAGCCCTGAGACTCGCGCGGGCTTCGCGAAGTTCGTAGCGCTCGTCCGCGCCGAAGAGTTGCGGGAGTAGGGGCCGTTTTTCGCTTACGGCGCTGCTCCGAAACCGATGACCCTATTTCGGCCAGGTCCCCTGGGGTCGTCCGGCGGGCGACTGCCGAGTTCGATGAGCCGTACTTCACCGCTGGCGAAATCGAACAGCGCTGGCGTCGAATTGTTGACGTTGCCCAGCGCGCGGTGGTCATCGAGCCACGCGCCCATTTGGACCGAGGGAACCGCCTCCGAGGCGACGAACTCGATCACTTTTTTGCCCTGGCGAACGATGGCGAAATGTTGCATGAGCCCGTCCGTCCCAACACGCTCGGCCCAGGTGAGCGTCAGTCCGCCTGCCGGCTGGGCGCCGCTCACCTGGGCTGGGTAGTTGGGGTCCGCTTTCACCATCGGCATCGCTATTTGGGATCCATCTGGCCGGTAGAGCAGAATACCCCCGCCCGGTGGCTGCCAAAGGATTGGTTCGGCCAGCTCGGCGGTAACTACGGGGAAGAAATCCCCTGACGTGGGTGCCACGGCCTTGCCGGATGGGAAGAGTTCGAAGCTGCGCTTCCCTGTGGCCGTGTGGTTCGAAATGAGGACGTCGTGGCCGGGGAGGGACCCCCATCTCAGGAGCTTTCGCGCGTACGGTGTTGAGGGTTGGGCGTTCCAAGTGACCCCGTTGTCCTTCGAGACGTAGAGGATCGCGTAGCCGGCTCCGTCTATGCCACTTCCGACCTCATAGCAATCGCCGAAACAGGCGGTGGCATAGAGTGTCCCGTCTGATGCCACGGCCGTGGAGGTCATGTAGCGCGAGCCTTCTGGCGTGTTGAACAGCGCTTGCCGTTGGAGGACTCCGGCGCTGTCGCGGTAGGCCCGTTCTAACGCCGTCGGTGGTCCGTCACATCCGGTGCAGCCCTGTTCGATGTATACGACGAGGTTGAGTTCGTCGCTTCCGGGACCAAGCTTTAGTGGTGCGCCGAGACGCCACTTGGGAGCAGTTTCGGTCGGCGGAGCGGTAGCTGTCGCTGGTGTTGCGATCGAAGTGCTGGGGGCAGCAGGCGCGCTGGCCGTGGGACTGACGCTCGGCGCTAAGGCTGCTTGTTTGCCGCC
>JBDSJC010000080.1:0-6510 GCA_039917655.1 Tepidiformaceae bacterium
TAAGCAGTTCGAGCGAGTCTTGCAAGCAGTCGTTTCGGAGGCCGGCGGGAAACCCTGACCTTCGCATTGTTCCCCCTCTCCAGGCAGTGACGTCGATGGCCGCGAGGCCCCGGGGACGTCTCGGCCAGTATTTGGTCAAGTTGGCCAATGCTAACCATGCCACGTTGGGTTCGCGGATCGCGTTCGTGTCGGACTGGACGCAAATGGTTGTTCGGCACGGCGCCACCATGGAGGCGCGAAGGGCAAACAGGCCCGGCATCGTTCGACAGGCTTCCTTCGACAGGCTCAGGACGAGCGGGCGGGCTGCCGTTTGGCCTCCGGTGTGAGGCGAGAATCGCTGCCTGGCGGTTGATGGGGTTCGAGGTTAGAACCAGGGGTGAGGTGCGGACAGTGGTTGGCCGGGGGGAGCGGCGCACTTTGACAGTCGCGCGATTGTCTCGATTGGAGGCAGCGCCGGGCTGGCCGTGCGGGTGCCTACGTCGCGTCGCTTGCTGACGCACGCGGTACTGACGGCCGACGGCTGATGCCCGGAGGGTCGAGCACGAGGGGGGCACCGCTCTCTTACGGTCGCGGCTCGGATGCTGGTTGGGCGAATCCCGTTACAGACGCATGCCGGGGAGGCTGAAGCGGCCGCCGCTGCTGAGTTGCTTGGCGATTTTTCGTGCTTCGAAGAACTGCTTGAGGAGTTGGTTCACCTGGCTGGCGTCCGTGCCGCTGCCGCGGGCGATGCGCTTGCGCCGCTTGCCGTCGATCTTGTCCGGGTGCTTGCGCTCCCAGCGCGTCATGGAAAGGACGATCGCCTCGGCCTGATCGAAGAAACGTTCGTCGAGGTTGTCGACGTCGAGTTGCATCTTGATCTTGTTGAACCCGGGGAGCATGCCGACGAGCTGGCCAAGGGGGCCCATCTTGCGTACTTTTCGCAGCTGGTCGATGAAGTCCTGGAGGTCGAAGGTGCCGCGCTTCATCTTCTCGCCGAACTTGTCGGTGTCCTCCTCGCCCATCTGCTCCTTGGCTTTTTCGATGAGCGAAAGCATGTCGCCCATGCCGAGGATGCGGCCGGCGAGGCGGTCGGGGTAGAACGGTTCGAGGGCGTCGGTCTTTTCGCCGAGGCCGATGAACTTCACCGGGACGCCGGTGACGGTGCGAATGCTGAGTGCCGCGCCGCCGCGGGCGTCGCCGTCCATCTTGGTGAGGATGAGGCCCGTGGTGCCGACCTTGTCGTGGAACTCCTTGGCGGCGGTGACGGCGTCCTGGCCGGCCATCGCATCAGCGACGAAGAGCACTTCAGACGGCTGGAGGAGGGCGCGCAACTCGGCGACCTCGCCCATCATCGCTTCGTCGATGTGCAGGCGCCCGGCGGTATCGACGAGGAGGTGGGTGGCGTTCATCCGCTTCGCCTTCTCCAGCCCGTTTGCGGCGATGACGGCCGGTTTCGCCGACGTCCCTTCTTCGTGAAAAGGGACGTCAATGCTTTTCGCCAGCGTGACGAGCTGCTCGACGGCGGCCGGGCGATAGACGTCGCAGGCGACGAGCAGCGGGCGCTGGCCTTGCTTCTTCAGAAGATTCGCGAGCTTGGCGATGCTGGTGGTCTTGCCGGAACCCTGGAGGCCGACGAGCATGATCACCGTCGGTGGCCGCCCGGCGGTGGCGAGCTGCGGGGCTGCGCCGCCGAGGATCTCGACCAGTTCCGCGTGGACGATGTCGATGACCTGCTGGGCGGGAGTGAGGCTGCGCAGGACCTCAGCGCCGAGCGCTTTCTCTTTGACGCGGGTGGTGAACTCGCGGACGACTTTGAAGTTTACGTCCGCTTCGAGCATCGCCATGCGTACTTCGCGGAGGGCCTGATCGAGGTCTTCTTCGGTTACAACGCCGCGCGAGCCGAACTTTTTGAACGCGCCCTGTAGCTTGTCGGTCAGCGATTCGAACATGGATCCCAGTTTACGAGGCGCGCGGCGTATTGGACGAGCGGACGGCCGTCATGCTTTTGGCGGCCGGGGTACGAAGCTGCTGGTGCGGGCGATGTAGTCCGCGTAGCCTTCGCGGCGGCGGGTGAGCGATTTTTCGAGCAGCGGCACTCCGGAGACGCGGGTGAGCAGGACGGTCATCACGATCGGGCTGAGAATGACGAGCACGTTTGCGGGACGGGCGGCGGCAACAAGGAAGATCCCCCACCAGAGCACGGCGTCGCCGAAGTAGTTGGGGTGGCGGGTGTAGCGCCAGAGGCCCTGGTCCATGACCTTTCCGGCGTTGGCCGGGTCTTTCTTGAAGCGCGCAAGTTGCAGGTCGCCGATCGATTCGAACCCGAAACCAACCACCCAGACGGCCGTGCCGATGATGTCCATTGCGGTGAACGAATCGGGCATGCCGCTGAGCTGTGCTACCTGCAGCGGAAGCGACACTAAAAACATCAACACTCCCTGCAATCCGAACACGGTGAACAGGCTGATCAATGGGAAGCGCGTGCCCCAGTAGCGGCGCATCGCCCGGTAGCGGTAGTCCTCGCCCTTGCCGTGGTTGCGGATAAACAGGTGGATCGAGAGCCGCAGCCCCCAGATGGAGGCGAGCGCGGCGATCAGCAGCTTCCGCCCTTCGTAGCCGTCTCCCGTGGCAAACGCCACCCAGGCCACGACGACGAAGCCGAAGCCCCAGATGATATCCACGATGCTGGCGTCTTTGAGGACGACACTGATGACCCAGGAGACGAGCATGAGGGCGAGCACCGCGCCAGCGGACGACAGGAGGACCTGGGCGAGATCGTCAGGCAAGGAAGACCTCCGGACGGGTCTGGGCAGAGTTGGCGGACACCCAGCGGTCCAGCTCCTCCCAGTTTTCGTAGAGCCAATCGATCCGGGCCTCGCGAGTGGGCGGGATCTCGGCGGATGGCACGCGTCGCATGCGGATGCGGACTTTTCGGCCAATTAGGCCGCCACCGATGATGCTGCGATAGGCAGTGGAGTCCTCGAGGCCGGTGTGCGCGAGAAAGACGGCATCGGCGCCGCGAGCAGCATCGAGCAAGGCGAGGGAGCCGCCGAGGCGCGGGGGCAGCACATTCTCAAGCCGCCGCGCACGCTCGAGGAGATTAGCATCTCCCGCCGATTCGATTCGCCGGATTACGCGGGCTCGGCGGGCAGGTGAGAACAGGGTGCCTTCGGGGTAGATCAGCACGCCATCGCGCTCGCCGAGGCCGCGACCGAGCGTCTCCACGCGGCGGATTTCGGCGTCGCTGTTTCCCGAACTGGTGGCGACAAAACAGTTCGGCAGGCGGTTGCCAACGATATCCAGGCATGGGTCGCGCAACAGCGACCGGTTGATCACCCAGCGGAGGCGGATGCCGTGGGCGTTCGAGATGAGGACGGCCGGGATGAGATTGTCGATCGGGCTGACGTGGCGCGAGAAGACGGTGATAGGCCCGGTGGTGACGAGTTCATCGCCTTCGACGACGACCGAGACGCTGAAGACGCGCACGCCCGCGCGGTAGATGGAGGTTGCCCACCAGCATTGGAGACGGAAGTTCTGTTCGAGAAAGCGTTCGCGGTTACCGCGGTAGACAACCCAGATCCAGGCGGACGCGACAATCCCGGCAGCCTCGCAGGCCAGATAGACGTGAGCCATGGTGATGGCGCGGACGGTGGCGAGCCGGCGGCGGCCGACGATATCGACTGCGAAGGCGACCGTATAGAGCAGCGGCGCGAGGGCGATGGCGAGGATTGCACCGAGAAGGAACACGGGAATCGAAACCGCTCGGCGGCGAGCGGTGCGCGAGAAGGAGTCTTGTCGCGGGAGGCGTTCGAGCACAGTGGCTGGGATGGTTGCCATTCGGTCGCTCATCTGGCGATCCACTCCTGACCCGTCGGCGCGGGCGCGAACCCGACCAACGTTCAGCACACCTTACGACCGATTGGCTCGCGCTGTTGAGTTAGTGCCGCGGACGCGAACGCAACCCGGCTCCGCCAGGCTGCGTTGGGTGCGGATTGATTGCAGCGGACTGAGCGCCAGCGATCAGGCGTGGCTCTCCAGCTTGCGGCGCCCGTAGTAGGGCAGTTCAACTTCCTTCGTTGTCTGCTCTTCCTCGCGCCGTTGCTTAGCCGTTCTCTGGCTTCCGCCCGGGAGCCGATATGGCTGTGCTGGGTCTGTCATGACATTGAGGCAGGCGGGCCGCCCGCTGGCGAATGCGCGCTCGAGCGCCGGGAGAATCCCCTTGGGCTGAGTCACCAGTTCGCTGTAGGCGCCGAACCCGGCGGCCACCTCATCGTAGCGGACCGGGCCGAGCTCGGCGCCAACGGTCTGTTCGTAGCGCAACAGTTGGCCGTGGCGGATCATCCCCCAGCCTTGATCGTTGTTGATCACTGTCACGAGCGAGATCTTATGGCGCACGGCGGTGTCGAACTCCGCGATGTTTAGGCCGGCCGACCCATCTCCGGCGATCGTGAGCACTTTCTTGTCCGGGTGAGCCACTTTCGCGGCGAGACCGAAGGGAATTCCGACCCCGAGGCAGCCCAGGTAACCGTGGCTCAAATAATGGCCACCCTGTGAGACGATCGCCTGGTCGGCCATCCACTGCGACGTCTCGCCGCCGTCGGCCACGACGATGGCTTCGTCGCCGAGAAAGTTGGCGATTTCGCGGACGAGCCGTGCCTGGTGGATGGGATCGTCGTCCTGTGCGATCGCTTCGTCGAACATTGAACGGTGGAAATCTGCCGCCTTGCCGATTCCCGCAATCCAACGTTCGTGATCGCGGAACTGGCGCCCCTTGGCGCGCTGGATGAACAGGCGGAGGGTTTCGCGAATGTCTCCGACGAGCCCGATCTGGACGTCTCGAATCCTCCCGATCTCCTCGGGCTCGATGTCTACCTGGATGAGCGTCGCATTAGCGGGAATGACGGAAGGCGTGCCGAGGTCGCCGGATGAGCCCGTGAACATCCCCACCCTGGCCCCGAGCATGAGGATCGTATCTGGTTCGCCACCACCAGCGGAGTGCGCGACCGGGTGGGCCGCCAGCGCGAGGCTTCCGTATCCGAGGTCAGTAGCTTCCGAGACGACGCCACGAGCCTTGGGGTTCATGAATACGGGGATTCGCGTCAACTCGGCGAACTCGCGGAGCTCGGCTTGAGCTCCGGAGAAGACGATGCCGCCGCCCGCGAAAATGCACGGACGCTCGGCTTCGCAGAGCGCGTCCAGTGCTCGATCGACGGATGCGGCATCCGCGGTGGGCCGCCCCTCTGGCACGAAGTGTGCGAACGTCGTCGTTTGGTTTTCGTCCACGGGGGTATAGAGAATGTCCACAGGGATGTCCAGGAAGACGGGGCCGGGGCGGCCGGTCACGGCGTGGCGCCACGCAGTGGCCATGTACTCCGCGATCCGCTCGGGATGGAACACTGTGCGGGCGTACTTGGTGATCGGCGCCATCAGCGCCACCTGGTCCAGGTTCTGCAGCGGGAGCCGATCCTCATCGCGCAGCGGGCTGCGGCCGCCGATGCAGATCATCGGAACGGCGTCCATCCAGGCGTTCGCGACCCCGGTGACGGCGTTGGCGACGCCTGGTCCGGCTGTGACGATCGCTACACCGGGCCGGCCGGTTACACGGGCGAAGCCGTCCGCCATGTGCGCCGCGGCAGCTTCGTGCCGGGTATCGATCAGCCGCAGGCCATGCTCATGGCAAGCCTGGAAGATTGGATCGAGGTGACCCCCCGAAAGAGCGAACACTTCGCGCACGCCCTGTTGTTCGAGGGCGCGGATGACCATTTCTCCACCGGCGACCGTTCCCATTTCAGTGCCTCCGAATGGCTTGCCGGTCGGGGGCCGCGCGTACTCCGCCGCTTTCGCGGGTGCCCCGTTTCGCCGACAAGCTGCATCAGAGTTACCGGGCGAGGGAGCGTCGTATACGGCTCAATGGGCCACTCAACGGGGCCCAATAGGCCGTAGCGCATCCAACGCCTCACGCGTGAGGCGTTGGACTTCGATCGCCGGCACTTCGAGCGCATGACTGGCGTGGCGGAAACCGCAGCGGAACTGACCGGAGAAATAACGCGTGTAGAACCCCAACCAGCCCATCTCTCGCACCTGCCGGAGGTGGTGCGCCTCGTGGGCTATGAGGGCCAATCCGCGGGGCGTGCATGGGTCGAACTTGCCGCCGCGGAAACAGACGAATGGGGCGACGGTGGTGGCGCTCATCCCGAAGAGCGCGGGGAGCCACGAGCCGGGCGCGGAGGTGACCGCGCGAACCCGGCGCAGGTCTTGCTCCGGTACAAAGGGGGAGAGACGTTCGACGGTTTCGGGCGAGAGTCGCATTTGGCTAGCGTACGTCTGGGCGGAGGAAGCTGAAACGCGGCGCCGTCAGCGAGCGGTCGGCAGCGCCGATTGATCGACGTGGTAGATCGCGTAGTCACCGGACTGGAAGACCGGGCTAACGCCAGGGATGCTGGACATCTTGGCGAGGCCCTCAGTTGTTCCCCAGGCCACCTCTTCGGTTCCGACGACGATGTAGCTCACGTTGTACTTGCGCAGATAGTT
>JBDSJC010000081.1:0-4135 GCA_039917655.1 Tepidiformaceae bacterium
TTTGTGGTGGAGACGAGGGGACTCGAACCCCTTACCTCAGCGATGCGAACGCTGCGCTCTCCCAGATGAGCTACGTCCCCACAAAGAATTCGGGCCACCCCCATCGTAGGGAGCGGCCCGATCCAGCGTCAACCTGACGACGAGGAGCTACGCGCGGTGAGAAGAGCCTCGCCCGATCCGGTAGCTCGTCTCGCCCGTAAATTCCTTTTCCTTGCCGCACTTCTTACATCGCCCTGGCGTGAGTTCGCCTCTCGGGGGTTCCAGAACCCAGTGATGAATGCAATCCCCGACTAATTGAAGCGCCTCAGCTTTGGACATGAAAAAGCCCCCTCGACATAGCAGTAGTGGTGCCCCGGCGCGTCGTAGTCCCCCGCCGCCATGGCCCGTGCCAGTGTAGTCCGGCCTATAGATGGTTTCAATGGGTTATTTCGATTCGTCCAACAGTCCGGGCAAAGGTGTAATGATGATCACCCCGTCGCGGAGCGAAATGCTCGAAATCACGTCTGCGATCGCTGGCACCAACAATTCGCCCTCGGGCCCCTTTACCACGAAAATATCCGCCGCTCCCGATTGCAGGACGTCGCTCACTACGCCAACCTCACGCCCATCCCCAGTTTGAACGCGCAAACCAACCAGTTCGTGGACGAAGAACGACTCGTCGTCGTCGCGGATAACTTCGCCGTCAGGCGTTTCCAGGAGCTCTCCACGCAGCGCTTCGATCTCTTGCCGGTCCTCCAGCCCTTCGAGCTTCAGGATCCAGGCATCGCGGTCCAGGCGCGCTCGCATTACTACTCGGCGGACGCCACCAACGTAGACAGGCCGCCCTCGCTGGAGATTTCGCGCGGTAGGCGAAAACGGAGACACACGAATCTCGCCGCGGAGGGCGTGCGGACGCAGCACGCGGCCAACAGCGGTGTAGCCGGTGCGCGGCTCCTTCGGGGTGGTGGCAATATTCGTCCGGCGCGGAAGCCGGGGGCGCGCTGTGCGCTCCGGCGCGCGTGGCCCGGGGGTGGCTTCCTCGCTCAGTCGCCGATCTCCAGGCCAACACGCACATCTTCCTTGACGGCAGCGACCTTGATGATCGAGCGCATCGACGAGGCAATGCGCCCGCCTTTGCCGATGACTTTGCCCCAGTCGCCTTCCGCGACATCCAGGCGGACGACCACGCGGTCGCCCTCTTCGGTTTCGGTCACTCTCACTTCGTCCGGCGTATCCACCAGACCCTTGGCCAAATACTCAATGACATCAGACATCATGCTCGCCATGGATCAGGCCTCTTTTGTTGCGGGCGCTTCGGGCGTTTCTGGGGCAGCCTCAGTTGGCGCCGCTGCGTCCGCTTCTGAGGCTGCTTCAGCGACGACAGGCTCAGGGGCCTTGGCCTCAGCAGCGGGAGCGGCGGCGACAGGAGCGGGAACGGCCGGGACAGGCGCGGCCGAGACAGCGGGGGCAGCGGACTTGGCCGCCGGAGCCACAACCTTGCGGACCGGCGCGGGAGTCGTAATGACGCCTGCGCGCCGCAGGATCTTTTCTGCCGCTTCGGAAGGTTGCGCGCCCTTAGCGATCCACGCCTTCGTCTTCTCCGCGTCCACTGTGACCAGTGGCGGGTCAGCGTGCGGGTCGTAGGACCCAAGGGTCTCCAGGAATGCCCCATCGCGCTTGTTGGGTTTATCGGCCACCACCAGGCGGTAGGACGGGCGGTGCTTCTTGCCGGTACGGCGAAGCCGGATGCGGATCATGTGTTACTCCTGAGTGCCTGCGATGGGCAGTCGCGTCTTAAACGCTTTGTTGAAAAATGCTACGGCATCACCCGGTTATGTGCCCCGCCAGGGCAGGCCGATTGAATCCCCAGCCCGGCTTCTGTAGCATCGCCCGTTGTGGCCCGGCTGACGCTTCTGCTCGGAGTCCTCGGCCTGGCCTTTGTGGCGATCGGCACTCTGCCCGGCGCACAACGGGCCAACGCCGCGCAACTGCTTGAAAACGCCGGTTTCGAAGACTGGGCGGGGGCGCCGCAGGGCTGGTCGGTCATCGGGATGAACGCGGTCCAGTCATCCACCTCTGTTTCAGGATCGTCAGCGGCGCTCACACTCTCCGGTGGCACAGGGCGCTTGCGCCAACGGGTGCCCGCTTCTGGGGGCGCCACGTACGCGGGATCGATCTTCACCTCGGGGCCTTCGAACGTTTCCGTGACGCTCAGCCTGGTCTTCTTGGACGCCTTCCAGACACAGCTTGGGGTGGCCAGCTCCAGCCGCGCCCTCAGCGCTGGGTTCGCCCTGGTGGCCGTATCGGGAACCGCCCCGGAAGGCACCGAAAGAGCTGTGTTTCAAGTCGATTTTGACGGCGCCGCTCCTCCTGGTGAGGTGCTCGCCGATTTGGCCTCGTTGAACGAATCAGCGCCCGCTCCCACGGCCACGCCCACGCCCACCCCTCAACCTACGGCGACTGCCGTCCCGCCTACCGCCACTGCCGCAGCCGGAGAGACTGTCACGGCCACATCCGTGCCAGGGGGACCAACCGCGGCAGGCACGGCCACCAAAACGACAACTTCAACGCGCACCCCAACATCGACCCGCACTCCGGCTCCGCCGAAAGAGGCTACTTCTACTCGTTCGCCTACACCGCCAAAAGAGGCCACGGCTACCCGGACCCCAGCCGCGACACGCACGGTCGCGGCCACCTCGACGCCTGGTCCTCGCGCGGGAAATGCCGAAGCGTTCGGCGGTCTCCTCGAAAACGGCAACTTCGAGAACGTGGAAGACGGGCGCCCGGTGGGCTGGAGCAAGTTCGGCGGGACCATGGCCACGTCCGAAGACGCCTTTCGTGGCAAGTTCGCGGCCAGCCTTGAATCGAGCACTTCGTCCACCAAGTGGCTCTATCAGGTGGTGGGCCTGACCCCGGATGGGTGGTACGCAGCATCCGCGCATGCACGCATCGAAGGCCCCGGCGAGGCGTTCATCCGGATTAGTTGGTACGCGGCCGACGATGGCAGCGGCACGGCGCTTTCACAGGTCGATAGCAACCTGTCGACCTCCGGAACGTGGGCCGCGGTTACCACGGGCTCCGTTCAGGCCCCGCCAGACGCTCACTCCGCACGCGTCCGCCTCACGGTTCGCCCGGACGGCCCGGGCACGGCGTTCTTCGACGACGCGCTGTTCGTCGACTCGATCGAGCCCCCAGCGCCGGCCACGGTGGCGGCGACACCTTCAACTGAGCCTTCGGACGGCGGCTCAGCACCCGCCACCAAGACGCCCGCCGTGCCCAGGTCCACGCCGCGATCCCCTCAGTCCACCCCGCCACAGCCCGGGTCCGCCGCGGCTGCCGAAACGGCGGCCAGCACGGTTACGCTCGGGCTGCGCCTCTCCGAATTTCTCAGCGACCCCGAGCAGGCCGGTCGCGACTCGCCCTTCGAATGGGTTGAGATCGTCAACACGAGCGCCGAGCCGATCGATCTCACAGGTTGGAGCATCGGCGATGCCGTGGAGATCGACCTGCTGCCCGCGGCCGTGATCCCGCCGGGCGGCTACCTGGTGGTTGCCGGGAAGTCGGTGCAGCTGCCCCCAGACATCGCCGTTGTCCGTCTCGCGGACGGCGAGATCGGCGCGGGGTTGAACAACAGCGGCGACACGATTCGCCTGATCGCCCCCGATGGCAAGGAGGCGGACGCGATATCTTTCGGCGACGACGATTCCGTGTTCGACCCGCCGCCGCGGGCTCCCTCAGCGGGCAAGACGGTGGGCAGCCGCTTGCCCGGCGGTGACCCGGACGGCGGAAACTGGGCGCTCACTCAACGCCCGACGCCCGGACAACCGAACGAGTTCCCCCCCGCCGCTTCGGCAACGAAGCAAGCCGGTGGCTCATCGACGTCACCAGCAGTCCCGGGGTCGCCAGCGTTTGCGCAGGCGACCGAGAATCGCGGGGAAGGCCGAAATTCGATACTGTGGATCGTAGGCGCCGTCGCCGCTGCGAGCGTGATTCTCGGCGCCGCGCCAGCATGGCGGCGCTACCGAAAGGAGTCTGACGTTGGCAGTTGAACGGCTCCAGAAGATCCTCTCGAACGCGGGTGTATCCTCGCGCCGCGTCGCGGAGGAGTTGATCCTCACGGGCCGTGTGGCGGTCAACGGCGAGGTCCAGAACACCC
>JBDSJC010000082.1:0-7469 GCA_039917655.1 Tepidiformaceae bacterium
CAGTCGGCGAGGTGTCCGCCGCTCGTCCAGATCTTTTGGCCGTTGATGATGTAGTCGTCGCCATCCTTGACGGCGCGGGACTGCAGGGCCGCAAGGTCGCTGCCGGCGCCGGGCTCGCTGTAGAGCGTGCACCACCAGTCATCTCCGCCGGTGATGCGCGGGATGAAACGCTGCTTCTGTTCGTCCGTGCCGTAGAGCATCAAGCTCGGGCCCACCCAGGCGATGCCCATGCTGTAGTGCGGCGCCCCGGCGTAGGACATCTCTTCGTTGTAAACGAGCTGACGCATGTGGCTCGCGCCGCCGCCGCCGTACTCCTTTGGCCAGGCCATCGCCAGCCAATCGCGCTGGGCCAGTTTTTTCTGGAAACCCATGGTGGCCGAATACTCTTCGCCGGGCTCTTCGAAGTTCGCCCCGCCACGCCCTCGCGGCCCTCCGGCAGCCGGAAGTTCGGCGGCAATGAAGTCGCGCACCTCGTCTCGGAAGGCTTCTACGTCGGGTTCGAAGGTGTAACGCATGGGGAACTCCTGGGGAAAGGTTCGCTTGGCGCGCAGTATAACCGTCTACTAGCCTCTTGCGAGGGCACGTCGGAAAGGCGCACATTGGAAGGCACGAGAGCCTGGAGGGTGATGCATTGGACAGTGAGATGAGCAGAGTGATGCGAGAAGCGGAACAGGCGGCCAGCGGGCGCGCCTCCAACTTCCTCGAAGGTTTGGCCTCGCGGCTGGGGCTCCACGCCCGCGCCGGCGCCGTCTTCGGCGACCCTGTCGAAAAGGGAGGCGTCACCGTCGTCCCGGTGGCGAAGGTGCGTTACGGCTTCGGCGGTGGCTCTGGCAGCGACACCAAGGACGAAGGCGACGGTTCGAAGCACGACGAAGGCTCGGGCGGTGGGGGTGGCCTGACGGCCTCACCCCTCGGCTTCATAGAAGTGCACGACGGCTTCGCCGAGTTCAAGCGCATCAACGACCCCATGTCGCTCGTCCCGGTGATCCTCGCCAGTGGCTTCACGGCCTGGATCGTCCTCCGCGGCCTGCGCCGCCTCGTCCGTTGATCTAGCCTGAATCCGAGCCGCGACCGCAGGTGGCGGCTGGACCGGGTTGCCGGCTTCCGCCACGCCCTCGCCCTCAATGCGCCTTTCCCAGCTCCAACTGGCCGCGAAGACGTATCCGTAACTCCGAGGCGTCAGGGTGGATTCGCTACTCCACCCAGGTCAGCGGAAAGGCCTGTGTCTCCCGCGAGACAGCCCAGCGGTTCGTTGCGTCTGTTGCCGAGACCACCCACGCGCCCGATTCAGCACCGGGGTCGCGGTGGATCGCCACGTACCGGCTGTCCGGCGACCACGTGATGTGACAGCCGTCGATCAACCGGATCATGCGCCCGCTGGCGAGGTCCAGCATCAGCACCGTGTGGTTCTTGCGGTCCATCGCGTACGTGGAAACGGCCAGGTACCGGCCGTCTGGGGAAAACGCCAGTTCGCCCACGTAGCCTCCGGTCACCGTATAGCCGTTCATCAGTGGCGTGGGCCCCACCCGCATGGCGTGAGGAAGTACGGCTCGCCAGTGACGCTGCCGAATGCCAGTTGCAAAGAGTCAGGAGTCCAGGTCATTACCAGGGGGACGCCTTCCACCGCACGCGCGGCGCCCTTTCCGCCAGCTACCAGCGCCGGGTCGCCGGAGGTCGCGAGCTGCGTGACCCGGTTGGTCACGCCCCCGGCCGTCAACGCCAGCCATATGCCATCGGGCAATCGCTCAATCGTCGCGACAGTCTTTCCGTCGGGCGAAGGCACGGCCTCCTGAGCTGTCGCGACCTGTCCGTCGCGGGCCAATTGGTCGTAGCTGCTCACGCCAATTGGCTTACCGGCGGAGTCCGTGGTGAACAGGCCTACGCCGGTCACTTCGTAAATGATCGTGCCGCCTCCCGCCAGCGGCGGCACGGCGATGTTGGGGATAGGGGCCGCGGGCCTCGTGCCGTCGGCTCCCCGCGTGACCAGCACCAGCGAGCCAGCAATCACCACCACGGAGCCCATCGTTGCGAGCGCTGCCCATCCCGCCCAAACGCGCCGCCCTTGAATTGAGACTCCCGTTGCCTGTGCCATCGTCCAGCTCTCCAAGAGGTATTGAACGATCTACACCGCGCGGGACCGGGCGGTTCCCGGGTTACAGGATCGAGTCGTCGAAGTCCATCGAGATGTGGCCAGCCGCTACCAGCCGCTCGTACTCCGTGTCATCCACGCCCAGCAATTCGCGATACACGTAGTCGTTGTGTTCGCCCAGCGCAACCGGAGCCTGGCGGACGGTGAGCGGCGTCTCGGAAAAGCGCATGAACGGCGTGTTGAAGCGGAACGGACCGATTCCTCCGTGCATGGTCTGCGGCTGGTAGAGCCCGCGCGCCACCGCGTGTGGGTCGTCAAATGCCCGCGATCCCTCGATCACCGGTGCGGCGGAGATGCCTGCCCCTTGCAGCAGATGGAACAGCGCGTAGTCCTCGAAGTCCGCGGTCCATTGCTTCAGATACCCGTCGATCGCGTCGTGCGCGGCCAGCCGTCCGGCGTTCGTCTCCAGCGCCAGGTCCATCGCCCAGTCAGGACTGCCCAGGAGCGCGCGCAGGCTCACCCATTGCTCGTCCGTGCTCACCGTAAGGGCGATCCACCGGTCGCCGCACTCCGCGGCTGGTCCAGCAGCGGCGCAGGGATAGACCCCCGCTGGTGCGTGCTCGAAGACTGAGCGGTTGCCGCGCCGGTCGGCCACTTTGCCGTTCAGCGCGTACTCCATGAACGCCTGTGCGAGCATCGCCGAGGCGTTCTCCGCCTGCCCGATCTCCACCAGCTGCCCCTCGCCGGTGCGGTTCCGGTGCCACACCGCCATCATCACCGCGAGCGCAGCCTGTGCCCCCGCCAAGTAGTCACCCGAATAGATCGGCGAGTTATCCGATGGGTCGCTGTCCGTGTAGCCGCGCAGCAGCGTGTGCCCCAACACGCTTTCGAGGTGGACGCCAAGTGCCCTCGCCTGGTTGTACGGCCCCGTCGACCCGTACGCCGGGATCCGCACCATGATGATGTCGTCCTTGAACGTCCGCAGCCAGTCGTAGGTGATCCCCAGCCCTTCCAGCGTCTCAGTCGCGTTGTTCTCCACCAGCACGTCCGATTGCGCCACCACCCGCCCGAAGATCGCTTTCCCCTCTTCCGTCCGCAGATCGACTGTGAAGCTCTTCTTGTTGCGATACAGCTGTACGAAGGTTGGGTTGTAGTTCCACGGCCGCGCACCCGGGTCGTTGTTGGGGTAGCCGCCAGCGGCTGGTGGGAGGCGCGCGATCAACTCCTTCGACGGGCGAGCGATTGTGCCCCGCGTCATCGGCTGCATCACATGCGAGTTCTCGGCCTTCAACACCTCCGCCCCAAGGTCGCCCAGCAGCAGCGTGGCGAACGGCCCCGCCCACACCACGCAGAGGTCGATGACGCGCAGCCCTTCGAGCGGAAGCCGTGGGCTCTCTCTCCTCTCCGTACGAATTGGCGCGTTGGCGGGCTGTGCCAGCTCAGCGCGAATCTCGTCGCCGTGTTCGTTGAGCAACGGCGCGGACCGGCGCAGCGCCCATGGACTCTTTGGCATGGTGAATGGGCGGCCAGGGATCTCCACCTCGCCCAGCGCTGGGTGGTTGACCGTCGTCCAGAACCCGCGGTCGCGGAAGTGCGGGTCGGCGCTGATCTCCGCCACATCAAAGAGTGGCCCGCAGAGCACCTTCGCCGCCCGCGCCGCCGCCCACACTTCGCGCTTGGTGCGTTCGCTCAGCCAGGCGAAGAAATAGGCGTCCAGCTCGGCGACGTTGTCCGCATCCAGTAGGGCGCCTCGTTCGTACCACCTCGGGTCGCGCAGCCAATCTGGCTCCCCAAGCATCTGGTTGAAGCGGTCCAAACGTGCGCCCGCGGCAGAGAACTCGACCCAGCCGTCCGCGCAGGGATAGACGCCCGTCAGCGCCGGACGGTTGAAGTGCGAGGCCCGTGGGGTTCTGCGTCCCGAAAACTCGAAGACGATCGTTCCCACATGCCGCCGGTCCGCGCCGAGGAAGTGGCTGTCCGCGATCGCGAAGTCAACGCGCTGGCCGATGCCCTGTTGTTTGCTCGCCAGGATCGCGGCGAACGTCGCCACCGCTGCCGCCGAGCCAGACTCCACGAGGGACGCCGTCCCGAACATCGTCACCGGCTCCCGCTCGACGATCCCCATCGTGTACAGCTCGCCTGCCAGCGCGAAGAGCGTCAGTTCGGATCCGGCGTAATCGCGGTAGGGGCTGTCTTGTCCGAAGTTGGTGATCGAAATCAACGGCAGGTCTGGCCGCCGCGCGTGGATCACTTCCCAGCCGATACCGAGCCGATCGAGTACTCCCGGCCGAAAGCTTTCGACGACCGCATCCGCGCGGTCCACCAGCTCGAGGAACGTCTCACGGCCCTCTTGGGCCTTCAGATCCAGTTCGATCGAGCGCTTGTTGGTGTTGAAGTAGAAAAACGTGCCGCTCTTTTCCGGGTGCGAATCGCCGCCCGGGAATGGCCCCAGGGTTCGTCCCGGATCCCCTCCTGGCCGCTCAACCTTGATCACGTCCGCGCCGAAATCGGCCAGCAGCTTCGTCGCATACGGCCCACAGACGTATTCGCTCAGGTCGAGAATGGTGACCCCATCAAGTGGTCCGGGCACGGCGTGTCTCCGCTAAAGGGGTGGCGGCCGTTGTCCCCGTTAGTGAGAGCGGAGGCCGCGCCGAATCCTAGCACATCGTTCAGCGACTTCGGGCGGCAGGGCCGTCGCTGAGCGAGTGGGAGCAGTGTTGCTTAGGCGGCTTAATCGACCGCTGCGCCGCGCCCTCCCGGCAGGAAGTCACCGCGCTGCTCGAAGATCTGCCCGCTGAAGTCTTTTCGTGCCCGATAGGCGGCATCGATCAGCTCCCCGAGCTCGGTCAACTTAATTGTCCATTCGGCGATGCCAACGCGCGCGTCCACGTAAGCCGCTCCGCCCTCGTGGGTGACCGGCTCGTTCCCCAGGACACGCCGTAGCCGGTCCACAAACGCCCATCCGCCGTCGGTCGAGCTGCCCGCGAGCAGCACTGCCGCCGTCCGCCCGTCAAGTTGAAACGCGCAGTCTTCGGTGCGCCGTGCTTCATCGATCGCCGCAAGCGACTTGGCCATCACCGCGGGAGGCAGGTCGACCTGGGGACGCAAAGCGTCGCCTAAGTCCACCAGCGCCAGGGCGAACGGCTCCCCGCGGCGGTGCCAGCGTGATTTCAGCCGGTTCCACTCCACTTCAAGCAGGTGGTACGGGTCCGGCTTCTCCCCTTCACGGTCCGCCCGCTCGAGTTCGAGCACGACGACCTCCGCCTCCAACTCCTCGATCTTCGCGCGCAACGAGATCGCATAGAGGAGCGCAGCCGTGGCGCCGGCCCCGGTGCAGACAACCAACATGAGGAGGCCGAGGAAGATCAGGTCCAAGCGTCTCTCCGGTTCAAGCAGCTCGCACGCGCCGTGTCATTTGATCATCGGCACGTTGCAAAGAGCCTAAAGCGGGGCGACTCTCCGGCTCAGTACGACGAATCACCATGCAATCCCCGTGATCCAGCGTTCGCCCTATGATTGGGCGCACGAACGGCGCGCGCCGGCCGGACAGTCGGCGGCCTCGAACGACTCGCTCGCGGCAGAACCGCACAAGTCAGAAGGAGACATCCATGGCAGAAGACTGGGCCCGGCCCATGGTCCATTGGGAGATCCAGGCGAAAGACCCTGACGGTGCGCGCAAGTTTTACTCCGCAATGTTCAACTGGGAGATCGGAGAGGGGCGGATCGCGAACATCGGCGCGGGCATCGGCGCACCCGAGCCGATTACGGGCCACATCAGGGCGAGCGCCACGCCCGGGGTGGTGCTCTACGTCCAGGTGCTGAAGCTGCGCGAAACGCTGGACCGTGCGGTGGCACTCGGCGGCGCTATCCTGCGCGAGCCGTTCGACCTGCCCACCGGCCAGACGCTCGCCTGGATGGCTGACCCCGAAGGGAACCAGGTGGTGCTGGTCCAGCAGTAGCTCAACTCGAAGTTGACCGCTGGAGATCCTTGGCCTCCACCACCACATCGGCCTCGCCGCAGGTCTCCTGCCTCGGCGCAGTCGCCGCCCGCGACCCCGCCGTGTCCGCTTCGTAGCTCACCCCGCGGCGGGGCGACCCCCGCTTACGCTGGGGGACATCCCGAAGGTTCGCGCGATCCACCGGCCACCCTTAGAATTCGGGCAGACCGCCTGTGACGGTGGCGAACCGCGCAAAGGAACCCTCAGTCCTATGGATCAGCCGCTCATCTCAGCCCCACAATCCGCCGAGAACGTCTCCGGCCAGGCCATCCGCGACCTACGCGGCGCTACGCCGTCACGCGCGGTCCGGTTGCGGGGCAGCCTCGGCGGCCTGCTCATCCCCCTCGTAATCCTCGGCGGCATCTCCGCCTTGGAAACCGCCCGTACCACAACCGCTTCGCGCGAAGTCTTCTTCAACGTCAACGTCCCCTGGCTGATGTATTTCGTTTTCGCGATCAGCGTCGCAGTCATCGTTGGCGCATTCGTCCAGCGGCTGCGCATCTGGCGCCTGGGCAAGCCCCAGCCCGTGCTCAACAACATCGGCGCGCGCCTCACCAACATGCTTACCATGGGCGCTGGCACCAGCCGCGTGAAGAACGACAAATTCGCCGGCGTGATGCACTGGTGCATATACTCCAGCTTCGTCGTCCTCTTCATCGTCACCATCCTCCTCGCGCTCGATGACTACCTCCCGCTGATCTTCCGCCAGAATGCCGAGCACGCCTTCCTTAAGGGGCCGGTTTACCTCGGCTACAGCCTTGTTGGCGACCTCTTCGGCGTCATCGGGCTCGTCGGCATCGGCATGGCCGTTTACCGCCGCTACGTCGCTCCGCCGGCCAAGCTCACCTGGGACCGCCGAGACGCCGAAGATGGGCTGATCGTTGGCCTTCTCGGCCTCGTGCTCTTCTCCGGCATCTTCGTCGAAGGCCTGCGAATCGCTGGCAACGAAATCCCGGCAGGCCACGAAAACTGGTCCTACTGGTCCCCCGCGGGCTGGCTCTTCGCAAAAGTCTTCGGCGGCGTCAGCCCCAATACGGCCCTCAACATTCACAAGGTCGTCTGGTGGTTTCATGTCGTCGGCGCGTTCACCCTGCTCGCCCTCATGGCGATGACCAAGTTCCGCCACATCCTCTTCGCACCAGTCAACGGCTTTCTCAAGCGTCCCGCCACCCAGCTCTATCTCGCCCCAATGGGGGACTTCGAAAAGCTGATGGAGGAGGGGCAGAGCCTCGGCGCCGGCAAGCTCCAGGACTTTACCTGGAAGCAGCTCTTTGACGCGGACACCTGCGTCCGCTGTGGCCGCTGCACGGAAGTCTGCCCGGCGTGGACGGCTGGCCAACCGCTCTCACCGATGGCGATCGTGCAGGACATGAAGACCTACA
>JBDSJC010000083.1:0-20359 GCA_039917655.1 Tepidiformaceae bacterium
GAAGGCGCCTTCGATCTGGTAGGCGGCGGTAGCGGTGCCCCACTGGAATCCATCGGGAAAGGGGTAAACGGTCATGGAAGCGGCCTCCAGCGGATGAACTTGGATGGGGAGTCTACAGGAGTCGCCGTTAAACAATTAGGGGATTTGTCGAGCGGGCTCGCCGGCGCTGAAAGCGCACACACGGCGGCTCCGTCCGGCCGACGACCGCGGTATCACGGCCGCGTGACGAAGATTTACGCAATTTCCGTTGCGCAGTTGGGCACTAGCTAGTGCCCCTTCCCGCGTAAGGCACTACCCAAGCAAACTGACTGGAGAACGATGAGCAAAGGCCTTCGGTTCGAAGATATTGAGTTCCGCTACCGGCGCGGATCCCCTCCGATCTTTCGGCGGTTTTCATTTGATACTGGCGAGGGCCGGTGCGTCTTGCTGGGACCTAACGGCGCCGGCAAGTCGACGCTGTTGGGAATCGGCGCCAACGCGTTGACCCCCAACCGGGGGTCCGTCCGGCTGGATGGCCGCACACCTCGCGGCCGCCGCCAGACAAGCGCTTATCGCGCAGACGTTGGCTGGATGCCGCAGGTCGTGCGTCCGATTCCGGGACTGACAGCCCGCGAACAGGTGGCATACGCAGGATGGCTGAAAGGGATGTCCCGCGCGGAAGCCTGGGCCGCGGCTGACCCGGCCTTGGCGAGTGTGCAGCTCACCGGGTTGGAGGGCCGGACGGTAACTTCATTGTCCGGCGGCCAACTAAGACGAGTCGGCCTTGCTCAGGTCTTGGTCCACCGCCCACGGGTGATGCTTCTGGACGAGCCTACAGCGGGGTTGGACCCCGCCCAGAGGAGCCAGTTCCGGCTCATCCTTCGTGCGCTGGCACCAGATGTCTCTTTCCTGATATCGACGCACCAGGTGGATGACCTGAACATGGCGTTCGAACGCGTTGCCGTTCTGAGCGGCGGGCGGATCGCTTTTGAAGGCGACATTGAGCAATTCCTTAATCTGGCGCCTCGCGATTCCAAGCACCCGGGAGAGGACGCCTATCTCCGTCTGATAGGCGGCGGCGAACATTGAGACTGAGAACCACCGTGCGGACTAACTCTGCCGTCTGGGCGGCCCCGCTGGTCTTCTTCCTGGCGATGCGTTTCGTCGGCCAGCAATCCGCGGCTGAACAAGGGGGCCTTCCGCTGCCGGTCACCGCGGTTGGTCTGTGGGCCTTGGCGTTCGTTGGCCCAACTTGTGCCGCGAGCGCCGCCTGGGAAGCTGGCAGGCTTCGCCGAGGGGGCGTTCTAGCGACCCCGAATGTGCGCTCCCCGGCCACGGTGATGGTGCAGGCTCTGGTCCCGACGGTGGCTCTGGGCATCCTCGCCCTCGCCGCCGCGTTAGTGCTGCGGATTTATATGTCCGGTGGTTGGGTTCAGCCCGACTGGCGGATGTCGGCGGTCGCCGTGGTAGTGCTCATCAGTCATGTCTCCTTCGGGTTCGCGCTGGGGACCCGGGTCAGCGCGGTCGCGGCGGTTCCGGCTGCGCTCCTCTTACCTTTCCTTTGGATGATCGGCACACCGGCGGTTGATCCGCCGTGGGTCCGCCACTTGTCAGGAACCTGGAGTGAGTGTTGTCGGCTGCACGAAGAACTGGACCCATCCACGCTCCAAGCCCCACTGCTTCTTGCGGTCGGCGTCATAGCCGGGAGCGTCGTGGCGTTGAGCTGGCCGCTCCGGCAGCGGCGCGTGCTTTCGGTTGTGCTTTCGCTGCTTCCCGTGGCTATCGTTGTCCCACTTGCGGCGAGCCTCGTGAACGATCTCGGATACAAGCCTGTGCAGAGCCGGTCAAAGAGCGATCTTCAGTGCTCCGGAGCGAGCCCCGTGGTCATCTGCCTTTGGCCGGAAAACAGCAGTCAAAGCAGCGCTGTGCACGCAGTGGCCGATTCGCTGGCCGCGTATTGGGGTCCAATCGGCGTTCCCATCCCCGCAGGCTTCACGGAACAACGGCGCGAGCCCCTACCCGAGGGATTCAGGTCCTTCCGAATTCCCGCACGGTCGGCGAAGGGCAATATTGTCGCATCATTCTCGGTCGCGGTTGTCGGCGAGCCGCCAGCCTGCCCGGATCGGGAGACAGGGCGAGCTCCGCATCTGGGGGGACGCGCTTACGCCGTCTTGGTCGCATTCCTGAGCCTCTCGGCGGGGTCACCCACCGAAGCTGTGGAAAGCCAATTTTCGCCGCGAGACTTTCAAGAGGCCACGAGAGCGTGCGCCCTGCCGGCCGCGAAACAGGCTCAGTGGTTCGCCCAAAACGCAGCGGCGTGGCACGCGTGTGACGTTGAGCCTGCACCCGCGAACGGCTTCGGATGAGCTTGTGGCTCAAGGCCAGGCGCTGGCGAACAGCCATCGTGAATTTGGCGATCTTTGTGGCCGTCGTCGGTCTATCGGGCGATGCCTCGGTCCCGCTTCCCGCGCTCACCAACAGCGGCGGGCTCGGGATTCCTCTGGTGTTGCTCTCGCCCATGATCGTCGTCGTGGGGACCGCCATCGGGATCGCCTCCGGTGAGTCGGAATTGGATGCCGTGGCCTGTCGTCCAATTTTGCTCCTGGACAACTGCTACGCGGCCGGGGCCGCGATGATCGGTGTGGGGGCCTGTGTTTGCTTATGGGCATTCGGGGATAGCGAGTTGACGCTAAGCGCGGGCCGGAACTTGCTCGGATTCTCGGGTTTGTACTTGGCCGGACGTGCCGCCCTCGGTTCGCAGGCCGCCCCGGCGGTACCCGGGTTCTATTTCGTCCTGGCGACTATATTCGGTCGAAGGCAAGGCCAAGAGGTGTTCGGGTGGGCGTGGGCGGTTTCGCGAGACGCGTCGCCGTCAACATGGCTCTGGGCTGGATCTATGCTTCTCCTCGGCCTTGCGCTGAGCCTACGGGGAAGGCGCCGCTTGTATTCCGGCCTCTCGGGATGAAGGTGAATGACGACGACAACAAGGCAGGCGACGGGCTTCGCTCCCTGGTACTCGCCGCCACGTTCGGCTGTCATGGACGCGCGGGAAAGGGGTGAACGGTCATCGGTATCCTCGGCTTCAGATGCGAATGCGAGTCTACAGGATGGCTCGGCGACCGGGTTAGGCGGCGAGCAATGGAGGCGGCTCACAGTAGCGAACCGTCCGCACCTCGCGCGCGCCGGGATTCTTCCGTGGTTGCCGATTGTGACCAAAGTCAATGCGAGGGGCCCCGCGGAGGCGGATACTGGAGTCAATACTTCGCAGTTTCGAGGAGGGAACCCATGCCCAGCAAGATGCAGTCCCTGCACGACGAACACAAGGAACTCTTTCCCCACGTAGACCAACTTCGCACCACGGCTGAAGGGATCACCGGCAATAATGCGCGCCTTCTCCGTGAGCAGATCGTCCCGAACGTCGAATTCCTGGCCGATCACCTGCTCATCCACGCTATGGCCGAGGACGAGGTCCTCTACCCTGCGGTGGAGAGGGCGATGAAGGCTCCCGGTGCTACGGCCACAATGGCCCGCGAGCACGTTGAGGTGAAAAACCTGACCGAGGAACTGGCAGCACTTCTGGGCGCCATACCCCCTTCGGGGCCATCCGGCGCCCAGATCACTGACGCCAGGCGGCTGCTCTTTGGACTCTACGCCCTGGTTGGCTCGCACTTCGCAAAGGAAGAAGAGTTCTTCGTCCCCGCGCTGGAGGCCGCGCTTTCGCAGGCCGAAGCCGACAAGCTTTACAACGATATGGAGGAGGCTGCGGGACGTCTCCGCAAGCCTGCGGAGCCGTTGGCCGTCTAGCCGGGGGCTCCAGGCACTGAGCGGCATAGCCCGATTCTGCGGGAACAGGCGAGCCTGCGGGTAACTCGACCGCGTTATTCCGCATTGCCAGTAAACATCTTCGTCTTGCGGCGGTGTAAAGTAGCCGCATCTTCCGCACGGAGTCGCTCGATGGCAGCTGTCAGTCAACTGGGGTACTTGGGATTGGGTGTGAAGGATGTGGATGCGTGGCGCGGTTACGCGGAAACGGTGCTTGGCCTTCGCGCCGTCGAGGGCCGCGGTAACGGCGACCTGCTGCTCGGCATGGATGACCACCACCATCGCTTCACCCTCCACGAAGACGCTCGCGACGACGTCGCCTACATCGGCTGGCAGACCGAGAGCGCGCCGGAGATGGAGGCGATCGCAGCGCGCCTCGAAGCTGCGGGCGTAACCGTTACGCACGGCTCGCGTGAGACTGCGGAGCGCCGTCACGCGGCCGGGCTGATCTCGTTCGCTGACCCGGACGGCCACGCAGTCGAGGTTTTTCACGGGCCAGAGATGGGCGGGGCTGCGTCCACAACCGGCGATAGCGGGTTCGTTGCTGGCCCCCAGGGGCTCGGTCACCTGGTGTTAGCGACTTCGGACATGGCGCGGGCGATGGAGTTCTACACATCCATGCTGGGGATGAAAGTGAGCGACTACGTCGCTGGGTCGATCGGCTCTCTCGGGTTCTTGCACTGCAACCCGCGGCATCACAGCATCGCCTTCGTGCAGTTGGCGAATCCGAAAAAGCGGATCAACCACTTCATGCTCCAACGCGATTCGATCAACGACGTGGGCCGCACCTACGACTCAGTGCAAGAGGGCGTGGCGCAGTTGCTGGTGACCATGGGCCGCCACAGCAACGATGAGATGGTCTCGTTCTACATGGCCAACCCCTCCGGATTCGGCGTGGAGTATGGCTGGGGCGCGCGTGAAGTGGACGACTGTACCTGGCAGGTGCAGCAGTACGAATCGGGCAGTCTCTGGGGCCACAAGCCGGTGAAGCGTGGTGACCCAACGCCACGGACCTGACGGTCTGAGGATCCTGCAGGCAGGCGCGCACCTTGGCCACGCCGCTTGTCCGTCAGCGTGCGGCGCACGTCCAAAAGGGCGCCCATGGGGCGCCCTTCGAGGTCGCTCGGGGAGTAAGCTTGTCTACCCGAAGCCAGGCATTACTCGTCGGAGCTGTGCTTGATCTCTCCTCGCCAGGCGCCACTCTCTGCGCCGCGCTCCTCGATATACTCCTTGAAGCGGCCAAGGTCGCCTTCGACGCGACGGGAGACGAAGCCCAGCTTGTCGCCGATGGTTTCCACAAATCCTTCCGGACCGTAGTCCATCTGGAGCGTCACCCGCGTCTTTTCGGCCTCGAGGAAGTGAAAGGTGACCACACCGGCATGGTCAGCGCCGGTTGTGCTGCGCCATGCCACGCGCTTGTCTGGGATCTGCTCGGAGATCTCGGCGTCCCACTCTTCGGTCTTGCCAGCGATCTTCGCACACCAGTGCAGCTGCTTCTCGCCCATCTGTTCCACGGATTCGACGCCTTCCATGAACTGTGGGAACTCTTCGAACTGCGTCCACTGGTTGTAAACCGAGCGCACCGGGACGTTTACGTCTATCGACTTTTCGATGGTTGCCATTTGTTCTCCTGGTCGGCGGACGGCCCCCGCCGGATGTTGGTTTTAAGAGTCCGGCAACGCGCAGAGAAGGCAACGCGGCATCGGATCTGACCGTTCTCCCATGGTGCGGCCGTGACCACTACGCCGCTGTCAACAAGCGACCAACGAAGTTTCATTTCCGCAACAGATACACTGCCATCGACCAGTTGTGTGGATGCTTACAGGAGGGGCGGCCCCTAAACGAGGGACAGTTCAGCCGACCTCGGCCTTGTAGCGCTTGATCGCCTCGATGTGGTCCTGTGGGCTGATAAGGCCGGCGTTCATCGTGCGCACGCAGATGTAATCGGCGCCGAGGTCGCGCCAGGATTGAGCGTGGGCGGCCCACTTGTCTTCGCCCGCCGAAAGGCTGACCTGGGCTTCGATCCCGAAGGAGGAGCGGTCGCGGCCGTTCTCGGCGAGGTATTCGTCCAGGCGGGCGAGAGCCGCTTTTCCGGCATCATTGGGGGCGAACTGCGGGATCATGCCATCGCCGATACGCGCCGCCCGCTTCATCACGCGCTCATCGGAGCCGCCGAACCAGATCGGGATCTGGCGGCCGGGGAGCGGCTTGATGCTCGCCCGGTCGATGCGGTGCCACTGGCCGGTGTAATCGACCAACTCTTCGCCCCAGAGCTTGCGCAGCACCTCTACCTGCTCTTCCTGGCGCTTACCCCGGTTGTGAAAATCTTCGCCGAGCGCGTCGTACTCCACGTAGTTCCAGCCGGTGCCGATGCCCAGCCGAAGCCGCCCGCCAGAGAGGATATCGATCTCCGCCGCCTGCTTTGCAACCAGCGCGGTCTGCCGTTGGGGGAGGATGATGATGCCGGTTACCAGGCCGAGCGTCTTGGTCACACCGGCGAGGTAGCCAAACAACACGAACGGCTCATGGAACGAAGTTTCGTGAGTGTACGGGCCGGTGAGCCGCGGCTCGCGGTCCGGGTGCGCCCCGAGCACATGGTCGTAGGCGAGCAGGTGAGAATAGCCGAGGCCTTCGGCGGCCTGCGCAAAGTCCCGGATGACTGAGGGATCGTTACCGATCTCACTTTGGGGGAACACGACGCCGATCTGCATGGATACTCCTCTGGCGACCCTACTCGTGGCGGCCGGGAACAGCTTACCGCGCGGGGGCGTACTCCACCGGCAGCCGTTTTACGTGACGCCGCGGAGCCTGGGGTCCGCCGCCGCGTCGGCCGTCTGCAGGGCGAAGCGGACGAGGTTTTCGGTGCGCTCGCCATAGCCTTCGAACCCCTCACCGACCGTCTCCCCGGCGAGGAAGCGGGCGTGGATCCCCTCGGTAATTACGGCCAGCTTGTAAAACGCGAGCACCTGGTAGAACTCGATGTCGCTCACGTCACGGCCGCTCAGCTTTCCGTAATACTGAACGAGCTCGGCGCGAGTGAAAAAGCCCGGCGCCGTGGTCACCGAGGAGGTGGGCCGGGCGAGGTTGTAGTCCGGGTCGTCGCCCGGTTCACCCCAGTAGCCGAGCGTGTAGCCGAGGTCCGAGAGCGGGTCTCCGAGGGTGCACATCTCCCAATCGAGGACAGCGACCACACGGCCCGGGTCGTCCGCGGCGAGCATCATGTTCCCGAGGCGGTAGTCGCCGTGCACGATCGTCGGCGATGGAGAATCGGGGATCGCGTTCTTCAGGCGGCGAATGACCTCCTGAATCTCCGGGATCGGACGCGTCTCGGAGCGGCCCCACTGTTCGCTCCAGCGGCGCACCTGGCGTTCAAGATAACCTTCCGGCCGGCCGAAATCACCGAGCCCGACAGCGTTGTAATCCACTGCGTGGAGCTTGACCAGCGTTTCGACAAGGCCCCGGCACATCGCCGCGCGCTCCTCGAAGGTTGTCGCGTAGCCGTCTGGGATCGACTCAGCGATGATCACGCCTTCGCGGTACTCCATCACGTAGAACGGGGCGCCGTTCACATTCAAATCTTCGCAGAGCGCAATCGTCCGGGGCGCCGGCACATCTGTCTCGGCAAGGGCGGAGAGGACGCGGAACTCTCGCCCCATGTCGTGCGCCGTAGGGAGCACATGGCCAAGCGGCGGCCGGCGCAGCACCCAAGACGTTTCGGGCGATGACACCTTATAGGTGAGGTTCGAACGCCCCCCGCTGATCAGCGAAATCGTCAGGGAGGACGCGCCACCGGGCACGTGCTCGGCGAAGTACTTGGAGACGCCTTCGTAGTTGATGCCCGCGGGCACGGTAGGTTCCATGCCCCGGAGTATAGCCCGGCGGGGAGATTTGCTCGCGCGGGTGTTCGCCCGATGGGCTTTTCGCGTTCGACGCCCGTGGGCCGCTTGGCAGCCGCGCGAAATTGTGCGATAAATCCACTATATCCTTCAAATCTCTCTGCTACGGAGACGAATTGAGATCTTTGGACGATTTGGAAACATTCTTCGCCTGTAGTTGGAGCGTTGCCAGCGCCTCTCGCGGCGAACTCCAATTTGTCGCCGCCGAGGCCGCCGCACACCCGGGCCCCGCCGCGGTAGTTTCAAGCTGCCAGCGGATAGAGGCGTACCACCTTGCGCAGTGCCAGTGTGGCGCGCCGTTGCGGCTCTCAGGGTTCGCCGCCATCTCCCACTTGGCCGAGGTTGCGGCGGGCCTGCATTCCGTCGTCCTCGGTGAGAGCGAGATCCTTGGTCAGGTGCGAAAGGCGCTCGCCTCCTCGGCCCCCTCGATCAGCCGCCACGCATCGATCGCGATCGCCTCGGCACGCGATCTTCGAGCCGAGACCGCCTTCCAAGCGCACTCCGGTCACTTGTTAGACCGGGCGCTTCGTCTCACGGGAACGCCGCCAACGGGGCGTATTCTCGTGTTGGGCGCAGGGGTTACGGCGCGCGCGGTCGCCGTCCGGGCGAGACATCTGGGGTTCGAATCCGTGGTGATGGTGTCGCGTACCCGTCCGGAAGGCGCGTGGTTCGACGCTGAGCGGTACGAGTTCCACCCGCTCGCGGAGTTGAAAGGGGCCCGCGCTTCCGATGTGCTGGTGGCGTGCCTTGGTTCGGGTGCTTCAGAACTCGACATCGAGACCGGCCTGCCACCCGTCAAGACCCTCATGATCGACCTCGGGACGCCAAGGAACCTCGGCGGAAAGCCTGCGGTACGCGTGATCGACATCGCCGAAATGGAGCGCAACGAGACGCCAGCGAGTCATTCCCACGCCCGCCGCGCTGAGCTTCGGGCACGTTTACAGACCATCCTCCAGCGGAGGTTGGCGCTGGCGGACGAGGACTCCTCGTCAACAGTCGGGACGTTCCGGCGAAGCGTGGAAGAGGTTCGGCAAGCGGAGGTTGCCCGCGCCCGGCGACTCCATCCCGAAGTTCCGGCGGAGGTCATCGACAGCCTCACCCATGCACTGGTGAATCAGCTCTTCCACCTGCCCACCCAGAGACTGCGCGAATCGGCAGACGCGCGCCTCACAGACCGCTTTGTGGCGCTGTTCAGGCCCACTAAATCATCAGAGGACGTTGCCCGATGACAACAAGCATCGCACCCATTGAAATCGAAGACCCAGTCAATCGGGCGATCCTCGTGGTTTCGGAAGACCGCATCCAGGGTTTCGTGCGGGACCCGCTTGGAGAGATTGCGGAACGCAGCGGAGTGGCCGTTGAGATCGTGATCGCGCGGGTGCGGGCGATGCTCGAAGCAGGCGTGATCCGCCGCGTCCGCCAAACGCTGCTCGCCACCAACCTCGCGCCGGGCGCCCTCGTGGCATGGGAAGTGCCAGCAGACCGGCTACAGGCCGCCTTCGACCTCCTTTTTCAGGAGGATCCGTTTTCGGGCCACGTCGTCATCCGCACGACCGATGGCGACACCCCGGGCTCGCGTTACCGCCTCTGGACGACGCTGAAGGTGCCGCAGGGATTCTCGATGGTTCGGCATGCCGACTATCTCGCCGCGTGGATCGGCGCCACGTCCTACCGGCTCATGCCCGCAAAGTGCCTGTTCGTCCTTGGCGTGGGGCACACCCGCCGCCGTGAGATCGACCCCGGTTCACGCGCCGCCGCGGCAGCCGCTGTGAGCTTCCCCACGCTGGCGCAGTTGACTCAACGCGAGTGGCGCATCCTTGAAGTCCTCAAGCGGGACTTCAAGGCGGCCGAGATCACGAACGATCTCTGGAGGGCGCGCGCCGCCGAAGCGGGGGTATCGTTCGAAGAGTTCTGCGAGGTCGCCGAATCGCTCGACCGGCGGGCCGTGATCGGCCGCTTCTCAACTTTCCTCGAGCACGTCAAGCCGTTGGCCACGGGCGAACGCGTGCCGCGCTACAACGCGCTCTTTCACTGGGCCGTCCCCGCGG
This sequence comes from Tepidiformaceae bacterium, assembly GCA_039917655.1. Taxonomy (GTDB): domain Bacteria; phylum Chloroflexota; class Dehalococcoidia; order Tepidiformales; family Tepidiformaceae; genus PNKC01. The sequence goes on from JBDSJC010000083.1 coordinate 9,746, forward strand.
GCCGCGAACTCGAAGCAGGCCAGGAAGTTGGCCGGCACCACATTCTGACGCACGCCTACTGGCGCGAAGGCGGCCCGGAATTCGGCAACGTCAACGTCATGGCCGTCGCCCACGGGATGGACAAAGATCTGCTTCTACGCCACAAGGCCGCGATCGATTCGCACCTCGAGGGCCTCGGCATACCGGTGAGTTACACCAACGTCTTCTGGGGCGGCCGCAGCGAAATCAAGCCGTCCGAGATTTCGCCCGTCGCTTACGAGGCATGGTGCGTCTCGCGTGGTCTCAACCCCAATACCATGCGCGAAGGGGTGAGCTGATGAAATACCGCCAGATGAAGGGCACGCCGCTCACCGTATCCGAGGTCGGCTTCGGCGTGTGGACGGTCGGGACCACATGGTGGGGCGTGCGCGACCGCCAGATGGGCATCCGCCTCCTCCGCGAAGCGTTCGACCTTGGTATCACGTTCTTCGACACTGCCGATACGTACGCCAACGGCGACGCCGAAACGATTCTCCACGAAGCGCTCGGTGACGTCCGCGACCAGATCGTCATTGGATCGAAATTCGGCTACGACATCTACAACCACGCGGAGAGTCCAGGCCAGCGAGAACGGCCCCACGATTGGTCTCCAAAGTACATGCGGTTCGCCCTCGAACATTCGCTCAAGCGCCTTGGCACGGACCGTATCGACCTCTACCAGCTCCACAACCCGCGGCTCGATGCGATCCAGCAAGACGACCTGTGGGAAGAGCTTGAGCGCGCGAAAGAGGAGGGGCTGATTCGTGCGTACGGGACCGCACTGGGGCCCGCCTTCGATCTGCGCCAGGCAGACGAAGGGATCGAAAGCGTCCGTCATCGGCAGGCCCCGCCGCAGGTGATCTACAACCTGTTGGAGCAGGGGATCGGGGCAGCCATCTTTCCCGTGGCCCGTGAGCAGGGGGTATCGGTCGTCGCGCGCATACCCCACGCCTCGGGGCTGCTCGATGGCAGCGTCCAAAAGGACACGGTCTTTGAGCCAGGCGACCACCGGAACTGGCGGGTGACGACGAACGAGCGTCGCAAAGCGTTCATGGAAGACGGCCTCGCCAAGGTCGAGCAATTGGCCTTCCTGACGAAAGGCCGGACCATGGGACAGGCTGCCCTGCAGTTCATCCTCCACGAACCTGCGGTCGCCTCGGTGCTCCCAAATATCTACGACGAAGCCGGATTGCGAGAGTTCGCGGCCGTCGATCGGGCGGCGCCGCTCTCAGCCGCTGACTACGCGGCGATTCAGCAGCGGTACGCCGCTAACTTCGATCTCTAGACCAACCTGAGGTAGCCATGAACAGCGAATCCACAGTCCCAACTTCGCCTCCCCGCCGTGGTCCAAGCGTTGACCTGGACCCCAGTGGCCAGGTCAACCAGCGGGAAGCTGACCACAACGAACGGCAATTCATGCGCTACGCCTTCTACCGCCTGGACCCGGCCTTTCGACGACTCCCCTTCAACGAAAAGGAGCAGGCCGAACGGGCCTTTCTGGGACTATTGAGGCGGTGGTCGGAGTCGGATGACGTCATCGTCCGCACCTACTCGACGGTCGGCCTGCGCGGAGACTGCGACTTCATGGTCTGGTCGATCTCCAACGACCCGGCGTGCTTCCAGGCGCTCCAGGCAGACATCAACCGGTCGCTATTCGGGGCATACCTGGAGTCCGTCCACAGCTTTCTTTCGATGCAGAAACGCTCGCAATACGTGAACCGCATCGAGGGCTCGAACCACGGCGTGGAGATGTTGCCAGGGCAGGGTAAATACCTGTTCATCTATCCATTCGTCAAAACGCGCGCCTGGTACAACCTCAGTCCGCATGCCCGCCAGGGGATGATGGACGAGCACATCGCCGCTGCAGCTCCTTTCAAAGGCGTTCGGATCAACACGAGCTACAGCTACGGCATCGATGACCAGGAGTTCGTGGTCTCCTTCGATTCGGACTATCCCCAGGAGTTCGTGGACCTGGTGGGGCGCCTGCGCTACACCGAAGCGAGTCTCTATACCCATCGCGACACGCCGATGTTCACCTGTCTGCGCGCCGACGCCGAATCGATACTGGAGCAGCTGGCATGAGCAACCGGGCGCTGCGGGTGCGACAATCTCCTGCACGACAATGAATGATCGTAGACAGAGTGATCGAGGACACGTTTGGATCGTGGGTGCGGGGCCGGGCGACCCCGGGCTGCTGACCGTTGCTGGGGCGCGGGCCCTGGCCGCGGCGGACGTTGTGTTGTACGACGCGCTGGCCGCGCCTTCTCTGCTGCGCGACGTGCGGGCAGAGGCTGAGTTGGTTTACGTGGGCAAGCGCTCGGGCCGCCACCAGATGACGCAGGAGGCGATCAGCGCCGCGCTGGTCGAACAGGCGCGCACCGGGAAGGCGGTGGTGCGTCTGAAAGGCGGCGACCCGTTCGTCTTCGGACGCGGGAGCGAGGAGGCGCTGGCCTGCCGGTCGGCCGGCGTGGCCTTCACGATCGTGCCGGGCATCTCCTCCGCGCTGGCAGCGCCTGCCTACGCGGGCATCCCGGTGACCCACCGCGGGCTGGCATCCAACTTCCTCGTAATCACGGGCAACGACGCGGGCGAGAGTGGAAATGCCGTGGATTGGGAGGCCGCGGCGCGCGCGGACACGCTCGTCATCTTGATGGGCGTTTCGTCCCTTTGGGAAAACATGGAACGCCTGCTGGCCGCCGGTAAGCCCACCGAAACACCTGTGGCCTGCATCCGCTGGGGGACGCGCGCCGACAAACGGGTGCTTCGCGGCACGGTCGGCAGCATCGCCGGGCTAGCGGCGGAGGCCCGGCTGGAATCGCCGGTGGTGACCGTGATTGGGCCGGTGGCGGCCCTCGCCGAGGAGTTGGCATGGTTCGAACCGGGGCCGCTGGCGGGCAAGCGCATCGTTGTGACGCGGGCTCGGGCCCAGAGCAGCGAGCTGTCCGCCCGGTTCGAAGCCCTCGGCGCCTACGTCGTGGAGGCGCCGGTGCTACGCGTGAAGCTCCTCCCGGAGAACATCAGGAATGACGAACGGGTTGCATCCCAATGGGATTGGATCGCGTTCAGCAGCCCGAACGGCGTGGATGCCTTCTTCGCGGCGCTGGCCCTGGGCGGGCGGGACACGCGCTCGCTGAGTACCACGCAGATCGCGGCGGTTGGCGAAGCGACGGCGGAGCGGCTCGCTCGTCATGGCGTTCTGCCCGATTTCCAACCTGCAAGGGCGACATCCGAAGCGCTCGGCGAGAGCCTGCCGCGGGTTTCCGCCGCGCGCATCCTGCTGCCCGTTTCCAACTTGACCGATGACCGGCTCGCGCAATCGCTGCGGAAACGAGGCGCGCACATCGAGCAGCTTGCGGCCTACGAGACGCTCCTCGAACCGCTGGACGGCGAGCGCTGCCGCCAGGTGCTGGCTGCCGACGCGATTACCTTCACCAGCGCCTCCACGGCCCGCAACCTGGCCGAAGCGTTAGGAGTCGCAACGCTTCCGGAGAAGGCGAAGCTTGTCTCCATCGGGTCTCGCACGAGCGCGGCGGTCCGCAACGTGTTCGGGCGCGTGGATGCCGAGGCGGACGAGCCGGGCCTCGATGCCCTGGTCGAGGCCACTCGGCGGGTGCTGAAGTGGGAATGATGATTGACCTGCGTTTGGAGGCTGGCCCGGCGTTGATCGTCGGCGGCGGCAAGGTGGCCGCGCGCAAGGTGAAGTCCCTGGCGGAGGCCGAGTTCAGGATGGTGGTGATCGCGCCGGTGATTGATAACTCGATTCGCGTCCTGCCATGGGTAACGATGATCGAGCGCGCATTTTCCGCCGATGACCTGCCAGTCTCGGCGCCCTACGCGCTGGTTTTCGCCTGCACTGATTCTCGCCCGGTGAACCGCGAGGTGGGCCGGTTGGCGCGGGCGGCGCGCATACCTGTGGTGGTCGCGGACCGCCAGGCGGAGAGCACGTTCTTCACACCGGCCACGCTGCGCGACGGCGACCTGGCGGTGGCTGTCTCTACAGGGGGCGCCTCGCCGAAACTGGCCTCACTGATTCGCCAGCGGGTCGCGGAGGTGATCGGCCCGGATTGGGCGAAGAGCGTGGGGGCCGCTCGCCTGGAACGGGACGCCCGGCTTGGGCGGACCGCCGCCCCAAAGGACGAAGAATGAGCGCGCTGCTGCTGGTCGGGCACGGCTCGCACCTGAACGCCGAGTCGAGCGCGCCGATCTACGCCCACGCGACGGCGATCCGCGAGCGAAGTTTGTTCGACGAGGTGCGGACCGCGTTCTGGAAGGAGGAGCCGTCGCTTTCTCGGGCACTGGACGGCTGCGATTCGAACGACGTCACGGTGGTGCCGGTGTTCATGTCGGCTGGCTACTTCACCAATGAGGTTATCCCGCGGGAGATGGGCCTGAGTGGACGAGTCACCTGTCTGCGCGGAAGGAGAGTGCGCTATACCGATCCCGTGGGAAGTCACCCAGCGCTGGCCAAAGCTATCGTCCAACGTGCGCTTGAGGCGGGCGCCACTCCGGACCAGGCGCTGGCGGTGTTGGGCCACGGGACAGAGCGGAATCGCCAGTCGCAGGCGAATATCTACCAGCAGACGGAGAACGTGCGGGCGCTCGGCGGGTTCGTTGAGGTGGTGACGCTGTTTCTGGATCAAGCGCCGGGGATGGACGAAGTCTTTGCGCTCACTACAGCGCCGGAAGTGGTGGTGGTGCCGGTTTTCATCGCCGATGGCTGGCATGCCGGACAGACGATCCCCGACGAGCTGGGTGGGCTGGCGAGCGCTGGACGCAGGCTGCGCTACGGCGCAGCCGTTGGGACGCACCCAGGCGTCGCGGACGTCATCCTCGAACTGGTGCGGGATGCGGCGGCGTGGTGAATCGCCTGACGTTTAGCCTGGGGCAGTTGCGTGTGGAGTTCGAGGGTGAGACGGCGGTCATTCACGGCCCGGGTGGAGTCGGGGCGGAGGTCGAGGTCGAACCGAGCGAGGATGCGCTGCGCCACTGGGTGCGCCACGACGACGCGGGCCGCTACCGGCCGTTACCGGGCGCGGCGAACATGCGAACTGGCTGGCAGGTGCGTTCCAGCCGCGCATTACCTCTCACTGAAGCGCTCGATATCGTCTACCCGCTGGCGATGCTGCACATCGAGCAGACTCGCGCTGGGACGCTGGACGTGGTCGCGCTGCAGACCGTGCTGGCGCGACACACCGGGCGCTACGGGCGGGCCGTCACGCTTCCAGAGGACGCGCGGGAGGTGGCCGCGACTGTGCTCTGCGGGCGCTGCGTGAAGCAGCCCCTGTGGCGCGGCGCCGGAGTCCAGGCGGGCCAGATCCCATGTCCTGAGCCGTGCAGCGTGATGGTCTCGCTCTGCCGGGACGCGGCACTATGGGAACCGGAGCGACCATCGGCGACGGCTGTGGATTCGGGAGTGGCGTGGGCGGCGTTCGAAACAGCGGGCAACGAGATCCGCGAGCACTACTTGCGCGAACGGTTCGAAAGCGGCGATCAGGTAGTCTTGAGCGATGAGTAACGCCTCCATCCGCGAAGCCGCGAGCAGCCTCTTTCCAGGCGGGGTGAACAGCCCAGTACGCTCGTTCCAGTCCGTGGGCGGCAGCGCTCTCCCAATCGTCCGCGGCGAAGGACCGCTGGTGTTCGACGCTGACGGCGGCCGCTACGTGGATTACATCGCGGCGTTCGGGCCACTGATCCTCGGTCACGCACCGTCGGTGGTAGTGGAGGCGGTGCGGCGCGCTGCTGGCGACGGGACGGCGTTTGGATCGCTCACCCTCGGCGAGGTGGAACTGGGCCGCCGCGTGACCGAGGCGACGGGCCTCGAACGCCTGCGCTTCGTTAACTCCGGCACCGAGGCAACAATGACCGCGATCCGCCTTGCACGCGCGGCGACCGGGCGCGACCTGATCGTGAAGTTCGATGGCGGCTACCACGGCCACAGCGACGGGCTGCTCGTGAAAGCCGGGAGCGGGGTGGCGACGATGGGCCTGAGCGACTCGGCGGGAGTGCCTGGAGCGATCGCCACGCTGACCGCGGTGCTGCCATACAACGATGTGCCAGCGCTCGAAAACTGGTTCGAACAGCACCCGGACGACACAGCTGCGGTGATCGTCGAGCCGGTCGCAGGGAACATGGGCCTGGTCGAGCCGGCGCCTGATTTCCTCACCGCATTACAAAGCGTACCGCGCCAGCGTGGTGCGCTGCTCATCGCCGACGAGGTAATCACCGGGTTCCGCCTGCGCTACGGGCTCTCGGGATTGCTGCCGGAGGCGGATATCGTCTGCCTGGGCAAGATCATTGGCGGCGGGCTGCCGGTCGGGGCGTTTGGCGGGTCTGTAGCGCTGATGTCGCTGATCGCGCCCGAAGGGCCGGTCTATCAGGCGGGGACGCTGAGCGGCAACCCGTTGGTCATGGCCGCTGGCGTGGCGATGCTCGACGCGCTGGCCGACGGCCGCGCGCACCAGCGTGCCCAGCAACTTGCCGGGTACCTGGAGAACGGCTTTCGTGCCGCGATCAAACGCGCCGATGTGCCCGCAAGCGTCACTCGCGTAGGCTCCATGCTCACAGTTTTTTTGCGGGCGGCGTCGCCGGCCAACTACGCGGAGGCGCGCGAATCAGACACTGCCATGTTCGCGCGCTTCCATGGGGCGATGCTTAAGCGGGGGATCTTGCTTCCTCCGTCGCAGTTCGAAACGATGTTTGTCTCCTCCGCTCACACCGAGCCGGTGATCGACGAGACGGTGCGGGCGGCCCATGACGCGTTTCGCGAAGCAGCCTCGCCGTGACCCTCCTGCGACTCGGGACGCGCGGCAGCCGGCTGGCACTCGCCCAGAGCAAGCTGGTCGCTGAGCTGATTCGCGCAAAGCACCCCGGGACCGGGGTCGAGCTGGTCGAGATTCAGACCGCGGGCGACCGCGACCAAACGTCGGCGCTCAGCAGCGGCGAAGGGATCGGGTGGTTCACCAGCGCGCTGCAGGATGCCCTGCTGGAAGGCTCGGTGGACCTGGCCGTGCACAGCTACAAGGATCTGCCTACCAAGCGGCCTCCAGGCCTTGTCATCGCGGCCGTGCCGCTGCGCGAAGACCCGCGCGACGCCCTGGTGAGCTGCAACGGGATGTCGTTTCGCGGCCTGCCCGCCGGGGCGCGGGTGGGCACGAGCAGCGCCCGGCGCACGGCGCAACTGCGAGCGATCCGGCCGGACGTAGAGATCGTCCTGATTCGCGGCAACGTGGACACGCGCATCGCCAAGGTGGACGCCGGCGACTACGACGCAGCTGTGCTGGCGCTGGCCGGGCTCAAGAGGCTTGGGTTGGAACGCCGGGCGACGCATGTCTTCGGATTCGAGGAGATCCTGCCCGCGCCAGCGCAGGGTGTGCTGGCCGTCGAATGCCGCGCGAATGACGCCGCCGTGCGACCGCTGCTGGAAGCGCTGGACGATCCGGTCCTCCGCCAGACGGTGACCGCTGAGCGAATGTTTCTGGCCACGATCGATGGCGGCTGTAGCTTTCCCGCGGGCGCATACGCCGAGCACTTCGGTTCGACGCTGAAGCTGCATGGGCTGGTGGCGAACGGCCAGCGCATCTTCCGATCGAAGATGGCGGGGTCGGCGGATACGGGCGCCGGGCTGGGTCAAACGCTCGCGCGCGAACTGATGGCGCTCGCCGGGCTCTAGCGCCCATACTTCGGAGATGGCTCTCACCGCCCGGGAACTCGAAGCCCAGTTCTTCCAGAACCTGAACGCGGTAGTCGAGCCGTGGGTGCGGGCGGGCCTCGCCTCGCCGGGCCTTGTGCCGGCCGGGCTCGTGGTGGTTGAGACGATCGGCCGCAAATCGAAGACGATTCGCCGCACGCCGCTGGTCGGGGTGCTGCTCGAAGGGCGTCTGATCGTCAGCACGGTTCGCGGCGCGCGCTCGCAGTGGGTGCGGAATGCGATCGCCACGCCAGCCGTCCGCTTCTGGCTGATGGGCAGCGAACACGCGGGAGTCGCCGCGGTGTTCGCCGCGCACCTCGAAAGCCCGCCCGTCGAGACGTTCCCGCCGCTGGTCTGCCAGCTTCTGGCGGGGCCACTGGCTGCGGCTGTGGCGCTGGGGTGGGCGTTCGCGGTCATCACTCCGCTGACTACAGCGCCGTAGAGCCGTCTCAGCGGTGGGTCGCGCGAGCGGCGTCGGCAGTGGCGGCAAGCTGCGCCTTGAGCCGCGGCTCGCTGCGAATCGCCTGAATGACGGTGGCCGCGAACAGCACCAGTCCGAGCCAGCCGAGCGTCCCGGCCAGCGCCGATGCGTGCAGCCGGGAGAGGCTCGTCCAATCGTCCGCGGTGAGGCCCGTGCCGACGCGCAGGACAGCCGCTGAGATCAGGCACCACCAGATCGCGTGGTCCAATAGCGGCGTACCGCGCGCATCGAGCCGCCGCAGTGCGAAAAACGGCGCCACCAGTTGGGCCATTCCGAGGATCAGCAGCGTAACGAGGCCCAGGCCGTATGCATGACGCGCCGCGTCACGCGCACTGGCCGCGCGTTCGCCGTCGAACATCAGGCCTGAGATTCCGGCCCAAATCAGCAGTGCCCCGGCGAGCATGGCGAAGCGGTTCCCGGCGAGCACGTACTTCGCTGCCGATCGGGCACGCGGACGGAGGCGCTTCGCTTCGCCCCGGACCGCCCCAGCGAGCGGGGCCAGCACCATCAACGCGACCCCGCAAAGTAAGAATCCGGCAGCCGCCAGGCGGTCTCGTTGGGCTGGGTCACTGAGCCACGGCGAGGCAAGAATCGCCAACGCGCCAACGTTCAGGGCGACACCGGGAGCGATCGCACGGCGCAGCGCCGGTGTCTTTCGCCCGAAGAAGACCGGCACGGACCGGCTCTGCACTGCCCAGATAAAGTTGCCGATCGCGCCCAAAAGGATCGCCCACGAAGTAGCATCATCGGTCGCCGCGAGGATGTAGGCGTGGTTGTCGAATCCGTTCAACCCCTGGCGTAGGAGGAGCAGCGACCAGGCTCCCCACCAGGCGGCGCCCGCGGACGCGAACCAGAGCCACGGTTCGGCAACCCGCCGTCCGCGGAGCAACGTGTGCCCGACGAGGGTGGCGAAGCCCGCGGCCCCGGTGGCAGCCAGCAATTCTCCGGCCAGGAACAGTTCGTTGGTGATGCCGTTGGGCCGGTGTGACTGGGAAAGCGTCCTGAGCAGGACGCCGCTAAACAGCAGGACGAAGACCGGGACCGAGAAACGTCGGGCAAGCGGCTTCCGACCGGCGAAGCGTGGCAGCAGGCGCAGTCCCATGCCGGCCACGAAGAGCCCAGCCCAGCCCTGGACTTGCGCCCACCCATGCGCCTGGATGAGCCACGGCACGCGATCTTCGAGGCCGAAGCTACCCGCTTGCGCGAGCGAAAGGAGCACGGCAAGCACGAAACCGCCGCCGATCGCCATCAGCATCGAGCCGCCAATGAAGAGCAGGTACGAACGGTCTTCGACGGCCGGGACAACGCCGGCGTGTTTGGCCAGCGGTGGTTCGAGAAGCATGTCCCCTGCTCGTGCGGATGGGTGGTCGTTTGCCATTGAGGCCAGTGTAGGCCGCTTGCTCGGAGGCGGTCTGGTAGTCAGCGGGCAACGCGAAAGGCCGTCCCGCGGTGCGGGACGGCCTTTGATGGTTCCAGAGCGGAGAAGGCCGCTTCGGAGGAGTTGCGTTCGGTTCAGGCAGCCGCGGAGCGGTGCTCTTCGTTGGTGATGAAATCGCCGTCCTGGAGCCAGTTCTTGAACTGCTTGGCGGTGCCGCAGACCTTACAGACGCCGGTGCTCACCGGGCCGTTCGGCTCATCGAGGCGCCACCGGTGAAAGTGGTCGGCTTTGGGTTGGGTGCTCGTGGGGGTTGCCATGGCGTGTGCCTCCTTGGTTGACTCGCTCTTCGCGAGTCGGCTACGCTTGTTTCGTATGACTGCTAGCACTATCGATTCGGTAGCGCCAGTTGTAGGATGAGAATAGCATCCGCTACTATGAAGTCAATAGCCGTAGGGCTACCGATTGTAAAAATCTTTACAAAGCGCAGGGAGCAGCCCCCATGGCCCATCGGACCGCAGAGTCGGACGGAGCGCGAAAGACCTACAACCACCCCTGCGTCATCGCTCAGACCCTGGATGTGCTCGGAGATCGGTGGACGCTTCTCATCCTCCGGGACCTGATGGCCGGGCTCCATCGCTACAACGACATCCTCGAAAGCTGCGCCGGAATGTCCCCCAACGTGCTTTCGGACCGCCTCAAGCGGCTCGAAGCCGAAGGCCTCGTGGACCGCAACTACTACAAGGAGCTGCCGCCGCGCGTCGAATACACGTTGACCGAGAAGGGTTGGACCGTCCGCCCAATTCTCTCAGCCCTTGTGGAGTGGGGCCGCCACAACACTCCCGGATTCACCCAGGAGAACATCGGCCACGAGGTTTCGACTGACTTTGTGATGCGTGTCGTACCAGCGTTTTCGTTCCATCCAGAACGCGCCGACGGTCTGGTGGCGAGCATGTCGTTGGAGATTTCGGACAGCGAGCAATGTAAGTCCTGGACGCTGGACATTCACGACGGCCACATTCACCCCCAACGCCAGCGAGCGGCGACTACCGA
>JBDSJC010000084.1:0-12894 GCA_039917655.1 Tepidiformaceae bacterium
GCAAGCCTGCGTTCGAACAGGCCGACGTGATCGTGGTCCTCGGGACGCCAATCGACTTCCGCCTGAAGTACGGCAAGTCGCCGGCTTGGAACCCGGACGCCCAGATCATCCAGATCGACATGGACGCTCGGGACATCGGCCGAAACAAGGACTTTTCGATCGGCATCGAGGCGAACATCCGCCAGGCGCTGCTCCAGTTGACGGCCGAGATCGGCAAGAGCGAGCACAAGGAGTGGCTGGAGACGTTGCGCGGGTATGAAGGCAAAGCGGACTCCCAGCGCGAGGTGTTCATGAACTCGGATTCGATGCCGATCCATCCGCTGCGCTTGTGCAAGGAGATCGCGAAGTTCGTGGACGACGACACGATCGTGGTGGGCGACGGCGGGGACATCGTGGCGATCGCGGCGGGCGTGTTGCCGATCAACCACCCCGGCCAGTGGATGGACCCGGGCCCGTTCGGGACGCTGGGCGTGGGCACAGGCTTCTGCATGGCGGCGAGCGTAGCAGCGCCGGACAAGAAGGTGCTGATGGTCAACGGCGACGGAACCTTCGGCCTCAACGGCTTCGACTTCGATACGTTCGTGCGTCACAAGATGCCAGTCGTCTCGATCATTGGGAACGACCGGGCGTGGCACCAGATCTACGTCGGTCAGAAGGCTCAATACGGCGAAGGCCGCACACCCGCCACGTTGCTTGGGGACAATGCGCGGTACGACAAGGTGGTTGAGGGGTTGGGCGGTCACGGCGAGTTCGTCGAGCATCCAGAGCAGATCGCCTCGGCGATCGCGCGGGCGTTCGATAGCGGCAAGCCAGCCTGTGTGAACGTGCTCATGGACCCGAACCCGCCGGGCGTCAAGGGTGGCTACGAGTTCAAGTAGGCGGAGCGGAAGCCGGATCCGGCTTTGGTACCCTCGGTAGGATTCGAACCCACGACCGTCCGGGTAGAAACCGGATGCTCTATCCCCTGAGCTACGAGGGCGTTGGTCAAGGGTACATGCCCGGCCCCGCTATTTACAGGCGGAGCCGGCGAGCGCTTGCCTGATCCCGGCCTCCTGGTGCCTACTACGGCGCATGAAGGTTTCCCAAAGCGTGCGCGCCATCCAGGTGCCGGATGAAAACCCCATGCACCCGGACTTCACGTCCATCTACCTCGTCGGCCCGACGGGCGGGCAATCGTTGACGATCGATTCTGGCGAAGCGATCGACCGCTATCGCTGGATGCTGCGCGGGTACCTGGCGGCGACGGAACACGCCGAGATCGGGATCGCCGCAATCACCCACCACCACTCGGACCACAGCGGCAACCTGAAGTGGGCGCGCGAGATGCTCAAAGCCGAAATCGCCATCCCCAGCAACGGCGCGCCCCTGCTCAAGGGGAAGCTGCCCAAAGACGGAGTGGTGAAGCTGAACGACAACCAGACGATCGACCTCGGCGCGGGCGTGAAAGTGCGGGTGATCGTGACGCCGGGGCACAGCGTCGATTCGCTCTGCTACTACCTGGAGGACGAAGGCGTGCTCTTCAGCGGGGACACCCTGCTGGGCAGTTCGACGACCACGGTGGGCGACCTGGCGGCCTACCGGCGGACGCTCAAGCTGCTGCTCACGCTGCCGAACCTGAAGGTGATCTGCCCTGGACATGGCCCACTGGTGCACGATCCCCGCGAAAGGCTGCAGTCGTACATCGACCACCGCGACCTGCGCGAACGCCAGATCGTGGGCGTTCTCGAAGGGGGCGGCGCCATCAGCAGCTGGGACATCATGTTGCAGCTCTATCCGGCCATCGATAAGCGTCTGCACCGCGCCGCGGACAACAACGTCCGCAGCCATCTCACGCAGTTGGAGCACGAAGGGCGGTTAAAGGTCTACGCCGGGAAACCGCGGAAGCAGAAGTCAGCCGCGAAGGCGCAGCGCGATGTCGAGCACGTCCGCCGCCGCGACGTGGTGATCAGGCAAGCGAAGCGATTCGAAGCCGAGCAGCGCCGAACCGAGATTCGCGCCCAGGAGAACCCGCCGAGCGCGGAGTGGGTTGAGCCGCCCCGCTACGAGTTAGCCTGACTCGCGTTCGGAGGCCGGCGAAACTGCAACCGCCGGTTGGCGAAGGTTCCCTCACCCGCCGTTGTGCACCATTCGAACTCTGGGCTGACGGTGGCGCCGCGATTCGAAGCGCCGGCTGAGGCTGCGAGCTGACAGCGGCGCGACGGACGAACAGCGTATAAAGTTGCACTGTACCGCCCACCGGCCCGCGTAAGGCTGATTACGCCCACGCGCGCCCGCAACCAGCACGGGAAAACAGAAGGAGTCCAACCATGCCGTACGAATTCACCGAGGCGGGCCTCGCGCAGCAGGCCGAAATCAACCGCTTCATGGACGAACACATCTACCCGAACGAGACGGAGTACCAGCGCCAGTACCATGACGGTGGAGAGCATTCGTACCCACCGATCCTGGACGAACTGAAGGCCGAAGCGCGCAAGCGTGGCCTCTGGAACCTGTTCCTTCCGCATCTGCGCGAGGGCGACCCGGGGACGAAGCTTTCGAACCTGGACTATGCCCCGATCTCCGAACAATTGGGCAAGGTGACGTTCTCTTCCGAGGTGTTGAACTGCCAGGCCCCGGACACGGGCAACATGGAGATCCTGAACATGTACGGCAACGAGGGGATTCGTCGAGACTGGCTAACGCCGCTCTTGAACGGCGAAATCCGCTCGGCATTCGCGATGACAGAGCCGGCAGTCGGCTCCTCGGACGCCACGAACATCTCGTTGCGCATCGAAAAGGATGGCGACGACTACATCCTCAACGGCCGCAAGTGGTTCACCTCCGGGATCATGGCGCCGCGCTGCAAGGTGATGATCGTGATGGGGAAGACGGACCCGGAGGCGGCGCGGCATCGCCAGCAATCGATGATCGTGGTCCCCAAAAACACGCCCGGCGTAACGGTCGAACGATCGCTGACCGTATTCGGCAACGAAGACCGCGGCGGTCACGGGCAGGTACTGTTCGAAAACGCGCGGGTACCGGCCGACCATCTGCTGGGCGAAGAGGGCGGCGGGTTCGCGATCTCGCAGGCGCGTCTTGGGCCGGGCCGCATCCACCACTGCATGCGCACGATCGGCGTGGCCGAGCGGGCCCTGGAGTTGATGATCAAGCGGGCGATGAGTCGCTCGACGTTCGGCTCCCTGGTGGCGCAGAAAGGTCTGATCCAGGACTGGATCGCCGAGTCACGGATCGAGATCGACATGGCCCGCGAGTATGTCTTGCGCACGGCGCACCTGATGGACACCGTCGGCAACAAGGCAGCGGCTACAGAGATCTCGGGGATCAAAGTGGCGGTGCCGAACATGGCCCTTAAGGTCATCGACCGAGCGATCCAGGTGCACGGCGCGGGTGGCGTGACGCAGGATTTCCCGCTGGCTCAGATGTGGGTACACGCGCGCACCTTGCGCCTCGCCGATGGCCCGGACGAAGTCCACAAGATGACCATCGCCCGTCGCGAACTAAAGAAGTACGACCCGAACTTCAAGATGACGCCCTCAGCTAGCGACGCGGAGCCGCAGGTGTTCATGCGGCCTTAGGTGGATTCGCCGATTCACGATTCGCGATTCGCAATTCTGTCGGGGATGCCGGCGTTCGAGGACGCGCCACTTGCCCGTTGGGTGGTCGCTGGGCGCGCCGCTCCCCTGACAGTCAGCCAACGACCCGAAGACCCACCATCTATTCTACACGCGCGGCCCAAGGGTCTACCGTGGTTGGAAGTAGACCACGCCATCAATGGCCCAGGCCTCTACCGGCTAGTGAACAACGATCGCGTGCGGTCGATGGAACCCGCGCGGCGTGACCCAGCAAGGTGCTGAACTTAGTCTGCCCGTCGGGAGTTCAGATGGTCCGTTTCGGCTCCGACGACCGAATCGGACGGCGGCCCAGGCGACACGATGGGAAGATCGCGGATCGGGGGCTTCACCAGAGCCGGCCCGCGCTGACGACCCTGAAGATCATCCCGCGGACCGCAATAGCTGTCCCGCGCGTTCCAAGCCTGTCCTCGCGAACTGGCCCACCAGACTCTGTTCTTCGCCGACTCGCGCCACCGCCAACGCCACGGGCAGAAGGTCAACTTCACTGCGGTAGACCAGAAACCGGTCCTCCCACCTCGGCTTCCACTTGTCTTTGTAGGTGCGCAGCCCCCGGAAGTTGAATGCGGCACTGCCCCGTTCGTACATCAAGCGAAGCGCGACGGCGATCGGCCCGCCGCCCTCCACGTTGGCCAGGGGGGCAAGGCCGAGATTCAGCCCTTCGCAGCCTTCTGCGCGGCAGAGCTCGACGAAGTGGAGAATGAGGAAGTCCATTGCTCCGTTGGGACTGTCTGGGCGGCGCCGCATCAAGTCGAACGTGCCGTCCACCGATTGGTACCTTGGCAGGACATTGGCGAAGGCTTCGATCCGCCCGCCCTGCTGACGGATTACGAACACCCGGGTCGCGCGGAGGTAGTCAGGGTCGAAGGTACCGAGAGTGAAAGTCCGCTCGCGATGACCGCCATCAGCAAGCCACAAATCAGAGACCTCGCGGAGCTCGGCGATTGTGGAGTCATCGAGCGGTTGGGCAAGTTCCTGGACAGCGAACCCCTCGCGTTCGAGGGCGTTGTTGATGTTGCGAAGGTGTTTGAAAGACTTGCCAGCGAGGCTGAACGTCTGCACCGGAATGATCGCCTCCTCGCCAATCTTCAATTTTCGAAGGCCGAGGAGGGCAAGTTGTTCCGAGCCCTCCCCACGGACCTGGTGAAAGGCAAACCGCCAGCCGTTGAGCGCACACATCTCGACAAATTCGCGAGCGGCACTGAGCGCGGACTCAGGAGGACCGAGTGGTTCGCCGAGGACTACCGCCGTGGCGCCAACCATCCGAAAGCTCAGGAACGCCTTCCCGTCCTCCGAAAAGAAGTACGTCTTATCCTCGAGAAGGTGGAACTGGGCGAGCGCCGAGGTGGCGTGGCGGTCGAGGATCTCCTGGACACGCCGGCGTTCATTCGGGCGCACGAGCGTGCGGTTGAGGACGGGGTGAACAAAATGCCATGCCGAGATCGCCAGGACCACCAGGGAGAGCGCGCGGATCGCCTCGATCAAATGTCGCCCGTGCCGGGAAACCGGCTGCACCGTCGTGGTTGGAAGCACGAAGAGAAGCCGCAGTGCGTTCAACAAGGCCTCGGGCACGTCCGCTGGTTGGGCGAACTCCTTGTCCACGAGGTACAGGCCGATGAACCCGGCGACGAAGACGAACGCCTCTCCGCCAAACAGCCACCAGAAACCCTGACGAAGGCGGACAGGGTCCGGCCGTGCGGGGAACAACCGGAAAGACACGGCTATCGCGATGAGGACCGCGAGGGAGAATGCTGCTCCGGGGCCATCGAGGTCGCTCAATCGCAATGGGTGCAGGGCCAGCGATGCGGCGGCGGCCACGAACGCAATCAGGGCGGCCATCCGCTTGGCGCGGAGCAAACCGGGGATTGCGGCGACCAACAGGAGGCCAGCCAACATGAGGAGGAAGCGCGGGCCACCCGGGGCAGACCCGCCGAGCACATCACGAAAGAGGCTGTGGTGAGCCGGAGCGGTTTTGAAGACCGCGCCAGTGACGTTGACAAAGGCGAGGACGAAGCAGGCCACGGCGAGGAGCCGGCGGCGCTGCTGCCCGCGGGCGTGGGATGGAGTCATTGGGCCTCAGCCGCGCGCGCCCGGCGCAACGAAGCCTGGAGCGCAAGCCCTCCCGCCGCGAACGGGATCCAGACTTCGAACAGGCGATACGTTACCACCGTCAGCGCAACATCAACTCCACTCAGGCCGAAGGATGTGAGCGCCAGCCCGAGGCCGGCCTCCGCAAAGCCGATGCCAGCCGGGAGGACGCCAACGATGCCGAAGAGGACGCCCATGGCGTAGGCCACGAGCGGTTCCTCCAGGCCGGCGTCGATTCCGAATGCCTTCAGACAGAACCAGAGCGCCGATACGCCCGCGACCTCGACCAGAAAGGCGTGGAAGACGGGCAGGGCGATCGCCCGAGGGCGGCGAATCATCAGACGCAGGGCTTCGTACAGCTCATCCGCCGCTTCCGTGGAGCCGGGGCGCTCGGGCGGCTTTCGGCCGAAACGGCGGAGCAATTGGTCCTTCACGGCGCCCGGCCTGTCGTGTAGCCACCGCACTGCCGCGCGGCTCCGCACGGCCGCAACCACGAGCGCTAGCGAGAACAGCGTGTAGATCGCGAACACTCCCGCCGCAAGCACTTCAATCCGCCCGACCTGTCCATCGCTGGCAGCAACGGCGAGGGCGAACGCGAGCACAACCGCGAAGACAAGGTGACCGGCGAGGGCGATGAGCAGGTAGGCGGACACCACCAGCCCCCGCCCTTGCCCGCGGCCTTCTGCCTCGCGCAGGAAGACGGTCAGGCCGGCCATCCCTCCAGAGTTCACGGTCACGTTCAAGAAATGAGCGGAATTGGCCAGGCGGATCGCCTCCCGAAGCGGTAATCGCAGACCGACTGACTGGTAGGCCGCGCGATACATCGCCCCGTAATTGATCAGGTAGAGGACAGAAACAGCCGCGGCGGCCACCAGGTAGGAAGGGTTGGCCTGTCGTGCTGCGTCGCCCGCAGCGGGAAGCTGAGAGCGATTGAGGAGTATGAACGCCGCTGCGAGCGCGAGCACGCCTGCAAGCCCTAACCACCGCCACTTCATACTCTTGTTGTCCCCTCAGCCAGCCGGGGACCACACTGGCGGTTCTCCCGGATAATTTACGGTATCACCGAAGTGCGCGGAGCCAGCTCTCGTTGGCTGCGCCACAAACGCACTGGCGGGCCGACCCAAAACCTTGACAGGCCAGTGCCTCGGAACCGAACGGTACGCTTTCAGAATGCAGGCCTCACGTGACACCTCATGCGCCCGCCAGCCAGTGCCCAAGCAGTACCACGGTACCACGTCCGCTTCGAATTCAGGCTCATCCTTGCCTTCGTTGGGTCTGCTCATCGCCCGCTCAGCTTCACCGGGGATACTGGTCAAACTCCTCGGCATCATCTTCATCATCCCTGCCTCAACCGCGGTATTCGTGTCCACGGGGACGTAGCTCCTACTCGGCGGCGCGGCCGTCGGGGCCGCGGCAGCGGTGGCAGTCGCCGCGGCGGCGCCCGGCCGCTCGCAGATCGCCTCACTGTTGCGGGAGGAGTGATGGCCGCGCCACCGGGGGAATCCAACAACCCGCGAATGCTCCGGCACCTGGTCAGGATTCGGGTCTGCTCAGTCCTGGATCACGCCCTGGACGAAGAACCTGTCGGCTACGAAGGGCGCGACTCCGGCATCATCGACTGGACCCCCGCCGCCCCCACATCCGGTTGCGCCCGCCCCGAAGGTCCCGAGCGAACCACCGCCGATGCGCGACGGTGTGCATTACCGCGCCGCGGCCGCCTGTTCGACCGCACGTCCGGCGGCCAGCCATTCCGGCCAACCACCGTCGAGGCGATAGGCTTCCACGCCCTCTCCGCGGAGAAGCGCCACGGCTTCGTCGGCGAAGAGGCAAAAGCCACCTCGGCAGTAGCCCACAATTGGCCGGTCCCGCCGGAGGGCCTTTAATCGCTGGAGCATTTCGTCTGGTGGTACGGAGAGCGCGCCCGGCAGGTGCCCGCTGTGGTATTCGAGTGACGGGCGCACATCGATCAGCGTGACGGCGCCGCCAGCCAGTTGCGTCGCGAGTTCCTCGGGGCTGATTGTCGCGCCCTCAAGCCCCAAAACGGCGAACTGCTGGACGATCCGCTCGATGTCCGGAAGCCTTTCCGTGCCCACCAGGCGAAGTGTGAGCCACAGCTTGAGCACGTCATCGCCGGCCAATCGATAGGTCACCTTCGTGCCTTCGCGTTCGGTCTCCACGAGGTTCGCGGCGCGCAGCACCTGGAGATGTTGCGAGACGTTCGCGACGGACATCTCCGTCTCGGCAGCCAGGGCATCGACGTGGCGTGGAGCTTGCGCGAGCAGGTCGATCAGTTCCAACCGGCGCTCGCTGGCCAGGGCCTGAGCAACGCGCGCGAACTGCCCGTACAGCCGCTGCTTATAGACACGATGCGACATGGCCGGATTTTAGCGAGAATTGTTCGCTTTGTCGATTGTTCAAGATATCTATTGACAAATCGAGAATGAAAGCCCAGACTCTGCGACGACGTAGCCAGTGAGGAAGAAACAGTGGCAGCAGTGGCCGGGACCGTTCGGAAGCGTTTGGAAGCGCGAGGAGCTGTTGGTGTCGGCGACCGTGCCCTTGCCGACATTCAAGGCGGACCGCGATTCACTCCCGCTCTCTGTGCCAACGGAGTGGTTGTCGGCACAGCAGCAACATGCAGTGTGCGAGGCGGGATGAGCGCATGGCTCAAGCGCGACTTGCCAATCGAGTCGGGCGCCGAGCGATGAGCGCAGCTGGGGCAGCGGCAGACCATCCCGGCGGGATCTCGGGGGTAAGGTTGGGCCTGCGCGCCAATTGGCGGCAGTTCGCGCTGCTCGTGGCCATCAACGCCTTCGTCGGCGGGATGGTAGGACTGGAGCGGTCGGTGCTGCCGCTTCTCGCCAAAGACGAGTTCGGCATCGCCTCGAAGACCGTGGCCGTGTCGTTCATCGCGACCTTCGGGCTGGCCAAGGCCGTCACCAACCTCTACGCCGGGAGCCTTTCGGAACGGTTCACGCGCCGGCGCGTACTGATCGCCGGCTGGCTGTTTGCCGTGCCAGTACCGTTCATCATCATCTTCGCCCCGTCCTGGGGGTGGGTGGTCGCTGCAAATGCACTGTTGGGCGTCAACCAGGGGCTGGCGTGGTCGATGACGGTCAACATGAAGATCGACCTCGCGGGGCCGCGGAGGCGTGGACTGGCGCTGGGGCTCAACGAAGCCGCAGGCTACCTGTCGGTTGCCGCCGCTGCCTTCCTCGCAGGGGTCATCGCCGAATCGCAAGGCCTGCGCCCCGAGCCGTTCTACCTGGGGATCGTCTTTGCCGCCTTCGGGCTGGGTTTGAGCAGCCTTTTCGTGCGCGACACCGCCCCGTTCCTGCGGGCCGAGAGCGCGGCGCACACGCGCACTGCCGGCCCAGCTCCTTCGCTTCGCCGAAGCTTCGCGGAGACCACGTGGCGGCGGCCATACCTCTTTGGGGCCAGCCAGGCCGGTTTCGCAAATAACTTCAACGATGGCCTCGCCTGGGGCATCTTCCCGCTCTTCTTTGTTAGCCATGGACTGAGCCTGGACCGCGTGGCGGCACTGTCCGCGGTCTACCCCCTCACCTGGGGTGGCCTGCAGCTGGTCACCGGTTGGGCGAGCGATTTCGCGGGCAGGACACCGTTGATCGTCGGCGGCATGCTCCTTCAGGGGCTCGCGCTCTCAGCTGTGGGAGTCGCCAATTCGTATTTGTCCTGGCTCCTCTCCGTCGCCGCTTTGGGACTGGGGACGGCGATGGTTTACCCGACGCTGCTCGCCGCTATCGGTGACGCGGTCCATCCGCTCGAGCGTGCAACGACGATCGGCGTGTACCGCTTCTGGCGGGACTGTGGAGCAATGGCCGGCGCGCTGGTCGGCGGCGCCCTTGCCGACATCCTGGGCTTTGGCCCGGCAATTCAGATCGTGGCCGCGCTGACGGCCCTGTCAGGTATCGTTGCCGCAATTACAATGCGCCGCGGAGTTTCCGCGGCTGAGGTGAGTTCATGAACATCGTCCCGTTCGTCCACGAAGGGTTGGGCAACAGCTCTTACCTGGTTGGCCTCGGCAACGGTGAGGCTGGGCTCATCGACCCCGACCGGAGTGTCCGCCGCTATCTTCAGGCGGCAGAAGCGAAAGCCTGGAAGATCACACACGTCTTCGAGACGCACTTGCACGCCGACTTCGTCTCCGGAGCGCTGGAGATCCGGGCAGCGACAGGCGCCGAGCTCTTCGTGCCAGCCGGAGCAGAGGCTCATTTTCCTCACCGCCCCCTTGGCGCCGGCGACGAGATCCCGCTGGCGGGCGCTACCATGACCACCGTCGCGAGCCCCGGCCACACTCCCGAGCATTCAAGCTACGTCATGCGCAGGGACGGCCACCCGCCGGCCCTGTTCAGTGGGGGTTCCCTTCTCGTGGGTGGCGCAGCCCGGACGGACCTCATAACGCCGGAAATGACTGATACCCTCACGCGCGCCCAGTTCCACACAATCCAGAGCGCCTTCCAGGACCTCCCCGACGAGACCGTCCTTCTGCCCACCCATGGCGGAGGCTCGTTCTGCTCGGCCGGAGCCAGCGGTGAACGCACATCGACACTCGGTTTTGAGCGTCGAACCAACGAGCTTCTCCGCAAGCAGAGCGAGGACGCGTTCGCGAGATGGTTCCCAACGACGTTTCCGGCGGCGCCGAGCTACTTCTTCCGCTTGAGGCCGGTCAATCAGCATGGCGCGAGGTTGCGGGCGACCATCCCACCGCCGCCGAGACTGTCAGCCGCCGATTTCGACCGGCTTCGCGGCGATGCACGCGTCATTGATCTCCGGCCGCAAGCGGACTTCATGGCTGGACACGTCCCGGAGTCGATGAGCAACACATTCCGTGACTCGTTCGCGACCTGGCTCGGCTGGCTCGTTCCGGAGGACGTTCCCCTGCTCTTCGTGCTCGGCGACGAACCGCTCGAGCGCGTCCTGGATGAATGCCTGCTGGTCGGCTACGAGCGGTTCGCGGGTGTGCTCGACGGCGGCATGCGGGCGTGGTTCGAGGCTGGATTGCCGGTCGTGAGGGCCCAACTGGCGGACACCGGCGAGGTCCGCTCTCTCGCCTCGGGAGCGGCGGTCCTGGTGGATGTGCGCGAGCGAAACGAGTTCGAGGAAGGCCACATCGCTGGTTCGCTCCACATCCCGCTCGGCGAGCTGGAACGGCGCTCGGCGGAGATCCCCAGGGGCCGTCCGGTCGTCACGTATTGCGGCCATGGGGAGCGCGCCGCAACCGGACTGTCGCTTCTCGAACGGCTGGGGTTTGCCCCTCTTACCAATTTGAATGGCGGCATTGAGGCCTGGGAAGCGGCGGGATACGAGGTGGCGCGATGACGGATCAGATGGTGGGTCAAGGCCGGGAAGCGGACACCGTTGCCGCCAACGGAGACCGTGGTACTTGGGGAACGCCAGGTCGGCATGCGCGGCCAGGGAAGGAGGCAGACTCCGTGCGAACCTAATCTCGACCGCATTATCCACGCCAATCCGCATAGAACTGGAGAACCCCTGTGACCACGATGCTCTACGTCGGGACGCATGGTCCCGACGATCCCACCCGTGCAACCTTCCCCTTTCACTTCGCGAACGGCGCGCTGGAGGCGGGCTTCACCGCAAAAATCCTGCTCGTCGGCGATGCCGCACTCCTTATGAAGGAGGGCATAGCCAACGCTATCCAGGGAGTCGCTGTCCCAAAACTCACCGAGCTGATGCAGAAGGTGGTCGCCGGCGGCGCCGAGGTACATGTCTGAGGAGGCTGCGCCGTCGCCCGTGGGGTGACTGAAGCCGATCTGCTCCCGTACAAGGCCGAATTCGGCAACCCGAAGGCTGCCGCCGAAGAGATGGCGATGGCGGACCGCGTCATCACATTCTGAGGAGGACAACATGAGCACCCAGATAGGTGTCGCCGTAGTCGATCGCGAAGAGTTGCGTGCCCGCATCTCCGCGAAATACCGGGATGTGGCGGTCAATCCAGCGTTGGGGTTCCACTTCCACACGGGAGAACCGCTGGCCAGGATGCTGGGCTACGCGGACGAGGTAGTGCGGACGCTTCCACCGGGCACGGTCGCCTCTTTCGCCGGGATGGGGAACCCTTTCCTATTCGGCGACCTCCAGCACGGGGAGATCGTGGTCGATCTCGGGTGCGGGGCTGGCTTCGATACGTTGATCGCCGCCCAGCAGGTTGGCGGATCGGGCCGGGTTATCGCCGTGGACATGACTGCGGAGATGCGAGAGAAGGCCGCCGCCGGCGTCCGCCAGATGGGTCTGACGAACGTCGATATCCGGGAGGGCTACGCGGAAAGCCTTCCGGTTGATGACAACGCCGCGGACGTCGTTATCAGCAACGGCGTGATCAACCTCTGTCCGGACAAGCAGGCGGTCTTCCGCGAGATGTTCCGTGTCTTGAAACCTGGTGGCCGGCTACAGGTGGGCGACATCCTCGTCCATCGGGAGGTCCCGCAAGAGGCGAAGGACGACATCGATCTCTGGAGTGGCTGAATTGCCGGTGCTCTGCTGGATGCAGAGTGGCGGCAGATCCTCGCACTCGTGGGCTTCGTGGATGTGGTCATGTCGAACGAGGTCGATGTGTTCTCTGGCAGCAAGCACGAGTCAGACGCAAAGGAGTTCGAGACACGCGGCGTCACCGTTTTCGCTCGCAAGCCATGATCCCCGCTCAGAGCGCCGGTTTGCGAGAGGCTTTTACCGCGTTGTGGTCCCGGGCGCCGGGCGCGCAGCGGGGCTCACTGCACCGCGAGCCGTGCCTTCATGTTCGGATGAACGCTGCAGTAGTAGTCGAACGTACCCCTGCTCCCGAAGGTCACTGTCTTGCTCTCACCCTTCGCCAGTACTCCCGTGTCCCAGGCGCCGCCTGAATCGGTGGCGGAGTGGGGGGCGCTGTCCCGGTTGATCCAGGTCACCTTGCCGCCCACCGGTATCTGGAGGTTGCCGGGAGCGTAGGCGAAGTTCTCGATGGCGATCGTTTCGGCCAGGGCGCCCTGCCGTGCCGCATCGCCGGACGAGTTGCGTCCGCCGCCCATCATCCCGCCCAT
The DNA here is from genome assembly GCA_039917655.1 of Tepidiformaceae bacterium. Taxonomy (GTDB): domain Bacteria; phylum Chloroflexota; class Dehalococcoidia; order Tepidiformales; family Tepidiformaceae; genus PNKC01. The sequence continues at coordinate 12,770 of JBDSJC010000084.1, forward strand.
GTGGCCGCCGCCCATTGTCCAGTTGAAGTCCGAGGACGATGCCACCCACGCGAAAGCGCCGAAGGCCGCCGTCAGCAGGCTGGCGAGGCCAACCGCGAGGAGGAACGCGGGCAACCGTGATGGCC
>JBDSJC010000085.1:0-3065 GCA_039917655.1 Tepidiformaceae bacterium
CGCCGTCACCCGGTCCACAACCATGCCGCCCTACGACCCCTGGTTCGCGGGCGGCTCGATGAACTACTACTACATGGGCTGGTTCTTCCTCTCTGTGCCCATCCGCGCCCTCAAGCTGCTGCCTGAAGTGGCGTTCAACCTGGGCATCCCGACCTTCGCCGCGCTGGGCGTCAGCGTCGCCTTCGCCACCGTCCACAACCTCGTCGGGCTGGCGGCAAAAGCGCGCACGGGCGCCACCGAGGCTACTCGCAGTTGGCGGCGCCCGGCGGTCGCCGCCGGCGTCTTCGGCGCGATCCTCCTCACATTTATGGCCAACCTGGACGGCGCTCACCAAACGATCGAACGCTTTCAGGCCGTCAATACCTGGGGCACCGCTTCCGGGACGCCGGTGGTCGGCGGCGCGGTTGGCATCGTTGGTGGCCTCTGGCAGTTCCTCGTGCACGGCGCCAGCCTGCCGCCGTTCGACTGGTGGCGCAGCTCGCGCGTCCACTTCGGCCAGTTCGATATCACCGAGTTCCCATTCTGGTCGCTACTCTTCGCCGACCTTCACCCGCACCTGATGGGCGTACCCTTCTTCGGACTGGTGATCGCCCTCGCGGTGGCCTACACGGTCACCGTTCAGGCAGGTTTGACCGCTCGCACCTGGGTGCTGGCGGCGTTCATCGGGCTCGCCGTCGGCCTCGTGCGGACAGTACATACCTGGGACTTCCCGACAGCCGCCCTGATCGCCGCAGCCGCCATCCCGGTCGGCCAATTCCTCGCGCCCGGGCGCTGGCAGACCCGGTTCTGGACGGCGATCGCGCACCTGGCGGTCGCCGGACTCGTCGCGGTGGTGGTTTTCGCGCCCTACACGGCACACTTCGAGACCTTCGACCCGGGCGGCATCCGCGCCCCCGAGACCACGCGGGCCCATCAGTTCTTCGTGCAGTACGGCATCTTCATCGCCATTGCAGTGCTCTTCATCGCCGTGCGCTACCGCGAAATCCTCGCCGAACGCAAGTTCGAACACGGCCGCAACCCCGTGCTCGCCGCCGTCAATGGGCGCTGGGAACTGGCCGCCCTGGCGGTGTTCGGGACTGGGCTCGCGGCCTTCACCTGGACCTTCGGTCTGACCACGCTCGCCCTCGCTTCGCTGATCCTCATTTTCCTCCTCAACCTGCTCTGGCTCGAACTTCGCGCCTCCGAAAAGAACGTGCCGCGGACACTCGCCACGGCCCTCTTCGTCCTCGGGTTCGGCATCGCCGCCGGTACCGACGTCGTCACGTTGAAAAACGACATCGTGCGCATGAACACCGTCTTCAAGTTCTCGCTCCAGGCGTGGCAGTGCTTCGCGCTGGCCAGCGGCTTCGGCGCCTGGTACGCGATGAGCGCGCTCTGGGAGGTGCGGGAATCGCGCGCCTTCCCCCGGCCCGGACGCCGCCTGGCGGCCTGGTCGGCGGCGACCACTCTTGGCCTCCTGCTCTTTGCCAGCAGCATCTTCCTCTGGTCCGGCACTGCGGCCCGCCAGAACCAGCGCTTCGCCGCCCTTTCGCCCACACTCGATGGCCTCGCCTTCCTCAAGTCAGCGCAATATCCGGAGGATCTCGGTGACGAAAATCCCGCCAACGACCGTCAGATCAGGCTCGAAGACGACGAGCCTCTGATCCGCTGGCTGCGCGCAAACGTTCAAGGCAGCCCCGTGATCGTCGAAGCTGTTGGCCCCCTCTACCACTGGACGGGACGCATCTCGGAATACACCGGACTCCCTGCCGTCATCGGCTGGGATTGGCACCAGATTCAACAGCGCACGGACTACACCAACCTCATCCAGGAGCGCCGCGCGGCGACCGCGCGCTTCTTCCGCGATCCTTCAGTCGAGGTGGCAGCCGCCTACCTGCGGAAGTACAACGTAAGTTACATCGTCGTTGGCACCGAGGAGGTTGCCTGGGGCACACCGGCGGGCCTCGCCAAATTGGCGAAAATCCCGGGCGTGGGCGAAGTCTTCCGCTCCGGCGACTACGCGATCTACCACGTCGACCAGGCAGCCCTCCCCACCCCTCGCTGACGCGCCAGCGTTTCCGTTTTCCGGGCTGCGAAGTACGCTACGCAAGCGATGCGCCTTACGCCCGAAACGATCGACCGCCTCTCCGCCTTTGTCCCCGAACAGGACTTGCGGCGGTTCCGCGCAGCGACCACCGCGCCCGGCCGCTGGATTCCCGCAATGTTGGGCGTGAGCGCAACCACTATCGCCCCGTTCGTCTGTTTTCGGCAGGGAAAATTCGACCCATCGACGCCCCGCGGTCTGGCGCTCATCGCGCACGAGGCGCATCACCTCTGCCAGGTCCGCGAGATGGGCTGGCTCGGGTTCTACTTCCGGTATCTGATCGGCCAGTTTCAGTGCGGCTTCCAGCACGCCCGCCACCCGCTCGAAATTCCGGCGATCGAAGTGCAACGCCTGACGCGTGAGGCGTTGGATGCGCTACGGCCCGTTGGGCCCCGTTGAGTGGCCCGTTAAGCCGTATGCGACGCTCCCTCGGCCGATAACTCTGATGCGGATTGTCGGCGACACGGTGCACTCGCAGGAGCGGCGGAGTTCGTACGCGCGGCCCCGACCGGCAAGCCATTCGGAGGTGAAGTGAAATGGGAACGGTCGCCGGTGGAGAAATGGTCATCCGCGCCCTCGAACAACAGGGCGTTCGCGAAGTGTTCGCTCTTTCGGGGGGTCACCTCGATCCGATCTTTCAGGCTTGCCATGAGCATGGCCTGCGGCTGATCGACACCCGGCACGAAGCGGCCGCGGCGCACATGGCGGACGGCTTCGCCCGCACAACCGGCCGGCCGGGTGTAGCCATCGTCACAGCCGGGCCGGGCGTCGCCAACGCCGTCACTGGAGTCGCGAACGCGTGGATGGATGCCGTGCCCTTGATCTGTATCGGCGGCCGAAGCCCGCTGCGCGATGAGGATCGGCTCCCTCTACAGAACCTCGACCAACTGGCCCTGATGACGCCAATCACCAAGTACGCCCGCACAGTGTTCCATCCCGAGCGGATCGCGGAGTACATGGCCACTGCGTGGCGCCACGCCGT
>JBDSJC010000086.1:0-2674 GCA_039917655.1 Tepidiformaceae bacterium
CCCGCAAGAACGGCGACCCGACGCGGACACTATGGCTTGATAGTGACCTCGGACGTTGACAACGTGGAGTACACTCCGCCAAAGAATAATCCTGTCGTCGAACGAGGAGATGCAATGTCGAAGCCAAGCCACGATGATGCCATGCTGCTGGTTGAACTCGCCGGGCTCCACGCAGTTCAGGGTGTCGGTGAAGCTGGGGGATGGGTGCGTAGCGACGCCTTCATTCCCGACTACGCGCAATTTAAGGCCAAGTATCCTCAGGGTAGCGTCGAAGCGCTGAAGCTGAGTACCGTCCTCGGTTTCTACGAGACCCTGGGCACCCTGCACAAGCACGATCTCATCAATGAAGATCTCCTTTTCGACTGGCTCGCGATCGGTGTTATCTGGAACCGCGTGAAGGGCGTCGTCAAAGGTATTCAGGCGGAGGTGGGCCCTGCGATGTACGAGAACTTCGAGGCCTTGGCAGAAGCAGAGGTACGCTGGACCTCGAAACGTTCTCGGTGATCTTCGCCTCAGCGGGAACTGAGCGAGTTGGGCTAAAGGTCGTCGGCGAGAAGACACCAATCCCAGTATTCGCTCGCCCGGGTTGATGTGCGATCCTCCAAGTTTCGACGTTTGCTACCTCGGGGGCCTCGGATTCGTTGTCCGAATTCGCCGCCCGCAGGATTCGAATGGGCAATTGGCGATTTTAGCTGGAACTGGGAACGGAATCGTGTCGTTCCGACAGGCCCCGCCGAATCTCAGGATCTGCAAGGGCCTGCGGTCCGAGGGCGCTCATCTCGATAAACATTCGTTCGAGTCCAGCTGGGGTGAAGCACAGAAGCCGACCACCCGACACGCCAGCTCGAATCATATGGATGGTTCCGGGGGAGATCGAGATGAAATCACCCGGCTTCAGCGACCGCTCCTCGTTGCCAAGGAGGAAAGCAAACTCCCCGGCCAGGACGTAAAACGACTCCCTTCCATGCTGGTGAATATGCGGAACGGTCCATGCCCCTTCTGGCCCTTCGAATTCGAGCAAGCTGAAAGCCCCGCCCAGCTGCTCGCTCAAGGCGCGCACCTCAAAGTGCGTCTGTCCAATCGAGTAGCCCCGGCCCTGCCCCGCAATCGCAACTACGGATTCTTCTGCCATCGCGCGCTTCTCTCCTTCGGTCCCTCCGACCGATGTGCCCTCGCTCGAACTGCTAGACGTGATTACAGCCGAGGACGTCGCCATCCATCCAGCGCGGGTCGGCGGCAAGGAGTGCGCGCAGGCCCTGATACCATTTGTCCTGCTCCGGGCTTGCGGCGTTCGCTTCGTACGCTTCTTTGCTCTCGAACACTGCCGAGAGGATCAACTCGCTGGGATTAGCGCCATTGCGATGGATTGAGCCCGCGATCGCACCGTCGACGTTCGGTGCGCGGTCACGCCACCAGCTATTGAAGTAGTCGGCCGCGGCGGACTCGCTCCCAGGCTGAATTTTGAAGATACCGATTGTCCCGTACATGGTTCGTCCTCCCGGTGTTGTCGGCACCACTATAGCTGCCATCCATCACAACGGGGGTGGTGGAGCGTGTTACTATACACGTGGCAAATGGTTCCCTCGAGCGCCCGGAGCGCCGTACCGAAAGGACGGCGCTCTTGTGTTTCCTGACGACAGTAGTTCCCGAGTAGAACTCGTCCCCGTGGCCCGGCTGAGGCCAGCTCCCTGGAATCCGCGCACGATCAAGGACGAGCGCTTCGAAAACCTCTGCCGCTCGATCGAAGTGGACCCCGAGTTCCTCTGGATGCGTCCAGTCATCGCCCGCACCAACGGCGACATAGCTGGCGGCAACATGCGCTTCCGTGCGGCGGTGCGTCTTGGCTGGACTGAGATCCCGGCGATCGTCGTGGAGATGAGCGAAGAGTTAGCGAAGGAGCGCGCCCTGCGCGATAACGGCTCGTGGGGCGAGTGGGAAGAGGACGAACTCGCGGCGCTGCTAGCTTCGTTACGTGCAGACGGCCGCGATGTCGACCTGTTGGGTTTCGCCGACCGCGACCTCCAGAAGCTGCTCGACTCGCTCGCCAACGAGGGCGGCCTCACGGACCCGGACGCCGTCCCTCCCCTGCCCGAGGAGCCCATCACTCAACCCGGCGACCTCTGGCTCCTCGGCCCTCACCGCATCCTCTGCGGCGACGCCACCAACCCACACGATGTGACGATCGTGATGGATGGCCAGCTCGCAGCCTGCATGTGGACCGACCCGCCTTACGGCGTCTCCTACACCGGTGGCACGAAGAAGAAGCTGACGATCCAGAACGACGACCCCGACGGGATCGCCTCTCTGCTCGAAGCGTCCTTCGCCGCGGTCAACGATTCGCTCGCACCCGGCGCCGCGCTCTACATCGCCCACCCGGCTGGACCCGGCTCCGTGACTTTCGGCCGCGCCTTCCTGGCACAGGGCTGGCGCCTTCACCAGACGCTCGTCGGGGTGAAGTCCAAGCTCGTCCCTGGCCACTCGGACTACCACTACCGGCACGAGCCGATCCTCTTCGGTTACAAGCCCGGCTACTCCGGCCGCCGCGGTCGTGGCTCCAACGGCTGGTACGGCGGCAACAGCGCCTCCTCGGTGTTCGAAGTGCAGACGCCGGCCCGGAACGAGGACCACCCAACCTCGAAGCCGGTGGCCCTGATCGAGCCGATGCTCCAGAACA
>JBDSJC010000087.1:0-5605 GCA_039917655.1 Tepidiformaceae bacterium
CGGTGCTGGTGATCGCAACCCCGAGCTTGCCGGTCGCACGGGCGTAGCCGTCTGCGGCGTGAACGGCGCCCTGTTCGTGGCGCACGGATACCGCAGTTATCCCGCCGCCGCGAAAGATCGCGTCGTAGATCGGGATGTTGTGGACGCTGACGATGCCAAAGACGTGCTCAACGCCGAGCGCGCGGAGCGATTCGTAGACGGCCTCGCCGCCGGTCAGTTCGGGCACGGGCTACTCCTCGCGCGGGCGATGCACTGTCCGCCCGCGCACTGGATTGGTGCGGCGACGCTATCCGTCGGTGGGTAAGCGTGTCAATCGCTCAGACGCGGTAGGGGTGGGGCCCGAAGTCGGCTTCGTAGTAGGGCGAGATGTGCGTTCCAGGGCGGACGATGTGGTCGACGGCTTTGCGGTCTTCGTCCGTGATCGTCACTTCGGCGGCTTTCAGGTTGTCTTCGAGCTGCTCCATCGTGCGGGGGCCGATAATCGGGCTGGTGACGCCGGGCTGTGCGGCCGCCCAGGCGAGCGCGAACTGGGACATCGAGACGCCCTTCGCCTGGACGATCGGTTCCAGGGCTTCAAGGGCATCGTAGATGCGGTCGTTCATGCGGCGGCGTTGTATCGGGTTGGTGGCGTAGGACGCCCAGCGCGAGTCCTCCGGCGGGTCCTCGCCGCGATGGTACTTGCCCGTGAGCATGCCCCCGGCGAGTGGGCTCCAGGGGATGATGGCCATGCCGTACGTCTGCGCCATGGGGACCAGTTCGCGTTCGATCCGGCGGTCGAGGATGTGGTAGGGCGGCTGCTCGCAGATGAAGCGGTTCAGCCCGAGTTCCTTCGAAACCCAGAACGATTCGACCAGCTGCCAGGCGCCAAACGTACTGGCTCCGATGTAGCGCACCTTGCCGGAGCGGATCAGGTCGTCCATCGCGCGCAAGGTTTCGTCGATTGGGATGTCGGACTGCGGGCGGTGAATCTGGTAGAGGTCGATCCAGTCGGTTTGCAGGCGGCGAAGGCTCTGCTCGCACTGCTCGATGATGTGGCGGCGGCTGTTCCCGTTTTCGTTTTCGCCCGGGCCCATGACGCCGTGGACCTTCGTCGCGAGCACGGTGCTGTTGCGCTTGCCGTTGCGCTTCAGCGCCTCGCCGGTCACCTCTTCGCTCTTACCGATGCTATAGACGTTGGCGGTGTCGAGGAAGTTGATCCCCGCGTCCAAACCGCGGTCGATGATCGCGTACGAATCCTGGGGGTTCGTCTTTCCGCCGAACATCATGCAGCCCAGGCAGAGGCTGCTGACTTTGACTCCGGTGCGTCCTAGAGGTCGCATTTCCATGTGAGAGGTCTCCTGTGTGTGTTCGTTGTGATTGAGTTGTGGTTGAAGGAGTCGGTCGTTATGGAAGCCGTAACGATGGGGCCGCGCCCGGCTGTGGGTGAAGCCTGGGGCCGGGTAGGATTCTCTCCCTGTGGGCCGCGGCTCAGATCAGGTTAGACGGTCGCTGCCATGCCGCCGTCGATGTTAATTGAGGCGCCGGTAATGTACGCGCCGAGGGATGAAGCGAGGAAAGCGATCATTGCGGCCACTTCGCGGGATTCGCCGATGCGTCCCAACGGAATAGCCCCGCCCATGCGGGCATAGGCCTCGTCCAGCGTGGCGTCGGGGTTGCGCCCACGGGCCGCGCGTTCGATCTGGGCGCTCTTGATAAGGCCAACGCAGATCGTGTTGACGAGGATGTTGTCTTTCGCAAGGTCCTTGCTCATCGCCTTGGTCAAGGCGATGCCGGCCGCTCGGCTGACGGAGCTGGGGAGCGTCCCCGCACCCGGCGCTTTCCCGCCGACATGGGTGATGTTGATGATCCGACCGCCGTCGGCCTGCTTCATGAAGGGGATTGCGGCCTGGCTGCAGCGCACGGCGGCCATCAGTTTGAGGTCGATGTCGGGCATCCAGTCGGCGTCGGGGAGGGCGTCGAACGGGAGACCAGCGGAGCGCCCGGCGTTGTTGACGAGGATGTCTGCGCCGCCGAGCTGGGCCACGGCCTGCTGAACGAATGCGTTGCAGCCTTCGAGGGTTGAAACGTCGGCGACGATAGCGACCACCTGGCGGCCGGTAGCGGCGCGAATTTCGCCGGCGGCAGCTTCGAGGACATCCTCGCGGCGAGCGCAGATGGCCACGCGGGCGCCCTCGCGGGCGAATTCGAGAGCGGCAGCCTTGCCGATGCCTTCGCTGCCGCCCGTGATCAGCACTGTTTTCCCGGTGAGTTCGAGTTCCATGAGCGCAGTTTACGCTGGCTGGCCCCGGACGGGGCGTGTCACAGGGATAAACGAAGAGGTTGAGGTAGCGATCGACGGGAGCGAGTGGAGCTGGGGTCAAGGCCTCAGCTTGACAAAATAGAAGTAGGAGCCAGAAATATCTGGCGGGCCCAGCTTATTGGGGTCGATCGGCGCGTGCAGCTCCTGCCAGACAAACCAATCCCCCATTACTGTCGCGTGGTTAACAACAATTTGATCCTTGGCCTCACTGAACATCGGCAACAGACGAATCTCCTTGTTGGCAAAATCATAGAACCCCCCGTATCCTCCGGGCTGCTTTGGTTGCCAGGAGACGTAGTGGCCGCTCCTGAATGTGCCCCAGCCCTCATCACTCGCGTACTGCACTCGCTCTCCGGTGTGAAGGTCGAGCGCATACTTGGCCGTGTAGCTATCGTCCCACGCCAGATAGCGTCCATCCCCCGAGAGTGCACACTGATAGATCTCACCGCCAACCCGGTACGTCTCCGTTACCCCGGTACGCAGGTCGAGCACTACCAGCTCCTGGCTACCGGCCGGTGTTGACCGGTGCGCCCACGCAACCCTGGCGCCAGCGATGGATGTTTGCCAGAGGTCCTCGACTCGAGCGTCTACGCTTGCCAGCGTGCGTGTTGTCCCGTCGTCGATGTTGTATAGCTGAATCCGCTTTACAGGATCACCGTCGCGGTTAAGAACGAATTCTGGCCACACGACCAGCGGTCCCGACATCGATGCGGTGGGCGCGAAGCCATTCGGCAGGCGTACGGCCAAGCCCGGGATCCTGACCACGTTAGGGTCGCTTTGAGCAACCTGTAGCTGCTGGCCTGTCTTGAGGTTCCTGAGAATCAGTTGCCAGTTCTCGAATGGCAGACTGAGCCCATACCTAACTGTGAGGAGCCAGTCACCGTACACATCCTGGACATCGTCCTGTCGCTGTGGAACTCCGCGCCACGCGAGCTTCGTTTCGCCGGTTGCGGGATTCCAGAGCTCATACGTGAGAGTGTCGTTGGGATCGTGCGGCCGCCGTTTCACGCGCCCCGTCACAATCTCGTCATTGCCATACGCAGCCAGCGGAATGACCTCGAAGCCGTCCTGAAGCATTTCTAGCCTGGCGAAGGCCTGCGCTGAGCGGATCGTTGGTCCCAGCGTAATTCCAGCCGTGCGGCCAATAGGCGACGGAGCGATCGGAAACGGTGTCGAGCAGTCTCCCCCGGAACGGGAACTGGGACAGACAGGTGTAGCCGGCGCCGTGGAGGCGAAGGCGGGCGTGGTCGTCTCCGCAGCGCTGTCTCTCCCCGGGCGTTTCGGCTCGCCGCGCCCGCAACCCGTAGCCGCGAGCAATGCCACCAGGAGGAGCGCCAACGGCAGGCCTCTACCAGACAATGCCATAGTTAGCAGCGATCGCCTTCCAGACATTGGACCAAGACCATGTCTGGTACGGCGTTCGAGTACCAGCACCTGGATACGGCCAGGGCTGCGCCACGCTGGCCCATTGAGCCCCACTCGCGGAGAAGGTCTGATATATGACATCCCAATGCTGGTATCCCTCGAGCCGCGGCGTGAACCCGTCAGGGTAATACGTGGACTCGCCGTAGTAGATATTTTCTGCGACTGGATGACCATAGTTTGTATCGAAATCGACGTCACTCCATGCGGCGCTAGAAGACAAGTTATACGAGTTGGCTCCGACATACCAGCTTCCTCCATGCCAGCCATTGAGAGTGAACGGCATGTACGCATCTCCCCAGTTTGTACCGCCATACATGTCGGTGGCGAGCCAAAAACTGTTGGCAAGGTTGGTTTGATCGTGCGTATCGTCGCCATTGAAAGCATCATAAGCGCCAGTAACTGTGTCGTATTTGTTACTCGTTGTAGGGCCAAGATACGAAAGTATATCCTGGGCGGTTGCTGGCCCGCAATAGTAGTAGTTAATTTGAGCCTTGGAACTCACTCCAACGTAACCATAGGCGAAAATGCCGGAGCCTTTAGTAGTGTTCTTTGGAGGAACACCTGCCACTGCTTCAAGGCGATTCAGCGCGGCATCGAACTGTTGCTGGCTGGCCGTGCCGTCCTTATACGCCGCGTAGGCTTCGGCGGCCGCCTTCTTAGCTGCGGTGACTCTTTGCGTCTGTGGCGAAGGAGGCGTTTCGTCTACGTCGCACCGGCCAGATGGCGACCGGGTTATCTGGTGCCCTGACTTACCCACTGGGCATCCTGTGTCTTCGGCCCGTGCGGTCGCGGGGACGAGAGCTAGCGCCAGCAGCAGCGCGGTTCCGGACAAGATGAAGAAGCGCAATTTCGACATGACCATTTCAGCTTCGCCTCCAGCGATTTCTAGACTGGACGATACGAGCCCAATAGCACGCGGTCACCGTACCAAAGGTACTGTTTTTCCATACGGTTGGTACGGTTTTTCAATCATCCGAGCTCATCCGGGTTGATCCAGGCCCGCCAGGGCGGTGCTCCAGCGGCGCCAGTCCTCGGCGTGGATGCGCCACCACCGCGCCAGTTCGCCGACATCGTGGCAGCCGGTCAACGCTTTGAGCTGGGCTATGTGCCATCGTGCCGTGGCGTAAGCAATCCCGGACTCGTCGGCAATCTGACGTTCCGAGCGGTTGTCCGCCAGCCCGCGCAACAGTTGGATCTTCGCGTAGGCGAACCTCCGCCAATCGACATCTCCATGCCCGTCCTGCACTTGCTCGTTCCTCCGTTGAGAGAGAGAGAGAGAGAGAAAGACCGCTCCCGCGCTGCCCCGTCCACTAACACGTTGCACCTAAGCAGGCCCAACTCAAGCCGATTTCAGTAAAATCTCGGCAGCCCCGGCCCGGCGCCACTCGCCCCTCTTGGGCTCGGGGCTGGGCTCTGGGCTCTGGGCTCTGGTGCCGGAGCAACTCCGTTCGGCTTAGAATGCGCCAATCGTGAGGCGCGTCCAGCCATATGGCGCGCAACCCGGAGGTAGTCGTATGAGCAAAGAGATCGGCCTGCCCGTGAACGAATCGTATCCGCCGCCAGCGCGCGTGCGGGCGGGGGCCGTGCTGAAGAGCCGAGACGAGTACCAGGCAATGTACGACCGCAGCATCAACGACCGGGACGGGTTCTGGCGGGAGATGGCGAACGAGCATTTGGACTGGATTGCGCCCTTCCATACGGTCTGCGAAGAAGACATGTTGAGCGGCAAGATCGGCTGGTTCCTGGGCGGCAAACTGAACGTTTCGGTGAACTGCCTGGACCGTCACCTGGCGACACGCGGCGACAAGGTGGCGCTCCTGCTGGAAGGGGATGAGCCCGGCGACAACCGCTCCATGACCTATCGGCAGATTTACGACGAAA
>JBDSJC010000088.1:0-11366 GCA_039917655.1 Tepidiformaceae bacterium
CCTGGTTGGCGAGGACCACTCCCCCGCCCGTTTCCACGCGCAATCCGTTGCCGCCCGCCTTGTCCACAAACCCCACGAACTGGTCGAAGCTCGAACGGTTCACATCAAACCCGAGTGTCGACCAACGCACGACTGCCCGCGCGATCGTGCCGTCTTTCGAGACGTTCTGCGGCGCGTCGTAGGGTGACTCGATGCCGACGACGCCGGGGACGGCGGCCACATCCTTGAGGAGGGCGTCGATTCTCGTCTTGATCGCCGGGTCGGCGATCCCGGCGGAGGCTTCGAACACGAGGTCCGCGTCTTCGCCTGCGCGCGCCGGGAATCGAGCCTTGAGCAGGTCCTGAGCTTTCTGCGATTCTGCGCCCGGATTCTTGAACTCGGAGATAAACTTCCCGCCGAAGAAAATCTGGGCAAACAGCATGAGGACAAGGAAGAGCGCCCAGACTCCGATGACCCTGCCCCTGCGGCGATGTGAAAATCGTGCCCACCGCTCCAGCAGCGGGACTCGGGGTTGCGTTCGATTCATGGTTCCTCCCGTGTTTAGGCTGCCCGGTGAATGACGGGCAGCGGTAGCTGAGATTCGCGTCCATCGAGCGTAGCCCGGCGCAACGGCAACAGTCTCGGACCAGTTTGTTATCGTTTCGTCTGTCCACTTGGCACAGACGTGCTGGCTGGCCCAGACCCAGTCGACGAGAAACAATTACACTAACATGGCAAGAAACTCAAGGGACAAGCGGAGAATCTTTAGGTCAACAGTCAGGACAGCGCAAATTCCCTCACCTGAATCGCCAGCGCGCGGCCATGCTAAGCGTCCGTGAATTCATCCTTCCTGGTGTTGCTGGTCGTTCGTGGCCGCGCTGTCCGTGCGCGGTCCCGGCCTTACTTACAGGTCGATCGAGGAGGCCTGAAATCGACAGGCGAGCGAAACGCTCTTCGCCGGCCAGCCGAGTCATCCTGGATCTGCTTCGACCGTACTGCGCCACTACTGACACCATCCTGTCAGCAGCGATCAGCAACGGACCCACACTCCTGACACCGTTCTGTCAGGAGATCGCATCGAAGCTCGGCGCTTGGCGAGTCGCCTGCAACGCAAGCAGGCGCACCCGAGAGGCGCGCCTCTTCCGAACGATAGGGACGGTCTGCCACCGAACTTAACCGCGCCGATCGCGCTGCTTGTTATAATCCCGCTCAGAATCAACCGCGGTTTCGGCTGCGTGTGCTTATCCCCCGCTGTCATGCGGTTTACGGAGAGTTGAGTGGAAGAACCACGAATCGTCGCCGAGCGGATCATCGCCAACGTTGGGCAGGTCATTGTCGGCAAGGAACGCGAGCTGCGGCTCGCCGTCACGGCCCTTATCTGCGGCGGCCATATGCTCATCGAAGACGTCCCCGGAGTGGGCAAAACGATGCTCGCTCGCGCCATCGCGGTCTCCACCGGCTGCGAATTCCGCCGCATTCAGTTCACCCCAGACCTTCTCCCCAGCGACATCACGGGCGTCTCGATTTTCAACCAGAAGACGGGCGATTTCGAGTTCCGCGGCGGCCCGATCATCGCCCAGGTGGTGCTCGCCGATGAGGTGAACCGGGCCACCCCGAAGACCCAGTCCGCGCTTCTCGAAGCGATGGAAGAGCGCCAGGTCACCGTCGATGGCGTGACCCACAAGATGCCCGCCCCGTTCATGGTGATGGCCACCCAGAACCCGATCGAATACGAAGGCACCTTCCCTCTGCCAGAAGCGCAGGTGGACCGTTTCATCATCCGCATCTTCCTTGGCTACCCCAGCCCCACGGATGAGGTGCTTGTGCTCGATCAGCAGCAGATCACCCACCCGGTGGAGACCATCAAGCAGGTGACGGACGCGAACGAGATCCTCCAACTGCAACGCGCTGTCAAAGAGATTTACGTTGACCCGTTGATCAAGCAGTACATCGTCGGGCTGGCCAACGCCACTCGTGAACACGAATCGGTCTATCTCGGCGCCAGCCCGCGCGGCTCACTCGCCCTCTTCCGCACCTCCCAGGCCAAAGCCCTCCTCGAAGCGCGTGACTTCGTCACCCCGGACGATGTGAAAGAGCTCGCGCTCGTCGCACTCGGCCACCGCATCATCCTCAGTCCAGGCGCCAAGGTGAAGGGCGTCACTGTCGGCGATGTCGTCGCCAACTGCCTCGCCCGCGTGCCCGTCCCCGGCGCGCGGGTACGGGCCTAAGCGACACGATGCGGCGCCTCGCGCGGACCCTCTTCGGCAGCGACCATCGGACCCTCACCCTGGTCTCGATCTTGCTGATCGGTGCGGTCGTCGTGGCGCTCGGCACCGGCTTCTGGTTGCTCTTCCGCCTGGCCTACGTCATCGCCCTCGGGATCCCCGTCTGCTGGCTGCTCGCCTGGTGGAACACGCGTCACGTCGAAGCAACGGTTGAACGCCGGACATTGCGCGGGCAGGTCGGCCAGGAGGCTGTCGAGGTCATCGAAGTCCGCAACCGCGACATCCTCCCGAAGGTCTGGGTCGAAGTTGAAGACCCGAGCGATCTGCCGGGCCACAAGTCTCGCCGAGTGGTGATCATCCCGCCGCGCCGTACGCGGAACTGGTTGGTGACCACCAGGCTCACGCGCCGCGGACTCTACGAATGGGGTCCGCTGCGCATCACCACGTCAGACCCCTTCGGCATCTTCAAGCGCGTGCGCGAACTTGGCGGACCGGCGCAGATCCTTGTCTACCCGCCAGTAGTCGAGTTACCGCACTTCCAATCGCCGCCCGCTAACCTGCCGGGCGAAGGCCGCTTCCGCCGCCGCACTCACTACGTCACCCCAAACGCCGGCGGCGTGCGCGAATATCTCCCCGGCGACGCCTTCAATCGCATTCACTGGCGCAGTACCGCGCGTACCGGCCAGTTGATGGTCAAGACCTTCGAACTTGATCCCGCCAGCGACATCTGGGTGGTGCTGGACCTGGAGAAGCGCGTGGCCGCAGGCTCAGGCGAAGAGAGCACCGAGGAGTACGCCGTCCGCGCCGCGGCGAGCATCGCTCGCCACTACCTGGTCAACAATCGCCCGGTGGGGATGATCTCGTTCGGCAAAGACTTACGGGTTCTCGAACCGGAGCGCGGCGGCCAGCAGCTGACGCGCATCCTCGAAACCCTCGCCGTCGCCTACTCGATCGGTGACGCGCCACTCGGGAACATCCTCACCGAAGAGCAGCGCCGTTTCGGTCGCCACACCACGCTGATCATCGTCACCTCCGCCACTGACGACCATTGGCTCACGGCGATCCAGTCGCTCAGCCAGCGAGGCGTGCGCTCCGCGGTCGTCCTCATCGACCCGGGCACGTTCGGCAGCGACCGCTCGGCACTGCTAATGTACGGCCAACTGAGCGCCAGCGACGTCCTCACCTACGTTGTGAACAGGGGTGACGACCTCAGCCTTGCGCTCAGCCCGTCCTCGACAGGAGTCGGCATATGGCAGGGATAAACGTCCCCATGGAACGCTCGGCGGGCCGCCGGATCGGGCACTTCGCGGTAACCGCGCCTCGCGTCGTCATGTCCTGGGAAGACTGGCTGACCTTCGGTATCGCGGCGATCGCCTTCATGAGCGTTGCATTCTCGATAGACAACGCCCACTGGGTGAAGAACATGCCAACCATGGTGCCGGCGGTCATGCTTGGCCTGCTCGTCGGCCTCTTCGCGGCGCGCACCCGGCTCCCGGCCATCGCCGTCCACCCCCTGGGCCTGATCGTGGGCATCGTGGTGGTCGCGCTCGTCGCCCAAACGTACGCGGACGGCGCGAACGTCAGCGAGCGGCTCGCTGACTTCCGCCTGCGCATGAACGAGTGGTTCAGCGTCGTCCGGGCGGGCGACATCAGCAACGACAACCTGCCGTTCATTACGCTGGTCAACGGCCTCGGCTTCCTCAGCACCTACATCGCCGCCTGGGCGATCTACCGCTGGCACAACGCCTGGCTGGCGATCGTCCCCGGCGGGATCGTCCTCCTCGCGAACATCAGCTTTCAGAACGGCCAGCCCAGCGGCGCCTTCTTTGTCTTTCTCTTCGGCGCGGTCCTCCTCGTCGCCCGCCTCCACCTGCAAAAAAGCCAGAGCAAATGGAAAAGAGACGGCGTCGAGTACCCGGAATTCATCAGCGTCAGCTCTGTGCAACTCACCTTTGCGCTCACCGTGCTGCTGCTTGCCGCTGCATGGCTCGTCCCGCTCGGCAGCCAGGCGAAAGCCTTCGAAGGCGCCTTTAACGCCGTCAAGGCGCCCTTCAACGGCCAATCCGAAACGCTCGTCCGTCTCTTCCACAACGTCGATTCGCGGAAAGGCGCCCGCCTCCACTCCTTCGGAGATACTCTCCCCATCCAGGGCAACGTGAAGCTCGGCACGCGAGACCTCTTCGAGGTCAAGAGCCCCGAAGCCGGTCTCCTCCGCGCGACCAGTTACGATACCTACACCGGCGCTGGCTGGAAGACCGGCGACCGCAAATCCACCCGCGTCAACGCCCGAGACCTCGCAGTCGATGGGCTCCAGGGCGACTACAAGGCGCGCACCATCTCCACCCTCAAGGTCAAGGTGCTGGACGCCGAAAGCACCCTGCTCACGCCCGGTACGCCACTGGCCGCGAACATCGACACCACCGTTGACGGCCCCAGTAACTTCGCCAGCGACATCGAACGTATGCGCAGCCGCCGGGGCCTCGAAACCGGCGACACCTACAACACCTTCGGCTCGGTGAGCACGGCCACGGCAGTGCAGCTGGGCGGCGCTTCCACCACTTACCCCGCGTGGGTCACGGACCGCTACCTCCAGCTGCCGAAGTCGCTGCCTCAGCGTGTGCGAGACGAGGCGGCGAGGGTCGTGGCCGCTCAGGGCGCTACAACCGAATATGCGCGCACCCGCGCCATCGAGGAGTACCTGCGCGGTTTCCCCTACAACCTCCTCGTCGAATCCGCCCCGGCTGGCCGCGACACCGTGGATTACTTCCTCTTTGACCTGAAGGCCGGCTACTTCGACTACCAGTCATCAGCGATGACCGTGCTGCTGCGCTCGCTCGGCATCCCCGCCCGCGTGGCGGTGGGGTACGCCCTTGATCCCGGCAGCGGAGACGAGACCACCTACATCATCAAAAAAGACGCCGCGTACTCCTGGGTGGAGGTCCTTTTCCCGGAGTATGGCTGGATCAACTTCAACCCCACGCAAGACCGCCCCGAAGGCGGCGCTGGGGGACTCGGGGCCACGACCCCCATACCAGGCGACCCCCTGTTCGTCGATCCGTCGCTCGAAGACCCGCTGCACGGCCTCGCCGACCAATTCACAGACCCCTCTCTCAAATCGGCGCTGAACGAGACGCCGGTGCAGAACACGCCAGTCCCGTGGACGCTCATCTGGTTGCTGTCCGGCCTCCTCGCACTCATCGTCGCGGGATACGTCGCGGGGCGTGTGACCTGGAACTGGGGGCTCAGTGGCGTCACCGGCCACGCTCGCCTTTGGGCCAAGGCGCAACGGCTGGCCAGTTGGGCGGGGATGAGCAGCCGCGCCGCCGAGACCCCCCGCGAATGGTCCCGGCGCATCGGCACGGCCGTCGCCAAACCTGGTGAGGCCAAGCACCTCGCCCAGGCGTTTGAAGAATCGCGCTACGGCCGCCCGGACCTCCAACGGATCGGCGAAGAGGAAGCGGCGAGTTCCTACAAAGGTCTGCGCGGCGCACTGATGGCCGCCATCCTCCGCCGCAAGCCTCCTTCCCCGAAGAAGAAGTAGCGTTACCACGGCAATGCGGCAACGTTCACCAGGTATGGAAACTGCACTCGTCTCAGTGGTCACTGAAACCGCACTCGGCTGGGCGGGCGTTGCCCTCTCGGACCGCGGTATCCGCTACGCAACGCTCTTTCACCGCGATCGCGCCTCCGCCCAGGGCGAACTTGCTGCCTTCGGTGCCGCGCCGTCGCCCAGCGATCCTCGCAACGAGGAGATCGAAGACCTCCTTCGGCGCTACGCAACCGATGCCTCTGCCTCGCTCGATGACTACCCGGTGGATCTGCCGCACTGCACGGAACTCCAGCGTGACATCTGGCTGGCCTTGCGCGAAATCCCGCGCGGCGAGACGCGCAGCTACGGCTGGCTTGCGCGCCGCGTTGGGCGACCCTCGGCTCCGCGCGCCATAGGGGCGGCAGTCGGTTCGAACCCCATCCCACTCTGGCTGCCCTGCCACCGCGTGGTCGCCAGCGATGGCACGCTGCACGGCTTCGGCGGCGGCCTGGCCATGAAGCAAGCACTCCTCGAACTTGAAGGCGCCCTCCCCCGCCAGCTGCCCGTCGCCTAAGCGATCGCCCTCTCCCCCGTTCGTCCTGAGCTTGTCGAAGGATGAACCGCCGCGAGCGCGCCCTTCGACAAGCTCAGGGGTGAACGTATGATGGCGAACCCAACGAGAAAGCCCCCCGATTGCTCGGGGGGCCTTCTGCGAGGTGTCTGCCGATGGCGGCTCACGCGATGGGCTTACGCCTTGTCGCGCCAGGCCTTCATCAGGTGGGTGTACGGGAACCAGACGGTGGGCCGGAAGTTCTGGAGGTCGGGGTTCCAGAAATAGGTCCGCGTGTCCGTGTTGAAGTAGATCTCGTACTGCTCTTCGCCGACCAGTTCTTCGATCTGCTTGACGGTCTGCAGGCGCTCCTCCAGCTTGAGTTGGGCGCGCTGCTTGTCCATCAGGTCCTCGAGCTTCGGGTCGTTCACGTAGCTCAGGTTGATGCGGCCACGCTTCGGCTTCATGGTGAAGCGTTCGGTGACGAAGTCCAGGTAGTACGAAACCGCGCGCGGGCTATGGCCCATGCCTTCGTAGTTGCCCTGGTAGGTGGTGGGGAGGTAGGCGGTGGCGTACGCCTGGGTATTATCGGTGATGTTGATGCCGATCTGCTTCAACTGGTTTTGCGACAACGTGGCAATGTCCAGGTATTCCTGGCCATAGGCCGTGATGTCGGCGTGGCTCCAGGTGGTGTCGATCGTCTTGCCTTCGCCGATGGCCGCGGCCATCAGCTTCTTCGCTTCGGCGATGTTCTTCTGCCAGTACTTGCCCGATGGAAGGTCCTTCGTCTGCCGGGCGAACGGGTAGCCAACGTAGTACAGCTGATCGGGCACCCCCTCGCCCTTGGAGATCGCGTCGCTGATCGCCTTGCGGTCCAAAGCCATGCTGATCGCCTGGCGCACACGCCTGTCGTTGAAGGGAGGCTTGTCCGTGCGCAGGTAGATGTAGCCGCCGATGCCCTGGGTCTCTTCAAACTTGGCGTCCGGGCGCTGCTTCTTCGTCTGGTCGCGCGGGTCCGGGAGCATGAGCCAGCTGAGATCCACCTGCTTCGAGGAAAAGTCCGCCACGCGTTTCGCCGGGTCGGTGACGCCGAACATCTTTACTTCGTCGAAATACGGATACGGCTTGTCGAAGTAGTCCGGGTTCTTCTTGAAGCCCAGGCTGACGCCGGCCTGGGTATCGGTGTGCAGGAACGGGCCGCTGCCGAGCATCTTGGTCGTCGCGTCAGCCGATTCCGCATGTTCCTTCGGCGATATCCACGAGCCGAGGTTTCCGCCGAGGAACGCGATTGTGTCTGCGTACGGAGTCTTGGTCGTGATCTTGAACGTTTGAGCGTCCGGCATCTCCATCTTGTCGATGAACTGCAGCCCGGTCTTGTGCACAGACTTTTCGAAGTTCAGGTAGCGGTCGAAGGCGTAGCGAATGTCTTCCGAGGTGACCGCGCGGCCGTTGTGGAACTTGGCGTTCGGCTTGATCTTGAACGTGTACGTCAATGGGTCCGGCTGCTCGGGCAGCTTCTCCGCCAGGTCCGGCTCCATCGTGTTGTCCGCGGGAGCAACGTCTGGCGTGCCCGCCTTGAAGCGAAGCAGCTTGCTGTAACTCATGCCGTTCACGTACGCCGTCTGGAACGACGTCACGGTGTACGGGTCGAGCAAGGGAGGGACGGCGGGCAGCGTTACGGTGAGCGTGCCACCCGGCTTCGGGGTCTTGGCCGCCGCCGAAGGCGAAGCGACAGCTCCCGCTGTCCCGCTGGCCTTGACGGTCGGCTTGGACGTGCTGTCATCGTCGCCGCAGCCGACCAGTGCGAACGCGCCCGCGCCAACGCCAGCGAGGGCGGCCCCGCGGATAGTCGTGCGGCGGCTGACCTTGCGGCGCAGCCAGTAGTTCGAGTTTTCTTCCATAGTTGTATTCTTCCCCCTCAAAACGCCTCTAGGGCGCAGTGGTTCCCTGTGGTATTACGATCCTTGCCGCAGTCTCGGATCCAGAACGTCTCTCAGCGCATCACCGAACAGGTTAAAGCTCAAGACGGCGAGGCTAATCGCGAGGCCGGGCATGAACGCCGTCCACCACGCCTGCTGCCAGTGCGCACGGGTGTCCTGCAGCATCGCGCCCCAACTAGGGTGCGCCGCATCGGCGATTCCCAGGCCCAGGAAACTCAGCGCCGCCTCGGCAAGGATCGCGTTGCCGATCTGGATGCTGGCGATGACGATGATCGGCGCGACCACGTTGGGCAGGATATGTTTCATCATGATCCGCGGTGTGGTGTTGCCGATGCTCTGTGCGGCTTCGATGTACTGCAGATTGCGGATGCTGAGCACCGCTCCCCGGACGATGCGCGCCGTGGTGGGCGCGATGATCACCCCGATCGCCAAACTAATCAAGAGGAAGGACCTCAGGCTATAGCCGCCCTGGTTGTTGAAGATCGAGAGGAAAAAGATCAGAAACACGAGAGGTGGGAACCCGAGCATGATGTCCAGCAGGCGGCCGATGATGAGGTCCGCCCAACCGCCAAGGTAGCCCCCCACCAGCCCAAGGACCGCACCGAGGAGCGTACCGACGAAGACGGCTCCAAAGCCAACGCCAAGGGATATCCGGCTTCCCACGATGACCCGGCTGAACATGTCGCGGAAGAGGTTGTCTGTTCCCAGCGGATACGTCAGTGAAGGCGCGTGCAGGCGAGGGAAAGCCTGGTCATCCACGGGGTGAGGGGTCAACTGGCTGGCGAAGACCGCCACCAAAATCAGCAGAATGCAGACCACCCCGGCGATGGCCCCGATCGGCTTCTTCCGCGCCGTTCGCCACAGGCTCTTCATCGGCCCCTGCCGTTGGCGGAGTTCGATCACCGGGACTGGGCGCGCGCTTTCGGCGATTGAGGTCATTATGAGTACCTGATCCGAGGGTCAATCCAGGCGTAGCTGAGGTCCACCAGCAGGTTGAGAAATACCAGTACCGCCGCGAACAAGAGCACCAGCCCCTGCACCTGGGAGTAATCCTTCGCCCGCACCGCGCTCAGCGTGAGCCCTCCAAGGCCGGGCAGACTGAAGATCGATTCAAGTACAACGGTGCCTCCGAAGAGCACTCCAACTTGCAGGCCGAAGAGCGTAACCACGGGGATCATCGCGTTCCGTAGGGCGTGCCGGACGACCACTACGTTGCCCTTCAGGCCCTTGGCCCGCGCCGTGCGGATGTAGTCCTGCCGCAGCACTTCCAGCATCGACGAGCGAGTGATGCGCGCCAGGCTGGCACTCAGGGCGAGGCCCAGTGCAATCGCCGGCAGATAGAGCTGCTCGAAGTTCTTGAACGGGTCTTCCCAGATGTTCACGTACCCTACCGGCGGGCCGTAATTCCACCACGTCGATGGGAAGACGATGAGCATTGTGCCCAGCCAGAACGCGGGAATACTGAGCCACCCGATGGTCAGAAAACGCAGCGCGTAATCCCATGCCGTGTCCTGCTTGATCGCCGAGATCACGCCGATCGGCAGGGCCAACGCCAACGCCAGGATGGTCGAAAGTAGGGTTAGCTCAATCGTCAGCGGGATGCGGTCCTTCATCTCCCCGAACACGTCTCGCTTGGTGATCAGGGACTTTCCGAAGTCGCCCTTCAACACGCCGCCCATGTATTTGAAGTACTGAGTGACTACCGGCTGGTCGATCCCCAGCTCCCTTTCGATGGCGTCGCACTGCGATTTCTGGACGTCTGGGGTCTGAAGCACGATGGTGCAGACGTCGCCGGGGATCAGGCGGACGGCCGAGAACACGATGATGCTGATCACCCCGAGGACAAGCAGAGAGAACAGGACACGTTTCACAACGTACGGCGCCATAGCTCTGAGCCTCCCCCGTACCGCGCATCATCCGGCGCGCGCCCCGCGCAAGTTTCTGATTATTCGGAGCAGCCGCCACTGCGTCAATTCGCGTGGCGCGAACGAATCCCGCCTACCAGTTCATACGTTGAAGAGGATGTTCAGGATGTCTCCGTCATGCACAACGTACTGCTTGCCCTCGGTGCGCAGCAGGCCGCGCTTCTTCGCTTCCGCTTCGCTCCCCACCGCGACCAAGTCGTCGAACTTGATCACCTCGGCGCGAATGAACCCCCGGCGAAGGTCGCTGTGGATCTTGCCAGCGGCCACCGGCGCTGTCGACCCGGCTGGCACGGTCCAGGCCCGGCACTCGTCCGGCCCCGCCGTGAGAAAGCTTATCAGCCCGAGTAATTGGTAGCTCATCCGGATCGCCCCGGCCATCCCGCTCTCGGTCACCCCGACAGACTCCCGAAACTCCGCCGCTTCGTCTTCGCCAAGGTCGTTCAGTTCCATTTCGAACTTTCCGCAGAACACCGCCACGTCGCGCGCCGTGCGCTGATGCGCCGCCCGGTAGTGCGCTTCCAGTTCAGCGCGCTTTGGCAGGTCGTCCTCGCCGACATTCACAACCACCAGAAACGGCGCCGCCGTCAAGAACTGCGAGCCTTCGAGAAGCCGCCAGTCCTCTTCCGTCAACCCCTGCTCCCGAATCGGCGCCTCCGATTCGAGTCCCGCCTTCATCCGCGTCAGCAGGTCTTTGTTGCGCTGGAGTACGTCTCGTTCGCCCGCCTTGATCGAACGCATCTCGGCCTCAATGCGCTGGAGCCGCTTTTCGATGATCGCGAGGTCTGCAAACGCCAGTTCAAGGTCCATCGTGGCGATGTCGCGCGCCGGATCGATGCTCACTTCGGGATGCGGCACCGTCTCGTCTTCGAACGCTCGCACGACGTGGATCAGCGCGTCCATCCGCGCCAGTTCGGTGATGAATTTCCCTCCCGGGCCTTCACCCTTCCCGAACGACTCGCCAGCCGCCGGGAAGTCTACGTACTGGATCGTCGCGTAGGTCGTCTTCTTTGGGTGGTAGATCTCGCTCAGGCGGTCGACTCGTTCGTCTGGCACGTTCACAACGCCGACGTTCGGCTGCGTGCTCGCGCTGTAGGCGCCCACCTGCGCGGTGCCGCGCGTAACCGCGTTGAAGACCGTGGTTTTGCCCGAACGGGCAAGGCCGATGATGCCAAGTTGCATAAATCGCAGGGTACAGGAGCAAAAGCTAAGCGCTAACGG
>JBDSJC010000089.1:0-7153 GCA_039917655.1 Tepidiformaceae bacterium
CGGAGACGGTGGAAACGCCCGACGCTGCGACGGCCCGCGCCGCAGCGACAATCGCGACGCGCATTGAACGGGAATCCGCCCCCCAACTGCCTCGCCCCCAGACAAAGGCCGCCGCCAAACGTGAACGTCAGGCAGCCCATCCTCGCAAAGAGATGGCGAGCGAACGTAACCTCCGCGAGAAGCGAGAATCAGAGAAGCAGGGCTGATGGCGAATTCGCCGGATTCCAACCCCCATTCTTGGTACAATGGAGTCATGCGAAAGCCCCGCGAATGGAAGCGTCACGTTGTGTTTGACCTGAACGAGTTCGGGGTCGCGATGATGGAACAGAACCTCCGCCGCCAGCATCCGGAGTACTCGGATCGCGAGATCGCACTCGCCCTTTACGAGTGGCAGTTGATGAGGCCGCATGCCGCTTCCGGAGATGCGACAGGCGTACCTTCGCGCCGATTCGACACCGTGTGAGCCTCTTCGATTCACTCGCGCGAACGATTGAACGACCTCCACCACGCCGGGGCATCGTTCGCGATTGTCGGTGGCCTCGCGGTCGGCATCCGCACCGAGCCTCGCTTCACGCGTGACGCGGATATGGCCGTATCCGTCGCTGGAGAGCAGGAGGCAGAGGCGCTTGTCTTCGGCCTTGTGAGTAGCGGCTACAAGACCGTCGCTTCGCTGGAGCAGGAAGTCACCGGACGCCTCGCCACCGTGCGTTTGCTTCCTCCCCTGAGCCACGAAGCAGGGGTGATCGTCGATCTCCTCTTCGCGTCATGCGGAATCGAACCTGAAATCGTCGCCGAAGCCACCCGTGAGACGATCGCGCTCGACGTGGTGGGGCCCGTCGCGACCGTCGGCCACCTCATCGCAATGAAAACTCTGTCCGAGAGCGATGGACGATTCCAAGATCGTGAGGATCTGCTCGCTCTTATCCGTGGGTGTTCATCGACTGACCTGGAGCTGGCACGAGCGGGGATGGCGTTGATCACCGCGCGCGGATTCTCGCGAGGCAAGGATCTCGACGCCGTGCTTGAAGGGTTCGTGGCGCTGGCGAACAAGTATCCCTCACTCTAGCCCCGCGATGGCCCCGGACGGCAGCACGGTGCTGATCGTCGAGCATCACCTGCACGTCTCATCGGCACGGCTGAAGCGGGATTTCGGATACTCGTCCCTTGGGCCCGGAACTCGTCGAAACCTGGGAAATCAGCAACCGCATCAACCGCTACGTCCTCAATGCGATCGCCGATGATGCGCTCCTCGCGAAACCGGCGAAAGGGCGGACGATCGCGGAAATCTTCGCTCACCTTCACAACGTCCGGATCGACTGGCTGAAGTCGAGTTCGGCGGGGCAACGTATTCCAACCTTTCAGCAGCCGCTGGCGCAGTTCGGAGAGGCGGAGCCAACGGCTGGAGTTCGTGGCTCTATCAGGGTCGTCCAGTGGGTCAACTGAGAGAGGAATTCCTGAAACGATTTGAGGCGAGTTGCTCTGATTTGGCGCGCTAGCCATCGAGTCCAACTGGTTCTTGTCCTCGGCCACCGGCCCGTCCGCCGTCCGTTCGGTGCCGACCCTGCGCGCGTGCTCGAAGCTGTCCGCTGCCACTTTGAAGAAGGGCAAGCCCCCAGGCTAGCCCGCCCTACCGTCCCACCGCCGCCGCGATGCTCTCGCCCAGCACGCCGACGAGCGTATCAATGTCCTCGCCGTTGATCGTGAACGGTGGGCCAAGCATCACCACATCGCGCGCTGGCCCGGAACCGCCCGGGTAGAAGAAGACGCCGCGCTTCAGCCCCTCGGCCATCACCCGGTTCACCATCCGCGCCTCCACGGGGAAGCGTTCCATCGTCTCGCGGTCCTTCACGAGCTCGATCCCGAGCATCAACCCCAGCCCGCGCACTTCCCCGACGTTCCGCAACGGGGCGATCTCTTCATCCAGGCGCGAACGCAAGAGCGTCCCCATCTTCTCGGCACGCGCCACCAGATCCTCGCGCTCCATGATCTCCAGCACCTTGTCCGCCACCGCGCAAGAGGCGGGGTGCCCGGCGAACGTGTAGAACATCAGGTCTTCGCGCTTCTCCGCGAGCGGCGCGACAACCGCTTCGGTGGTGTAGAGCCCGCCCATCGGCGCGTAGCCGCCGGCCAGCCCCTTGCCCCCAACCATGATGTCTGGCACGACGCCCCAGTGGTCCACGCCAAACTTCTTGCCAGTACGCCCGAATCCCGTCATCACCTCATCGGCGATAACCAGCACGCCGTACGTGTGGCAGACCTCCACCGCCCGCCGCCAGTAGTCCTCCGGTGGGAGCATCACGCCGCCCGAGGAGCCGACGACGGGCTCGGCGATAAACCCCGCGACCGTCTCCGGGCCCTCGCTTACGATCAGCTGTTCGAGCGCGTCCACTGGGTCTGGCCCCGGCTCGGCGCCGAGCACCCGGTACGGCGCGGGCGCCTGCGGAAACGGGATCAGCATCGGTTCGAAGCCCGCTCGCCGACCGGGATGGTGGCCAACCGACAACGCCCCCAGGCTCACGCCGTGATAGCTCAGGTCCAACCCGATGACCTTCCAGCGTTCGGGACGCCCGGCGGCCACGTGATGCTGACGCGCCAGCCTCAGCGCCGCCTCCACCGATTCCGAGCCGCCGCTCATGAACGTCGCGCGCGTCAGGCCTGCCGGCAGCCAGTTGTTCACCAGCCGGTCCACCAGCCGCGTCCGCGCCTCGGTCTGGAAGGGCGGGATGATGTACGTCAGCCGCTCAAGTTCTCGCGCCGCCACCTCGGCCACTTCGCGCCGCCCGTGCCCGATGTTCATCACGATCGCGCCGCCGCCCGCATCCAGGATGCGCTGGCCCTCAGGCGTCACCAGGTAAGCGCCTTCTGCGTGGTCGATGGCGAACGGGACGCCGTTGGGGACGAAGGCCATGCGGTTCGCTGAATCCATGTCCGCAGTCTACGAGGTTTCCGGCCGCCGATCGTCGGGTTTAGCGGCGCTCCACCCCATGGGCCGGGTGCTCCCGAGGACGTAGAGCGGGTGCCGCGGCTGCGCCAGCTTCGTCAGCCCAAGATTGTAGACCGGCCGCCCGAACGCCGGTCTTGCCAAATTGCGTCCGTGGTTGCCCCACGCCGCGACCACGAGGCTGGCGTTCTCCACGGCCGCCCGGATGTGTACCCCGTTGTCTCGCCCCACCGGCTCGTCCGCCGCGAGAAGCGCCTTCGGGCAAGTCGCCCGGTAGGCGCAGAGGTTTACGACCTCCAGCCGCCCGAAGCCCCAACTACGCGCAAAGCTCAGGCACCGCCGAATCGTTGGGTCATCGTCTTTCGCCCCCGCCGTGCTCGGGTTGAGCATCACGAACGTCACGGAAGGCTTCGAAACGTCCCACTCCCGCCACAGCCGGTAGCGATAGACGCCGGTCGAGTCGAAACACGCTCCACTGTCCATCGAACGAGCGTAGCACCGTGGCCCCCCGATCCTTAGCATTCGTCGCATCATTGGAGGTGTGCAATGGAGTATCGCGAAGTAGCCGACGGGCTGGGTTTTCCCGAAGGGCCGCTGGAACTGCCGGGTGGGGACATCCTGGCGACCGACATCCGCGGAGGCACGCTGCTCCGCATTGATCCCGCCTCGGGCGCGAAGACGGTTTTCGCTACCACCGGCGGAGGTCCGAACGGCGCCGCGATCGGGCCAGACGGCGCCATCTACGTCGCCCAGAACGGCGGATTCGAATGGAGTGAGCGGGTTTCGCCCGCAACAGGCACCACCGGTCTCTTCCCCGGCGAGCAGCCGCAGAACTACATCGGGGGCCAGATCCAGCGCGTCAGCCCGGACGGCAGCGAGGTGCGCACACTCTACGCCGAATGTGACGGCGAGCGCCTCAAGGGCCCGAACGACCTCGTCTTCGACCACGAAGGCAACTTCTACTTCACCGACCACGGTAAGACCCGCAAGCGTGACCGCGACCGAACGGGCGTTTACTACGCTTCGCCCGATGGAAAGATGATCAAGGAGATCGTCTTTCCGATGGAGGCGCCGAACGGGGTCGGCCTTTCGCCCGATGAAAAGACCCTCTACGTCGCCGAGACGCCGACTGGCCGACTCTACGCGTTCGACCTCATCGGCCCTGGGCAGGTTGGCGGACGCCGGGTTGTCGGCACGGTGTCTGGCGCTCCGCCGTTAGGCCTCGCGCTCTGTGATTCGCTCTGCGTGGACGGCGAGGGCAACGTCATCGTCGCGACGCTCGTCAACGGCGGCCTCACAACGTTCGCCCCGGACGGCTCGAAGGCGGCGCACACGCCCTGCCCGGACATCCTTACCACCAACGCCTGCTTCGCGGGTCCGGACCTGCGCACGCTCTACGTCACGCTCAGCACCACCGGCCGCCTGGTCGCCTTCGACAACTGGCCGACGAAGGGGCTGAAGCTGGCGTTCCAAGCGTAGCGCGAAGCGCTACCGAGCGAGGTTCCGCCACAGCAAAACGAGAGCCGAGGCAACTCTCCCCAGGTCACTCTGCGACAGTTTGCCGATATCCCGGACCAACAGCCCAGCGTTGAGGGTGGCCAATTTGTGAAGCTTTACGCACGAGGGTAAGAGGAGTACGGCCCTATCACAGTCGGACAGAATCACGTCTTCGGGGCCACTCGGTTGTCTCGTCGAGATGCGCGCTAGCAGGGTGTCTCCATCCCCGGCGTCAGCCAAAACCAGCGCCGGGCGGCGCTTCCCTCGTGGCGAATCTGTGAACGGGAACAGACCAGCACGACGGTTCCAAATCCTCGCGTCACACCAGTGCGTCGTAGA
The DNA here is from genome assembly GCA_039917655.1 of Tepidiformaceae bacterium. Classification (GTDB taxonomy): domain Bacteria; phylum Chloroflexota; class Dehalococcoidia; order Tepidiformales; family Tepidiformaceae; genus PNKC01. The sequence goes on from JBDSJC010000089.1 coordinate 4,778, forward strand.
CGGAATCGGCCTCGTCGTAGCCTTCAAGAAACTGGGCGGCCGTAAGTCCCGCCCAGTCGCGGTCTTCCTTCGTGTCGTTGAGGAAGAGGACAACAGAGTCCAGCCCGCCCTCGTGGCCCACCAACTCCGCCCGAAACTCGGAGGGGAGCTTGAGGTCTCCAGACTGCGTAAGCTCCGGCTTGAAACTAAACGCCTTCATCTGACCGAGTTTAACACGGCTCGCAAATCCCACTTTCGGACAGTTGCGCCTGCTACGTCTGAAGCTGGCGTTCCAAGCGTAAGGAGGCCATCGACTCCGTGATGCGATCTGGATCATGAACCCGGTAGAACGAGTCACGTTCGATCCCCTCGTTGTGGGCGGTAAGCCGTGCGTTCGGGGGATGCGCCTCACCGTCGGGATGATCCGCGGCCAACTGGCCGCGGGGCATTCGGTTGAAGACGGCCTCGACGCGTATCCGTACCTGGAGCGAGACGATGTCTTCGCTGCCCTCGCCTGGGCCGCTCACCAGGCGCAGAGAGCGGCCGTGACAGCAGAAGCGTCTTAAAATTGCTCCCCTATCGCATCGACACTTGACTCACATCGCCTTGGCGAACAGTTGCACCTGCAACGTCACGTCATCTTCCACTGTCACGAACCCGCCGATGTCCGGCTTCCTGATCCCGAAATCGCTGAACTTGAACTTCACGGTACCCAGGCCGCTGAGGATGTCCCCGTCCTTCTTCACCTTTAGTTCCCAGGTGACGTCCTTCGTCACGCCGTGGAGGTCCAGCGTGCCCATCAGCTGCATCACGCTGTCCGTCGTCGTGAACTCTTTGGGCATGCCGGTCAGCGTCTTCGCGGTGAACGTCGCGGTGGGGAACTTGCCCGTCTCCAGGACAGTCTGCGCGCGGTCGTCGCGGCGAGACTCGTTGCTCTCCAGCGCCTTCAAGCCAACCGTGAACGTCGTCGGCTTCGCCGCGTCCAGCCCATCCGCCGTGAAATTGACTTCACCCTTCACGTCGGTGGTCGTGCCCTTGGCGACAGATGACGTGGGCAGCCTGGCCAGCTTTTCCGCCGCGAGGTACCACGCCAGAGACTGGCCGGCGACGATGCCGTAGCTCGTGCCAGCAACGCTCGAACCGCCGGTCAGCGCTTGCGCGGGAGCCGTGACCGTTGACGTACCCGCTGCTGACGCGACAGGGGCCGCCGCCGCCGCCCGCACAGCGTCAGTGACGGCGGCCGCCGTCTTCTGCGCTTCGTTGTCTTCGCGGATGAAGAAGTACCACCCCGCACCTACAACCACGAGTAGCAGGACGGCCAGGGAGACGAGGCGCCCGATGAGGCCGCCGAACAATAGTCTGAACACACACGATTCCTGGCGCTGGGTAACCGTAGTCTGCGGTTACCTTCGGTAAGTGCGGGTAAATCCGAAGTTGCTGGGCCGATCGCTCGATTGGCGGATGAGATTTGCCACGCGCCTTGGCCCGCAATGTACGCTCCCAGCGAGCCTTCGCGGAGTCGCCAGAGCACCGTTGAGCCGCTACGGTGGCTCAATGAACGAAGCGCCACGCGAGTCTTGGGAAGGGTCTGCGGTCTTCCTCATCGACCCCGCCGGGCGAGTCCTGCTACAGCAGCGCGACGACGACTGGCCGCCCGAAGGCTACGGCCGCTGGGCGATCCCCGGCGGCCGGCGCGAAGGTCAGGAAACGCCCCGCGAGACTGCCCTCCGCGAGTTCGAAGAGGAGACAGGCACCAAGCTTCTGCGTCTTCGCGCTTGGCGCACTGCCAGCCGTGAGCAGTTTCCCGACCTTGCGGCCGGACTGATGCACCTCTTTTTCGCGGACGATGAAGTGGACCGCGAAGGCATGGAGGTGAACGAAGGGCTGGACTTTCAGTACTGGTCGCCAGCGGAGATCACGGACCTGCGCATCAACCCACCCACGCGCGCGGTAATCGATGCCTTCCTTGCCAGCGATTCGTACCGCGGCACCGTTGCCGTCAAGGCCAAGTACAAGGTCGGCGTTGGGATCATCGAAATCGACCGCTGGGGGCGGATCCTCCTGCAACTGCGCGACGCCGACCTCCCGCCCGAGCGCTATCCGGACGCCTGGTCGTTCCCCGGCGGCCTGCTCGAACCTGGCGAGGCCCCGGACGCCGCCGCCTTCCGTGAGTTCGAAGAAGAGACCGGCCACCTGCTCGAATCGCTTAAGCTCTACCGCGTCTACCGCCGCGACCCAGATATCCCGAGTTCGATGACCGACGCCTTCCACATCTACTATGTGGATGCCGATATCGACGAAGACCTGATCCAGGTGAACGAAGGCCAGGCCTTCCGCTACTTTGCCCCCGATAACATGGCCGCGCTCAACATCCCGCCTCACACGCGCCTCATTCTC
>JBDSJC010000090.1:0-2951 GCA_039917655.1 Tepidiformaceae bacterium
GGAGCTTGGGTTCACCGACGCGGGCAACCTGCCGGAGAACACTCGCCCGCGGCAGGCCTACGACCTGCTGGTCAAGGGCTTCGGGCCAGGCTTTAACGGGCCCCTGTTCGTGGTAGCAGACCTCTCCCGCCAGCCTGACCCGGGGGCCCGCAAGCAGATTGCGGAGGCCGCGGTCACGGCTATCCGGGCCACGGCGAACGTGATTGCCGTTAGCCCGGCCGTCTTCAACCAGAGCGGCGATGCCGCTGTCATCTCACTGATCCCCGGCACGTCGCCTCAAGACACAGCAACAACGGCGCTCGTCCACCGGCTGCGCAAGGAATCGTTGCCTGCCGTTGGCGGGGGCGCACCGCTGCTCGTCACGGGCGCTACCGCCGGCAACGTGGACGCCCAGGATAAGATCACGAGCCGCATGCCGTTGCTCTTCGGCGGCGTCATCGGCCTGAGTTTCATCCTCCTGATGATCGTCTTCCGCTCGGTGTTGGTGGCGCTGAAGGCCGCGATCATGAACCTGCTTTCGATCGGCGCGGCCTACGGAGTGGTCATTGCGATCTTCCAGTGGGGCTGGGGGGCAGACATCATCGGTGTCCAGAAGGGCCCCATCGAAACATTCCTGCCGATGATGATGTTCGCCATCCTCTTCGGCCTCTCCATGGACTACGAGGTGTTCCTCATCAGCCGCATTCGCGAGGAGTACCTGGAGAGCAAGGACAACGCCACCGCGGTGAGCAACGGGCTGGCGGCGACGGCGCGCGTGATCACGGCGGCAGCGGCGATCATGGTGGCGGTCTTCGGCTCGTTTGTCCTTGGCCAGGACCGGATCATTAAGGAGTTCGGCATTGGGCTGGCGAGTGCCATCCTCGTCGATGCCACGATCGTCCGCCTGGTGCTGGTGCCAGCGACCATGGAGCTGCTCGGAGACCGCAACTGGTGGATGCCGAAGTGGCTGGACCGCCTGCTCCCCAACGTGAACGTGGAAGGGCCGGCGAAGCAGCGCGTACCGGATGCTTCGTCGGCCGGGGGTCAGTAGCCACTAAGGGTGAGGGGGTTAGTTCGTCTTTGGGGGCTGCCCCCCACGGCCGGCCTTCGGACCAGCGGCGCGGTGTCCTTCGCCGGGGCCTTTGTGCGCTTGGTTGACGAACTTGTTGATGTGCTCGGCGGCCTTCGCCTTGGCCTCGGCGGCCTTGTCAGCAGGCAGAGCGCCATCGGCCACGGCCTTGTCGATCGCGGCGTTCGCCTTGTCCGTGAGGGCCTGGGTGACCGCGCCAGTCTGGGCGCCGGCGACTTCGGCGATGGTCTTGCCTGTCCTGAGCTGCTCGATCAGCGCTTTCGGATCGATACCGAGCGTATCGGCGACGGTCTTGAGGGCGTGCTTGCCGATGGCCGCAAGCTTCGGATGGCCGTTGCCCGGCTTGTCATGGTCGCCGGGCTTGGCGGCCATCAGCTTGTCGAAGGCGGCGGAGGCCCCGGCGTTGATCTTGTCGGCCTGGGGCTGGGTGAGCTTGCCTGAGGTGACAGCGGCGGAGAGACGGCTGCCGAGCGCGGCGAGGGCTTCCGTCTTTACCGTTGCGACGGGCTTGTCGCCGTAAGTGGTGATGATTTCACCGACTGTCTTGCCTTCGGCCGTGCCCTGCTTCAGTTCGTCCCTGGTGACGCCAGCGGCCTTCAGAATCTTGGCGGCGACGAGCACTCCGCGGTCGTGGTGTTCGCCGTGGCGGGCGCCGGTGGCGGCAGCGGGGGCGCCGCCGGGGGAAGGCTCGTCCGCGAGGGCGATGGACGCGGCGCCGATGACACCGACTGCGATGAGCGAGGCTGCTCCAATGGAGAGGAGCTTGCTGTTGAGAACGCTAAACATTCTGGATTCTCCTGATGTGTTCGGCCCGGTGACCGGACCGGCCGGGAGTTACCGCCCGGCAGCAGAGATATGGGCCACCGGCCCGTGCAAGTGACGGGCGGTGATGCTTCCCTTTACGTGTGCTTTTCGACCCACCGGCCACGAAACAACAGTACGTCACCCTGAGCGACTGAGATGTGGGCGGGCGGCTCGGCCAGCTCGTTGTGGATTCCCCGCGGACTGAACGCCAGCGGGGAGTTGGTCAGGTTCCAGCGCAAGCCAGTGGTAGTTACGCCCGTGGATTGGCCGAGGGCGATCAGGGAGACGACGGTGCCGATTGGGCCGTCCACAGTTACAACGCGCTCGATCAGGCTTACCTCGAAGTAGTCATCGATCACGCGGACCGCGGCCTGTTCGCGGAAGAGGCGTAGGACCGAGAGATTGGCGAGCGCGTGGTCGGCCCGCCCACCTCCGGCGGCGACCACATCCACGGAATCCGCTCCCTGGGCGATGCAATAACTGATCGCCTTCTGCAGGTCGTTGGTGTCCGGGTTGGCGACCTCGTGGAACCTGTCGGCGGGCAACGCCTGGCGCGTTTCGGGGGAGACGGAGTCGAGGTCGCCAACGACGGCGTCAACGTTCAACCCGGCAGCCAGGGCGTGGGCCGCTCCACCGTCCGCGGCGACCACCAGCCGCGCGCCGGCCGCGAGAGTCTGCAACAGCTCTCGGGAGGGTGGTTCACCGTTCGCGATGACAAGTGCGCGCATACGGCTAGTAAACGCCGAACGTGGCCCGTAGGCCAACTACGAAGCACCCGGCGGAATCTTAACGTTGTTTGGGAAAGAACCACTAGACAAGTGATGAACAATGACTAAAATCGAGAGCGAGGGTGTCAACGCGCGGGGTGTCCGCTCCACTTGCGCTGCGATAACACCCTCACAAAGAGCCGCGATGTTTCGATGTCGCGGCTTTTTTGTGTCCTCCGCTCCGAGCGCCAGCCGCAGCTTCAGGCCAGCGACTCCGTGTAAGAGCGCATGGCGCGGAGCAACCGGCGGCTGAGGTTGGCGTAGGCGGGTTGGTTCCGCGAGCGCTCCCACTCTTCGAGCCACTGTAGGCG
>JBDSJC010000091.1:0-8547 GCA_039917655.1 Tepidiformaceae bacterium
CGGGATCCCGGCTGCCGCCAAACCGTTCACCCTGAGCCTGTCGAAGGGCCGCGCGAAGGTGGCCTCCGCAGGGCAGCACCGTTCATCCTTCGACAGGCTCAGGACGAACGGGGGCGGGCGGGCCGGCTATCGGGCCGTCGGCTCTCGGCTCTCGTGTAACACAAATGTTCGTTGACACCCCGCAAGGCCGCCCGTAGCATCGAAACAGCACAACTACACGCGGGGGGCCATGCCGAAGTTCATCTTTGTTACCGGTGGCGTGGTCAGTTCTGTTGGCAAGGGAATCACCACCGCCAGCCTCGGCAGAATCCTTAAATCTCGTGGCATCTCCGTCTCCATCCAGAAGCTGGACCCCTACCTCAATGTCGATCCGGGCACAATGTCGCCCTATCAACACGGCGAGGTCTTTGTTACCAGCGATGGCGCCGAAACCGACCTCGACCTCGGCCATTACGAACGTTTCATCGACCAGGACCTGACTGCCGCCTCCTCCGTGACCAGCGGCCAGGTCTACCTCTCGGTGCTCGAACGCGAACGGCGCGGCGATTACCTCGGCGGCACCATCCAGCAGGTGCCTCACCTCACAAACGAAATCAAGGCGCGCATCTACAACCTCGCCGCCGCATCCGGGTGTGAGGTCGTGATCTGCGAAGTCGGCGGGACCGTGGGCGACATCGAAGGCGAAACGTTCATCGAAGCGATCCGCCAGATCCGCCACGAACAGCCGCGCGATACCTGCCTGAGCGTCCACGTCACGTTTCTCCCATGGGTGGGCGCCACCGCGGAGTTGAAGACGAAGCCCACGCAGCACTCGGTGCGCGAACTTCGCTCCAAGGGTATTCAGCCGGACGTCATCCTCACCCGCAGCGACCACCCGGTGCCGCGCGAAATCCTCGAAAAAGTTGCGCTCTTCTGCGACGTGGAGCCGCGCGCAGTGATCCCGATGGAGACCGCGCAGACGATCTATGAAGTGCCTCTCTGGCTCGAAGAGCGCGGCCTTGGGGACTACGCGATCGAACGGCTGGGCTTGCAGGCCGGCGCGCGCGACATGAACGAATGGCGCGACATGGTCCATCGCCTAAAGCATCCGTCCGGCGTTGTCGAAGTGGCCGTCGTCGGCAAGTACGTGGAACTGCACGACGCCTACATGTCGGTCAAAGAATCACTGGCCCACGCCGGGATTGCGAATTCGGTTGACGTTGACATTCGTTGGATCCACGCCGAAACGCTCGAGACGCGTGCCGCCGCCGATGTGCTGGCCGGCGTCCACGGCGTCATCGTCCCCGGAGGATTCGGGGAGCGCGGCTGGGAGGGCAAGATCCAAGCCGCCACCTGGGCACGGGAGAACAACATCCCGTACCTCGGGCTCTGCCTCGGAATGCAGGTGATGGTCACCGAGTTCGCGCGCAACGTGTGCGGCATGGACGGCGCAAACACCACCGAGATCGACCCCGAAACGCCGTTCCCCGTTATCAGCCTGCTGGAAGAACAGACCGGCGTGGTGCAGAAGGGCGGCACCATGCGTCTCGGCGGCTACCCCTGCGACCTGACCCCTGGCTCGCTCGCCGCCGGCGCCTACGATGCCAGCCAGGTGACCGAGCGCCACCGTCACCGCTGGGAGTTCAACAACCTCTACAGGGCCCGGCTGGAAGCGGCGGGCCTACGGGTCAGTGGCACCTCACCAGACGGATCGCTGGTCGAAATCTCCGAGCTTGCGGGCCATCCGTTCATGCTCGGAACCCAGTTCCACCCAGAACTGCGCAGCCGCCCGAATCGCCCCCATCCGCTCTTCCGCGAATTCGTGCGCGCCGCCGTGGGGATGAGCAAGGGCGCCTCACCCATCCCGGAAGTCACCGCCGCCGCGGCTCGTTAGGTGACGGTCCCGCCCGCCACAGGTGTCTACACAGCCGGGCTGGGCGTCCCCCCGCCGCCCGTTCACACGCGGTGCAACGGCCTTTGGTGGGTGGGACGGCTGCAACTCCGGGTTCCCCAACAGACTTTGTGTTAGCCCCCCGAGGCGCTACTCCCCGGCCGCCATGCTTCGCAGGCGCGCGATGCGCTCTTCCAGCGGCGGGTGCGTGCTGAAGAGGTTTTTCATCCCGCCTCCGCCCGCGAACGGCTTGACGATGTAGAGCGCCGAAACAGACTCCTGAGCCGGCGTCGCCTCCATCGGCCGCTGCTCCACGCCTCGCTGCAGCTTCTCCAGGGCGCTGGCCAGCGCCTCCGGGTCGCCCGTCACTTCGGCGCCCGTTTTGTCCGCGGCGTATTCGCGCTGACGGCTGATGCCCATTTGGATCATCGTCGCCGCAATCGGCGCAATCAAGATCGCTACGAGCGTGAGCAACGGGTTGCGGTTCTCATCGCGGCCCCCAAAGAGCTGGCTGAACATCAGCACCTGAGCGATCATCGAGATCGCACCCGCAACCGTCGCCACGATTGAACTGGTAAGGATGTCGCGGTTCTTCACGTGGCCCATTTCGTGGCCCAACACACCGCGCAGTTCGCGGTCGTTAAGGATGCGCCGGATCCCGGTGGTCACGGCCACGACGGCGTGTTCTGGGTTGCGGCCGGTCGCGAAGGCGTTCGGCGAGTCTGTCTGCATCACAAAAACGCGAGGCATCGGCATCTTCGAACGGTCCGCTACTTCGCGCACAATGGCGAACAGTTGCGGCTCCTCCGATTCCGTTACTTCGTGGGCGCCCGCCATCTTCAGCGCCATTTTGTCGCTGAACCAGTAGGCGAAGAAGTTCATCGCGCCGGCGATGACCAGGAAGAGGACGGCGCCGCCCGGCCCGCCGATAAGGCCGCCGACGGCCACCAAAATAGCGGTCAGGGTCGCGAGCAGCACTGTGGTTTTCACTAAGTTCATGGCTCTGGTGTGGATACCTCCGTATCTAAGGAAAGTATAGCGGTCGCGGCGTAGCGCGGAGGTAAATACGCGACGCCTAAATCGTGATTGGTGCTTCCTGTCACTCGCCGCCATCACCCCTCGCCGCGAGCGAAACGAGCCGCGCCACCTGCCTCGGTGACCGCAGCACGATCACGCGGGCGTGGTGTGGCACCGTGGTCAACGCTTCGCGCGTCTTTCGGGAGGCAGGCCGCCAACTCGTGATCCCCCACCAGAGCATCGAATTCGTCGAGAGGAAGGTCTGCCTCAGGCTCTCGCGGTTGCCGTTCCAGAGCTCGGCACCCACCATGGCCCGGCTGATCGTGCGGGAGGCGAGCCGCCGGTAGACCGTGCGAAAGGGCAGCCGCAGCCAGATCGCGGTGTCCGCCTGACCCAGGATTAGGTCTCGCACCACGCTGTAGTTGCCATCGATCACCCAGCCTTCGCTGTGCTCCAGCAGCACGGCGGCAACGCGCGCCCGAAACTCGCCGGTCTCCAGGTCCACCCAGTTGGGGTGCGCGTGGAAGATCGCGTCCAGCTCCACCACCGGCAAGCCCAGCTTCTCGCCCAGCAAGCACGCCAGGGTCGATTTCCCCGAGCCGGCCGGCCCGTAGATCGCAATCCGCGGCCCCAGTGCAATCTCCGTCCTCTTTGCCATCGTGGGCGAGTCTAGCGGCTCGGTGGACGTAGGACACGAAGACTCAAAGACACAAGGTGCGCAAAGCATCGCAGCGATTCGTGCGTTCGCACTCCGTTCGTTCGCACTCCGTTCGTCCTGAACCTGTCGAAGGATGGACGGCCAGCCCTACCTCGGCGAGCCACCCAGCGACCTTTCGACAAGCTCAGGGTGAACGGTGCGACGATCCCCGCCACGACCGCGCGACTGACGAGGGGCAGCCCGCGGGGCAACGGGGCAGAGGCCCGGTTTAGCCTCCGGCTCAATGGCGCGGCCGACGATACAGGGAGCGGTTCGAACCAGACGGCGAGCTTTTCTTAACCGGAGCCGCCATCCCTCGCGTGGTAAGATTGGCGGACGGCGCCGCACATCGCTACTCGGCGTCAGAAGGAATCCAACCCGTGTCCATCTTCCGTTCCGTACAGGCCCGATCCGCCGCCGAGCCGCGCCTCGCAAGTGGTTTGCTCGGCAAGATCTTTGGCCTGCTTGCGTTCTCCCTCGCCTTCGCCACCGTCGGCGGCTACGTTGGCGCGCAACTCGGCAGCGGCTGGCTGCTGCCGCTCTTCATCGTTGAGATCGCCCTCATCTTTGCCGTCCAGGCGATGCGTGAGCGCGAAGGCATTAATATGGCGCTGCTCTACGCCTTTGCCTTCGTCTCCGGCGCAACCATCGGGCCGATTGTCGCCGCCTACGTGAGCGCTGGTGCTGGCGGAGTCGTCCTCCAGGCGGTGGCCGTCACGGGCACGATGACGGTCGGGCTTTCGGCCTACGCTCTGACCACCAAGCGCGACCTCGCTGGCATCCGCCCCTACCTCTTCATGGCTGTCCTCGGCCTGCTCGTGGCGATGATCGTGAACATCTTCGTTGGCGGCAGCGCGTTGTCCGGGGTCATTAGCTGGCTTGGTGCATTGATCTTCAGCGCCCTCCTGGTGGTAGACGTGAACCGCGCGAAGTACGCGCCGGACACCATGGGCAACGCGGTCGTCCTCACGCTCGGCATCTACCTCGACATCGTCAACCTGTTCCTGTTCATCCTGCGTATCCTCGGCGGCGGCTTCCGGCGCTAGCGGGCCGACTGCCGAGAGCCTAGAGCGAGTGCTGAGTGCTGAGTGCTGAGAGTAGCGTCACCCTCCCGTTCGTCCTGAGCCTGTCGAAGGATGAACGGGGCGTTGCCCCACGGAGGCCACGCGCGCGGCCCTCCAAAAGGCTCAGGGCGAACGGTTTCCCGTGAGCCGGCTGCCGAGAGCCAAGAGAAGCTGCCTGGGAACAACTAACTGCCTCCACCCGCGCCCCGGTGCTACCATGAGCAGACCCCTCTCCGGAGCCTTAATGTGGACGCCTACAACATCACGGTCGTCGGCGGCGCTGGCATTGTCGGCCGCGAATTCCTGAAGCTACTCGATTTGCGCAACGTCCCCGTCAAGCGCCTGCGCCTGCTCGCCACCGCCCGATCGGCGGGTACATTGGTCGATTTTCGCGGCCAACAGATCACCGTCGAAGAAACTTCGGCCAACAGCTTCAGCGCTGACGACCACATCGTGTTTCTTTCGGCCTCTGGCGAGGCCTCGAAAGAGTACGCCCCGATCGCCCAGCGCAACGGCAGCTTCGTGGTCGATGATTCGAGCGCCTACCGCATGGACCCCGCCGTCCCGCTCGTCATCCCCGAGATCAACGCCGCGGACCTCGAATGGCACAACGGCATCGTTAGTCAGCCGAACTGCACGACGACGCCGATGGCGCTCGCCCTGAACCCGATCCACCAGGTGAACCCGCTGAAGCGCGTCATCGTCAGCACCTACCAGGCGGTGGCGGGTGCGGGCGCGGCGGCGGTCGAAGGGCTGGCCGCCGAATCGCGCGCCGCCCTCGAAGGCCGCCATGAGCCCTCTGGCACCCAGAAGCGGGAGATCGCCTTCAACGCCGTCCCCCAGATCGACCTCTTCGCCGAAGACGGCTACACCAAGGAAGAGATCAAGATGGCGAACGAGACGCGCAAGATCCTCCACGCGCCAGACGTCGCGATCAGCGCAACCTGCGTGCGCATCCCCACTTTCTTCGGACACGCGATGACCGTCTGGGCCGAGTTCGAACGCCCGATCGACCCGGCCGAGGCGCGCCGCTTGATGGACGCCGCGCCCGGCATCCGCGTCGTCGATGACCCCGCGCGCGAGCAGTACCCCACGCCGATGGACGCCGCCGGCACCGACGAGGCCTTCGTTGGCCGTATCCGCGCGGACTCCAGCCTGCCCGGCGCGCTCACTTTCTGGACGGTGACGGACAGCATCCGCAAAGGCGCGGCCACAAACGTCGTGCAGATTATCGAAGAAGCGGCGCGGCGCGGGCTGATCGTGCGGCGGTAGCGGCCAGAGGCGCACCGCCGCTGGCACGGGCTCCGCTCACGGATTCGGAGTTCGGTTCAACCGGCTTCCGACAGGAGCACGGGGGAAGCGCCTCCGGCGCTTGATAGAGGCTTTGGCGGCGTGTAGCTTTTCGCGCAAGGCAAAGAACCTTGAGAGGGTAAGATCGAGTTCGCGGGGTCGTTTTCCTACGCTACGCCGGAAACACTGCGCGACTGGCACGGGGCGTCGGGTTCGTGAAAGTGCGCGAGGTTGTAACGCTTCTTCAGCGGGACGGCTGGTGCCTTCATTCCATCCAGGGAAGCCATCGTCAATTCAAGCACCCACGGAAACCCGGGCGCGTCACCGTGCCCGGACACCGCTCGAAAGATCTCGCAGTTGGCACTTTGAGTAGTATCCTGAGGCAAGCCCAGCTCACGAAAGGGAACCGCTGATGCGCTACGCGATAGTCATCGAGCGAGCCGATGGAAACTTCTCGGCCTACGCGCCGGACCTACCAGGCTGCGTCGCCGTTGGCGACACCATTGAAGAGACTCAGGCGGCGATGCGCGAAGCGATCCGCTTCCACCTGGCCGGCATGCGCGAAGATGGCGCCCCGATCCCCGAGGCTGTCACGGTGGTTGACTACGTAGCCGCTTGAGGCTTGCCGCCGCCGTGCAGTGTTCGACTATGCACTCAGCACAAGCGCCGGATTAGGCCGCCGCTTGCGCGCCTCCCGGCCCGGCTCGCGACCGCCGGTCCCATTGCCGGTGGAGCGGGCTTGCAGTAGCCGTGCTTGGCCACCAGTTCCGCGGGCAAGCCGTTTTCCACAATTGGCCGTGGGGTCGACCACCAGGATGCGGCTTGCGTGCTCGGCGGTGCTCAAGCGGCGGGCGATGACGATGCTCGTCCATCCCTTAAACAGGCCGCGAAGCGCCTCCTCCGCCGTCTCTTCGGTCGAGGGGTACACGCTGGAGGTCGCCTCACCGAGGATCAACACCGGCGGGTCTGCGAGGAACGCGCGGGCGTTCGAGACAAGCTGCTTCTCACTCGCGGATAGGCGTGAACCGCGGTAGTCACCAGCGTCTCGTAGCCCTCCACCGGGACCGTGGTCACTCGCTGGCGGAGGTCGCTGGAGAACGGGCTAATCTCCCTGGGCCGTACCTGCGGGAGAACCCATAGAATTGGCGCTGAGCGGTAGGCGGCAATCGAAAGGACTCGCATGGACGAACGGATCAGCATCATCACCCTCGGCGTGGCCGACCTGGAGCGCGCCATCGCCTTCTACCGGGATGGCATGCACCTCACCCTCAGCAAGCGCAGCATGCGCGGCGTGATCGCCTTCTTCGAAACGTCGCAGACCTGGCTGACGCTGTTCCAGCGAAAGGCCCTGGCGGAAGACGCGGTCGTCCCCTACACGGAACCAGCAGGCTTCGCGGGCTTTGCTCTCGCGCATAACGTGCGCTCGAAGGAAGCGGCCGACGCGGTGATGGCCGAGGCAACAGCGGCAGGCGCCACCATCACCAAACCGATGCACGACACCGATTGGGGCGGCTACTCCGGCTACTTCCGCGACCCGGACGGGTTCCTCTGGGAAGTGGCGTGGAACCCGCACTTCTGGATAGGGGAGCCCGAAAGTGCTTAGTGCTTGGTGCGAAGAACTCGGCGTTCGCGGCTGCAAGGTGAACGGGCGACTCCGGGCGAACGAGGGACACGGGCCCTTCGACAGGCTCAGGGCAACCCCACGGTGAGGCGCGGGCCGCCACGGTCGATTCGTCCTAACTCCTCTTCCCGTTCGTCCTGAGCCTGTCGAAGGATGAACGGGAAGAGGAGCTGACGGTGGTTAGGGCTAGTTCGCGCCGTCGGCAGCCATCAGCGGCGCTTGCAGGCGGTAGATCGTCCGGACGCCGATGTCCGTGTCCACCCGTTGCCCCCCCTGTTTGAACAGCGGCTGCTGGAGGGCGATGCCGGTCTTCGGAAAGTAAAGCATCACCTGGTCGCCCGCACGGCCGCAACCTGGGCGTTGGCCAATGGCCGTCCCATCGGCCAGCACATCGATGACGTAGACCGTGCGTCCAACGTCGCCGATCGGCGTGCCGTCCGCCTGGGGCGCGATGCGGACCTCGGCCGCGCCGCACGCTTTGCCGTTCACGAAGGCGATCACCGGCTGGACGGAGGGGCTCAGGTTCGCACCGACGATCTGGACCTTGCCGTACGGCCAGTAGAAGTCCGGGGCGGGCGGGCTATCCGCCGCCGCCAACCGCGCGGGCATCACTCCCAGCAGCAGAAACGCCAGTAGCCCCGTCGAGATTCCCCGGCCACTCAAGGCGGCTCGAAGTGTTCGCCCGGAGCTGCCGGAGATTTGACGGTCCAGGGAGCGCCTTTGTACCACGCTAAGAAAGAGGACGCTAGCTGCGAGCCATCGTCGAACCGCCGTTCTCCCCTCTCCCTCCGCAGTGGGAGGGGGGAAGGGGTGAGGGTCCGCGCGTCGGCGAACAACCGCTCGAATTCTCAACTTTGTCCTAGTAGACGCCGTCTTTGGCCAGCAACGGCAAAGTTGCGCGGCTGGTCACCAAGGCTCCGAGCGTCAGCGCCTGGCTGGAAGGCCCGGGGCCACTCCAGGCAACCACGTTCGTGGACACCCGTCCGCC
>JBDSJC010000092.1:0-2959 GCA_039917655.1 Tepidiformaceae bacterium
TCTCCAACGGCGGGCTTTGAGGTAGGGAGATGTCTCGGGGCCAAAAACACCACGGACCCTGTCCGCTCTGCGGACGCGTCACACGAGCCCATTCGCGGCTCGTTGTCGCCGATGTCGAACCCGGAGCACGTGCGAGCTGCTCCACCACGTTCAAGACGATCATCTGCCGCGACTGTGCATTCGCCATGGTCGTGCGCTCAGAAGCGATGGCGCTGCGAGGCGCCATGTAAACGAAAGCTCAGCCAACCAAAAAGCAAGGCCGTCCCCGTTCGGTGGGCGGCCTTCTTGGCGTACACTGCTCCTACCCGGAATGGAGCAACAGTGTGATCGATGTCCTTGCGATGATCCTCGCTGGCGGCCAGGGCGACCGCCTCTCGGTCCTTTCTGAGCAGCGAGCCAAGCCAGGAGTGGTCTTTGGCGGCCAGTACCGGATCATCGATTTCGCCTTGAGTAACTGCTCGAACAGCGGGATCACCAAAGTGGCCGTCCTTACGCAGTACCGCCCGCGTTCCCTCATGAATCACATCGGCGCCGGACGGCCCTGGGGCCTCGACACCCTTGATGGAAGCGTCCAGATGCTCCAGCCCTACCTCGGCCGCGCGGACATGGACTGGTACCAGGGCACTGCCGATGCGGTCTACCAGAACCTTTATGTGATCGAAGAATCGCGCGCCCGCGAGGTCCTCATTCTCGCCGGCGACCACATCTACCTCACCTCTTACCGCAACATGATCGCCTACCACCGCAGCCAGGCCGCCGACGCCACGGTCGCGGTCTACTCCGTCCCTCGCGAAGACGCCCACCGCTTCGGCGTGCTGGACCTCGACCAGAGCGGCCGCATCATCGACTTTCAGGAGAAGCCCGAACACCCGCGTTCGCCGTGGGTCTCCATGGGCGTCTACGTCTTCAACAAAGACGTCCTCGTCGAACAACTCCAGGCCGACGCCGATGCCGGCGAGGAGAGCAAACACGATTTTGGGCGCAACATCATCCCTCGCATGTTCAAAACTCACCGCGTGTTCGGCTACCAGTACCAGTCGTACTGGCGTGATGTCGGGACCGTCGAATCGTACTGGTCCTCGCACATGGACCTGCTCTCCGCCCGCCCGCCAATGAACCTTGAGGATCCCGACCTTCGCCTTCGGACGGCCGGCAACATCCTCCCGCCCGCGCGCTTCGGACCTCATTCGATCGTCCAAAACTCCCTCATCTCGCCCGCCGCCCAGATCGATGGCAGCGTCTTTCGCTCAGTCATTTCGCCTGGCGTGATTATCGAGGCAGGCGCCACCGTCCGCGATTCGATCATCCAGCACCGCTGCATCATCGGCGCCGGCGCAACGATCGACCGCTCGATTTTGGACAAAGAGGTTACAGTCGGCCAGAACGCTGTCGTCGGCGAAGGTGACCACGGGGTGGTCAATTTCGAACGCCCCGACATCGTGAACGCCGGCATCAGCATTCTCGGCAAGCGTGTGACCATCCCGGCGGGGATGCACGTCGGGCGGAATGTGATCGTCGGCCCCGGCGTGGCGGATGAATTGGTAGGCCGGGAGTCGCTCGAAAGCGGGGCCACGGTCCACCCCACGCAGATGCCGCTCCACCTCTTCGTCTAGGCAGCCGGGGGTTGTGTTCATGTCCCAAGAAGCCCTCGTGGCAGGACCCGAGACGCTGCGGCCGCGGATGATCCCCGTGGGCGAACGGCTGCGTCACAACCGTAACAGCGCAGCAGTCTTCCCCTGCGTTCTGCTCGCAAAGGGTCGTTGAGGGCCTGGCTCACGCCTGACGGCGGGTCCGCAGTCCGTCAGCCGCGCTAGAGTGCTCGCGGCATGTACAATCCCGCTCCAACCAGCCAGTGGGAGCCCTCTCGATGCCAAACCCTGTAGCCACCCGCGATATCTACGTCGAAGCCAACGGCATCCGTCACCACCTCATCGCCCGCGGCGCACCCGGCACTCCTGTGGTAATGATGATCCACGGCCTGGCCGGCCAGGCGCGTGTCTTCGACAACATCGCCTCCCACCTCGCCGAGCGGTTCCACGTCTACTGCCTGGATGTCCGCGGCCGCGGCGAAAGTGCATGGGGCCCGCTCGAAGCGTATGGGACCGACACCTACGTGGCGGACCTCGAAGCCGTCCGCGAAGCGCTCGGCCTCCGGCGATTCACCCTGATCGGCACCTCCATGGGCGGCATCATCTCGCTGAACTACGCGCCAAAATTCTCCGACCGCGTCGATCGTGTGGTGCTCAACGACATCGGCCCCGAAATCGACCCCACCGGGCTCCAGCGCATTTCCGCCTACGTCAGCCAGGCGCCGGAAATGTTCGCGGACATGAAGGCCGTCATCAAGTACTACCGCGAAAACTACGGACCCATGGTCGAACACCTGCCCGAAGATCAGATCGCCGATTTCGCCCGGGCGAACGTCCGCAAGGATGACAACGGCATTTACGTTTGGAAGATGGACCCTGCCATCCGCAAGTTCGCCGGCCCGCAACCATCGATCGACCAGTGGGACGCGGCCAAGGCGATCACCGCCCCTGTCCTCATCCTCCGTGGCGCGAACAGCGACGTCCTCAACCCCGCTACCGCCGCGAAAATGGTCGAAGTGATGCCCAACGCCAAGCTCGTCGAGATCCCCGGCGTGGGGCACGCCCCAATCCTCAGCGAACCTGAGTCCATCCGCGCGCTGGACGCTTTCCTCAGCGCCTAGCTGCAGCACTCGTTTGAACTCCCCGTCAGCGCTCCGGCAGCACCGGGCTATGCTCGGTCTTTCCTCGTGGGAGCCGCCTAGTCATTGGGCTGGACGCCGTGCATTGGCACGGTCCTGGGGGCGATTCTGACCAGCGCGGTGGTCTTTGGAGACCCCTGGCAGGGAGCCTTTCTGCTGTTCGCTTTCGCCCTCGGCCTCGCTATCCCTCATTTGGCGGCGGCGGTCGCGTTCGAAAGAATAAGGCCGCTC
>JBDSJC010000093.1:0-9994 GCA_039917655.1 Tepidiformaceae bacterium
ATTTCCCGGACGGCTCGTCACTGTCAGCGTGTCTCCCTCGTGGATCGGCTCGTGGTATTCGTAGTGCTGCTCGGCATGGAGGCCACGACCGAGCCCCCCGCCGCCAGCGTCGCCGCGATGCGCGGGCGCAGGCCCTTTGCGCGGGCGAGTGAGGTCCAGCGCGTAGTCTGGCTGCCAGTGGGCGCTGCACTGCACGAACGTCGGCGGCACAACCATGCCCCCGACCGCTTTCGTCGCCGGGTCGTTCGGGTCGGAGTATTCGGGACGGATGTCCAGCAATGAGCGTGCGAACAGCATTACCTGCGTGCGGTCGACCGGGAACTCGAAGCCTTCGGCCATGGGTCTCCTCGAAACTACGTGATGGCCAGAATCCTAGGCGCGGAACCTGAATTCGGCAACGCCGCTACCCGCGCAGCTCCGCCATCTCCTCGTCCGAGGGCAGCTTCACACCCGCTGCCTCAAGCGCGGGACGATTCTTGTCCAGGTGCTCCGCCCACCAGCGGTTGAACGCGGACTTAGGAAGTTCCCCAGCTTCGTGCAACGTCACGATCCGCCCCAGTTCCGCCAGTACCGCACTTTCCAGTTCCTCGCGAGACCCGTTGTTCAGATAGCCCCAGTCCGCGCCCGGTCGTCGCTGCTCGAACGGCCGCATCGACTTGAGGCGTTGGTCCGCCTCCTCTTCGCCCATCGCACGCGTCGCTCTCAGCCGCTGGAGCGCGATCACGTCGTCCACGCCCACCAGCCACATCTGGTCGCACCAGCGAGCGTAGCCGGCTTCCATGAGGTTCACCGCTTCCATCACAGCGATCTCCCCTGGGCCCAACGTCTCCCGCCACCCTGTGATCTCGGCGTGCACGGCGTCGGTGATGCTGCCGATCGCCTTCGTCAGCCGCGACATTTCGGCTGGCTTCCCGAACACCCTCCCACCCAGCACTTTGCGGTCCACGAATCCGTCGTCACCGATAATCTCGAGTCCGAACGCTTCCACCACGCGCTCGAATCCAGGCGTGCCGGGGTCATACAAACGGTGCACCAGTTTGTCGGCGTCGCAATGCGTTGCCCCCCGCTCCGCGAGGATCTGTCCAACAGTAGATTTCCCGGCGGCGATAGTGCCGGCCAGGCCGATGATAAGAGGCAAGGGCGGAGTCCTTAGTGCTTAGTGCTTAGTCTGTGGTCTCGTCTTTGACGAGGTTTCGCAACGCATCGTAGATGGATGCTTCTTCTTTCACGATTCTTCGCTCTTGGTCGGTTAGTCGGCGGGCGACACTGGAACGTAGTCCGGCGATCACTCTGGTCGTTTCCATCGCCATCGTCATCAACTGGTCGAATTCAGCAGTCTGCAGGTAGCCGATATCGTGCGCGGCGTAGAGCATCGACCGAACTTCGGCAGTCGAGGCCTTAGCGATGGACAAGTACTGGTGGAACTCTTTCAGACGATTCCGTTCGAAGCCTTCGGCAATGTTGTTCATCACCGAAATGGACGCGCGCTGAATCTGGCCGACGAAGCCAAAGTCTTTCGACATCGGATTCGACCGCGTGGCTTCGTAGACGGACTTGTTCAAAGCCCGCGCCTTCTGCCACGCGATCACATCCTCAAATCGGTCCACATTCCCTCGCCAACCACTAAGCACTTAGCACCAAGCACTTAGCTCCCTTACGGCCTCTCGTTCGACATGATGATCGTCCCCGCCGCCGCGAACATGCCGCCAACCCCGTGGCTGACACTGATCTTCGCGTTCGCCACCTGGGCGGCGGCCGTGCCGCGCATCTGCCTTACGCTCTCCTGTAGGGCGTACATCCCGTACATCCCGGAATGCATGAAGCTCAGGCCTCCGCCGTTGGTGTTCAACGGAAGCTTGCCGCCGGGCCGCGTGTTGCCATCCCAGATGAACTGCGCTGCTTCTCCCGGCTTCACAAACCCGAGGTCTTCGAGCCCGTAGAGCGGCAGGTGGGCGAACGCGTCGTAGATCATCAGATGGTCCACTTCGCTTCGCTTGATGCCCGCCTCATCGAACGCCTTCTTGCCGGAGATCCGGAACGCGGTCGAACTCTTGAAGTCGTACATCTGGCTGATCATCGGCGTTTCCGCGCTTTCGCCCGTGCCGATGATGTACACGGGCTTCGTCGGGAAGTCTTTCGCGCGGTCGGCAGACGTGAGGATGAGGGCGCCGCCGCCGTCCGTCACGAGACAGCACTCCAAGAGGTGGAACGGGTAGGCGATCATCCGCGAATTGAGCACGTCTTCGACCGTGATCGGGTCGCGGAAGCTGGCACGCGGGTTCATCCCGGCCCATTCGCGCTGCACCACCGCCACCATCGCCAACTGCTCATGCGTGACCCCGTACTCCTTCATGTAGCGAAGAACCGGGATCGTGAACATGCTTGGCGGGCCGGCCGCGCCATACGGCGCTTCGAACTGACCCTGTAGACTGGCCGGCGAGCCGCCAAAACGTCCGGCGCCGACGCGGGAGCGGCCACTTTCGCCGTGTGTCACGAGAACCGTGGTGGCCAGACCCTCGTTGATCGCCGCCGCCGCGTGGCGGACATGCAGCATGAACGAGCAGCCGCCCACGCTCGTGCCATCGACATACGTTGGCTTGATCCCGAGGTAGTGCGCGATCGCCACGGGCGATTCACCAGCGGTTGCCACGCCGTCGATGTCCTTCGGGCTGAGGCCCGCATCCTTTAACGCGTTGAGGGCGGCATCCGCATGGAGCTGGATCTGCGAAAGGCCTGGGATTATTCCCAGTTCCGTCGTTTCGGCGGCGCCGACGATGGCCACGCTTCCTGGCTTCACTTCGCACCGCCCGCGACCGGCTGGAACTTCGGCAGGCTGATTGTCTCGCTGACCGCCTCGAACGCCACTTCGACAGGCATGTCGAGCATCAGCGCCTCAGGTGTCTGCTCGATGTTGACCATGCTGGTCATCATCTTCACGCCTTCATCCAACATCACGACCGCGATCGCGTACGGGGCGTCGGCTTCGAATCCCGGCGCGGCACGGTGGTTGATGACGTAGCTGTGGAGCGTGCCTTTGCCGCTGGCGTTGAACGATTTAACCGACCGTGACGCGCACGCCGGACAGAATGGCCGGGGCGGAAAGTAGACGTTGGCGCACTCGGTGCACTTTTGCAGCCGGAGGTTACCGGCCTTTGCGCCGTCCCAGAAGTCCTGCGTCTCTGGAGTTGGCTGAGGTAGAGGTTTGCGGGTATCCGCCAAGAAGTGAGCCCTGCCTTTAGTGGAGTCCGGGCCCAGCGTGTGGGCGCCGGCTCAAGTTGCACCCTGATCTCTACCGTGAACGTGAGGGTAAGGCAAGTCTGAAGGCGGAGATCCGTGAACGGCCGCGAAGTACCGGAAGCTACGCCACCTGGTTCACGAGCCGGACGATGACCTTCCGTTCGTCCGCGAACTGCTGCGCGCGCGGGCCGATCTCCCTGCCGCCAACCGCCGGGAGGGCGAGGTAACCGAGGTGCCGGAGCAATTCCGCGCGGCCGATTGCGCGCTCAATATCGCCCCGGTCGATCGTCCGGGAAATCTCAACCGCCATGTACGTCTCAGCGAAACCTTCTGCCCGTTTGTCGCCGCCGACGATCAACAGATCAAGCGCGTAAAGCAAATCTACCTCCTTCTGGCTCAAGGAGTTCGAGGCTACTGCTTCGTCCACGCGTTCGAGATCGCCCACGCCCGTAACCCTCGGCCGCGGCAACCACGGCCCGAAGAGCGCGCTCGCCTTATGCCAGTTGATTAGCTCCGTCCAGATAGCGCCGCACTCATCGAGTTGTTGAGCTAGGTCTGCTCGTTCGGCCAGCGTTCCGTCGAGTTCCATGGATCCAACTTACCAGAACGAGATTCGGCTCCGCTGCCTCAGCGCCCGCCATACAGCGCTTCGCGCAGGTCGATCCCCAGGTTCGATCCATCCAGCCGCATGTGGCGCGGGTTGAAGCCCTCCGCCCGCACCGAGAGCCGAAGATCCGCTGGCTCTAGGTCCGCCGGGACGGCGAAGCCCGCCAGGCCCGAGCTATCCGTCGTAGTGAGCGCCACCATCCCTTCGCGGTGGTCGGCGACTATCAGCTCCGCCCCGACGACCGGCGGCTTCTCGCCAGTCGTATCGGCGTCATTGTCGTAGACCTCAACACGTGCTGTCCGGCCGTCCGGCTGAACTTCGATTGATACGTCAACATCGCGCAGGTAGACCAGCGGCTCGGTGGTCACTGCCGCCATGCCGTCGCGCTGGGGGATGCGCGCGGGGTTCGCCCGCAGCGGAACATCCTGGGTCGCCATGCCGTGGTCGGTCGTGATTACGAACAGGGTCGATTCGAACAGCCCCAGTTCATCCATGTCGCGCAGCAGGTGGCCGATGCGTACATCGGTCTCGTCGAGCGCCTCGCGCGCCCCTTCGTGGTGCGGCCCGTAGTCGTGCGCCGCTGAGTCCGGCTGCGTCAGTTCGAGGTAGGTGAACTTCGGCACTGCATGAGTCTTGTCGCGAAGAAGCTGGCGCGCTTGCCCCAACGCGCGGTTGTCGATTTGGCCCATCAGCTTGTGGCCCTGCTCTTCAAGTTCGGTGTACCAACGCGTGCTGATCTCGTGCTCCGTCTCCTTGGTCAGCATGATCAGCTCTCCGCGGTCGCCGACGAGCCTGCGCTCCAGTGAAGCGTGGTCCGCTCCGCGAGTGCAGGGCTCGTTGATCGAAGCCGTGAACGCCCCGCCCATCGCCCCGTCCCACTCGCCATGGACGCGGTGGAACGCCTCGAAGAGCGTCTCCACGCCTTCCGAAAGGAATCGCGCCGTATCGAACTGTTGGCCCTGCGGCGAAACGGTTTCGCGCCGGTCCCGCAGGTAGTACGTCGGGTTCACAATGTCGTGATGGCCGCTCCAGCAGCCGGTGCCGATCGCGTTGTGGCTGGGCCAGGTGATGCTCGGAAAGTTCGTGATGCTGCCATGCGCCAGCATTGCCCCGCGGTTGATCAAACGGCGGAGGTGAGGGATGGCCTCAGGGTTCGAGTCGAGGCGGTGCACGAGCTCGCCGTGGGCCTGTCCGTCCAGCAAGAACATGTAGACCCGCTCAGCGGGCCCGGAGGCGGAATCGAGGACGGATTCGACCACGTGCCCGTCCTGGCGCTTGAGGTAAACATCTGGCGGCACGCCGCGCTCGCTGGAGGTGCGCCCGCTGCCGTCCATCCCGTCGATCATCGGGAAGCCAATCGCCCGCGCGATCGTGGGCGCGATGTCCACCTGGCGCGATTCGGCGTCAACGCGCACGCCGCTCAGGACGCCCGGGCCGCAGAAGATCAACGGCGACCGCGACTGGATCACGTCCAGTGCTCCGTGCTGTCCCGGCTGGCGGCCGTAGGCGTAGCTCTTCGGGTTGACCACCACGTCGGGTGCGTTCGGGCTGTCAAATAACTGCGAAAGCCGCTCATAGGCGTAGGGGTAGCTGATCTGGCCGGGCTCGATGAACGCCGCCTGCGGGTCAGCCGGGTTGCGGCCAGCCGCCAGTTCGCTCGCTAGCGTGGAGAGCGCGCGCGGGTCCTGGTTTTCGAGCGGGTTTTCGCCCACCACCTCGACCACCTCGTAGTCATACCCTGACTCGGCGAACTTGCGCACCCAGCGCACGAGTCCGCGCTCTGCCCACGCTTCGTAGACCGCCGACCCGTCATCGGCGACGCGCACGGTGGCGACGAAGTCCGTCCAGGCGTGGCCATCCTCGGTCGTCAGGAGCTTGAGGATCGCGAGGTTGCCGGACTCCTCCTGGTTGCGATCGAGGCCCTGCCCGCCAGGCCGTTCAAGGCCGGCGAACTGCTGTTGGATGTTCGGTTGTACGGTCACGGGACGGCCTCCGGGGGAATGTCGGCGCTGCGTAGCACCCGCGCGTGAACGGCTCGGGCTGCCTGCGATCTTCCCCGCGGGGGGCCGTGCCTCGTCAATCCCGGCGCCGCCTGTGCCATCACGAATCCCCGGCAAGCCGCCAGCCGACGAACGGTGCCTCCGGCTGTACTTCCATCGCGCCCAGAAACTTGGCGGTCATGACGTATGTCCCGACCAGCAGGTTGACTCCGACGACACCTGCCGCCGGGAGCTGCTTCGCCAGCGCGTCGTGAACTTCCTGTGAAGGGTGGTCGCTGGCAACCAGCGCATCCGCGTAGCCAAGCGTCGCGCGCTCCAGGTCGTTGAACAGGTCGCTCGTCTGCCAATCATGCAGCGCCACGATGCGCGCGTCGCTGAGGCCAGCTTCGCGCCCGATGCGCACGTGCTGGTGCCACTCGTAAACGCTCTTGTGCAGCAGCGCGGTGCGCAGGATGACGATCTCGCGGCGTTCAGGGTCCAGCCCGCATTGCGCCCACAGCGGGTTAGCCAGTCGCAGGTAGCTGCGCAGTAGACCGGGGTTGTTGCCCATCGCCGCGAAGATGTTCATCGGCATGCCGTCCGGGCCGTTCGGCAAGCGGTCGTAAACGTAGTAAAGCTCTTCCGGGAAATCGGCGCGGGTGGCCCTGGGCAGTCTTGTCATGGAATCCCTCCTCGTGGTAGCGCTGCAAGTCTAGCGCGGGAGGGACAGGGAGGCGCCAGCGTGCCTACCGGTGGTCGTGGTCCCGTCCGCTGGTCGGCGTCGCCACGAGCGCCGCCCGGCGCATGCGGACTGCGACAATCGTGCCCGCGGCGCACGCCCCTGTGAGGGCAAGTTGGAGGGCGCCCGCCGAGTAGCCGCTCGCCAGCCGCAGGGCAGCCTCGATCACACACCAGCCGAGGGCTGGCCAGGCGACCAGGGCAACGATCCAATAGGCGCGGTCTCTCATACCGCGACCTCGCGGCGGCCGAACTCCCGTTCCACCATAGTCACAAACTCCACCGCAAGGCTCCGAGTCGAACTGCGTTCCGCGTCCGAGATGGATCTGGCCGAGTGCCTGGTCGGAGAAGCTGCTCGTCCGCTGCGGACGACCGTCACCTCTTCCGCCAACGGGGCTCAACACGCGCTGGAGCAAGCGTCCAAGGGAGCCCCTGTCGTCGATCAGCGGTACACGGGGAGGGGCATGATCCGCCAGCGAGGGGGAGCTTTCCATCCCCGTGGTTATCGGAAGCGAGAGGTGCTTCGGAGAGCCCTGGCAGGATTCGCGGTCAGGTTTTCGCCGGGTGAGCTTTCAGCGAAGGTTTGGTCACCCAGATGCGCCCGGCAACCTGCGTGCCCATCACCACCGAGCGGCCGTCCAGCCGGGCGGTAATTGTCCCTCGATAGGGCGCCACGGCTTCAAGGCGGACCAGTTCGCCGGGACGAATGCCCTCCTCGTCGAAAAACTGGAGGAGCTGTTCGTCCTCTTCAAACACCCGGTCGACCTCGACGGTAGCGCCTTCCGGAGTGTCTGCGAGCGTGGTCATCGGCAACTTGCGCTGCACGCCCGGCCCGGGGATTGGATAGCCGAAGGGACTTCTGGTGGGCCGGCCCAGCGTTTCGTAAAGATGTGGCTCGGTGATATCAGAGATGCCGTGTTCTAGGAGGTGGGCTTCTTCGTAGGCCCGCCACCACGGCACCTTCAGGACGTCCGTGATCAGGCACTCGGCCAGCCGGTGGCGGCGGACCATCTGCTCCGCTCGGTGGAGACCTTCGCCTGTGAGATGGATGACCTTGCGGCTGTCCTGCTCCACAAGCCCATCCCTGAGGAGGCGTTTGAGCATGCCGGCAACGGAAGGAGGGGTGATGTCCAGGCGGTCCGCCAGCCGCACAGCAATGACGTCCTGCCCCTCATCGTGGTGCAGGCGATAGATCGCGGTGAGGTAGTCGTCGCTCGCGACGTTCGTGACCTGTTTCGGCATGCCGCGGATCGTGACATGCCGCAGTCCTACGGCCACGCCGTCCACTGGCGGGACCGTCAGATTCGGCGCGATGCGGCAGTGAGGCTAGGCGGCCCGCTGGATTGAACGCCCTTCGGCCATGTGCAAGGGCACGATGCTGAGGACCATGACCTGATCCTTCAACCAGGCGACCACGCAGGGCGTGAGGGAGCCGTTCGCTTCGCAGCATCCGATGCAACGGGCCGCGCGGGTTACCGGCTCGTGTGGGCAACTCTCTTGGCGTATCTGGTCCATCTGCAATCCTCCTCGGCGTATGCATCTGTATTCGGCAGCGGGCGGGAGGTAGAATAGCGGTAGCAGTCGCGGAATGAACAGCGCGATCCCTAATTCCTGTCGAGCCTCCTTACTCATCGGTAGGAGAGATATTCCCAAACGTCCGTGGTCGAAGTAGAGTGTGAACGCTACCGAATCCAAGGAGGCCCCCTCTCATGGCTGCCAACCCCATCACTGAATCTGGCCTGGATCTTTCATGGCTCAACCTCTACGACGACGCCGCATCGGCGACGCCGGGCAAGAAGGGTCTGACCCTCAAAGAAATTAACCAGGGCCGCTACGGCGACGCCGCCCGCGGCGCGGGCGATATGACGTATCGAATGCGCGGCGCAGTCTCCCGTCCCGGCGCCCAGCGTTTCGGCCCCACCTACATGTCGAAGTCCGACGTATGGTCCGAAAACTGCGTGATGCTCTACGAGGAGGCCACCCAGCGGCAGTGGTCCTCTGCCCGGGACATCCCGTGGGACACCCTCGAGACGCTTCCTGACGAGATCGAGCGGGCGATGTGCCAGCTCTGCACCATGCTCACCGAGGTCGAGTTCATCGCTGGTGACGTCCCCGGTCAGTGGATGCCGTTCGTCAGCGCGCAGGATTTCGAGGCCGGTCTCTTCCTGATGTCGCAGATCATGGATGAAGCGCGCCACACGGACGTTTTCCGCAAGCGCGCCCTCTACAACGGCGGCGGTTTGCTGGCCCAGGGCGCAGGCCTCGGTTTGCGCACGTTGCTCGAAGCACGCGACTTTACCGAGATGTCCGTCCTCATGCACGTCCAGGCGGAAGGCTTCGTGCAGTCGATGTTCCGCATGGGTGAGCTTATCGGCCAGACGGACGCGGATAAGAAGATCTTCCGCATGAGCGCGCAGGACGAATCGCGCCACCTCGCCTTCGGCGTCATGCACCTGAAGTACGTGCTCGATACGGAGCCGGAGCGCCGCGAGGAGATCCATCATTACCTCGACAAGGCGGAAGGCGATGCTGCCGGTGGTGGCTCCGGCGATGTGACCTTCCCGCCCGTCTTCGAGTCGCTCTGCATCCTCCTCGGGGGCGGCGTCGACAAATTCGATGAAGGCGTGCAGAAGTTCCTGCTGCTGCGCAAGCGGCAAATCAACGAGTACGTCCACCGGCTTGAAGTGGCCGGATTGGGTGATCGCCGCCAGCGCCTCGGGCCGCTGATGGCGCAGTTCGTCGACCCCGCGTAACCAAACCCCACTCACTGAGCCCCCGGCTTCCGCCGGGGGCTCTCGTAATCTTCCAGGTCAGAGGTGAACCATGTCCACAGGTGAAGCGCTCAAGCGCGCGGCTGAAGCCATCAACCCCCCGGCGGGTGAGTACGATGTCCCCCAGGAAGCGCGTGATAAGTCGCGGGAGCTAGGCTGGGAAGACGGCCTGATCGAGTTGGCCCTGTCGAAAGGTCACAGCCTCCAGGAGGTCTGGCAGGCGCTCCGCTCCGGCGTAGACGGGGCCACGGCGAAAGGTTTCCTTGCTGGTGGTTCGATGATCCGCCCAGAGTTCGACTGGATGCGCGTGCCGACCGAGTGGGGGATCAAGATCCGCGCCAGCGACAAGGAACTCGGCCTCACGATCGGCGACCTTAACGTCGGCACCTATGGCGACATCCCGGACGTGTGGACGAATCGCTCGGAGATCGCGCGCGGTTCGTTCCCGAACGCGGTTGTCGAAGACATGGGCTACACGATCTTCGATAAGGCGCTCATCTGGGCCGACTGTGTGGTACCGCTGTATGAGATCGCGATTCGCGACCGCTGGGTCTCGTCGACGGACTTGCGGTGGTTGAGCCTCGAGGAGTTGCCGGACGACATCGAGAAGGCCGTTTGCCAGCTCATGACCGAGCTCAGCGACCGCGCCTACTACCAGGGCG
>JBDSJC010000094.1:0-2988 GCA_039917655.1 Tepidiformaceae bacterium
AAAGCCGGGGACGGGCGCAGCGACGTGCCGGCGGCGCCGCCAGGGTCTACCCAGGTTGCCGTGAATCGCGGGGAAGGCCGCAGTTCGATACTCTGGATCGTGGCCGCCATCGCTGCGGCGAGCGTGATTCTCGGCGCCGCGCCAACATGGCGGCGCTACCGAAAGAAGTCTGACCTTGGCAGTTGAACGGCTCCAGAAGATCCTCTCGAACGCGGGTGTATCTTCGCGCCGCGTCGCGGAGGAGTTGATCCTCACGGGCCGTGTGGCGGTCAACGGCGAGGTCCAGAACACCCTCGGCGCGCGCGCCGACCTCGCCACCGACGAGGTGACCGTGGACGGCGTGCCCGTGGTGAAGGAGAGCTACCGCTACTTCGTGCTCAACAAGCCCATGGGCTTCATCAGCACGGCAAGCGACGAGATGAACCGCGAGACCGTCCTCGACCTCGTCCCCATCGGCGACATCCAGCTCCACCCCATCGGCCGGCTGGACCGCGATAGCGAGGGCTTGCTGATCCTCACCAACGACGGCCACCTGACCGACCTCCTCACGCATCCCCGCTACGAGGTTGAGAAGGAATACCTCGTCGGGATCGATTCGATGCCCAGTCAGCGCGACATGGAGCGGCTCGTGCGGGGAATCGAAAGCGAAGGCGAACGGCTGCGTGCCGCGGCTGTCCGCGCCGCCGTGGCGCCGCCATCCGCGCCGGGAGAAGAATCGCAGGGGGCCGCCTCATGGCTGGTGATCACCCTCAAAGAGGGCCGCAATCGCGAGATCCGTCGCATGGTCGAAGCGCTTGGCCGCCAGGTATTGCTGCTGCGGCGCATTCGCATAGGTCCGCTCCTCCTTGGCGACCTCGGTTCCGGCGCTTTCCGCGAACTGACCCCCGAGGAACTCGACGCGCTGTATGCCGCGGGGAAACGCGCCGAAACGGCATCGCAAACGCCCGCGCCGGTTCACTCCTCCCGGTTTGCGCCAAAATCGCCGGGTCCACCGCGGCCCGCTGGCTCGCCCATTCGTTCGAGTCCGGCCAGGTCCGCTGGGCCAGCGCCACGTTCGCGGCCGCCCACCCCACCCTCACCTCGTTTATTTTCTGGAGGATCGCACGGGCCGGATTCGCCCAAGCCCGCTGGCCCGCCTTCTCGTACCGCCCCGCCCGCTGCTCCGTCGTTCCGGACCAGCCCCGCGAAGCCTCGCCCCTCGGCTCCCAGTCCCAGTTCGCCAAAGGCCACGGGGCGGCCAGCTCGGAAGGGCCCGCCGAAGCCATCGGGGGCGCGCAAACGCCCCGGCCCGCGTAAGGGTGGCCGTTAGCCCGCCCTACCCTACGATCCCCCGTCGAGGAGCTACCCGTGGCCGAACCCCATCTCCCCGCGCCGGTCGCGATCGACGGGCCGGCGGCGTCCGGCAAGTCCACGCTTGGCGCCGCGCTCGCCGCCCGCTTCGGCTACCGGTTTCTCGATACCGGCCTGATGTATCGCGCCTTCACGCTCGCCGCCCTGCGCGCCACCGTCCAGCCAGACGATGGTGACTGCGCGCGGTTCGGCGCCGCATTGAACCTGACCCTGCGATCTCAGGGCGGCGGGGCCCGCGTCCTCCTCGACGGCGAAGACGTCACGGACCTGCTTCGCGACCCGCGGGTAGAGGCGAACGTGAGCCGCTACAGCGCCCTGCCGCCGGTGCGCGAGCAGATGGTGCGCCAGCAGCGGGAGTTCGCGATCGGGACGCGTGCTATCCTCGCCGGGCGGGATATCGGCACAGTTGTGCTGCCAGATGCGCCGCTGAAGTTCTACCTTCAGGCATCCGAAGAGGCCCGTGCCTCCAGGCGAAGCACCCAGACCGGCCAGTGGGGTAACGCCCAGGCAACGGCTGAGGCCCGCCAGGACATCGCCTCTCGAGATGTGGCCGATTCCACCCGCAAGACCAGCCCGCTGCGCCCGTCCGAGGACGCCGTGGTCATCGACACCACCGACATCACCCTCGAACAGGTGATCGCCATCGCCTCGGAGCGCGTCGCATGCTTCGGCGCCTGAAGCCTTCATGGTCGAAGGCCGCGCCGGCCTTCTATTGGGGCGCGACCTACCTGCTGCGCGGCGTGCTTTGGGTCGTCGGGCGCTGGAAGGTGACCGGTCGCGAGCGTATCCCCAGCGGGGCGCTGATGGTCGTATCCAACCACCTGAGCAACGCCGACCCGCCGATCCTTGGCGCGGGCATCGCGCGGCGGCGCATCCGTTTTATGGCCAAGATCGAACTGTTCAAGTACCCCTTCGGCGTCGTCCCGCGGCTCTACGACGCGTTCCCCGTGCGCCGCTTTGAAGCCGACCTTGCCGCGCTGCTCAACGCCGAACGCATCCTCAAGCGGGGCGGAGTGCTTGGTATGTTCCCTGAAGGCACGCGCAGCCGGAGCGGCATGATCGGCAAGCCACACCCCGGCACGGCGCTCATCGCCCTGCGTTCGGGGGCCACCGTCCTTCCCTGCGCGATCATTGGCACGGAGCAGCTTTCAAAGCCGCTCAACCTGCTCCGCAAGCCGCGGATCAGCATCCGGATCGGCAACCCGATCCTCGTCGCCCAGACGCGCCGCCCCACGGAAGAGCAGGTGAGCGCCCTGACGGACCAGATCTTCGAGGCTATCCGCGCGATGCTACCGTCCAGATACATGGCCCCCTACACTGAAACGGATGGTTCAGATAATCCGCGCGAGTCAAATGGGCTTCTGCATGGGCGTTAGGCGCGCCGTGCAGATCATGGAAGCCGAAGCGTCGCCAGAAAACCCGGTCTACAGCGTCGGCGAAATCGTCCACAACCCGCACGTCGTACGTGCGCTGGAACTCGGCGGCGTACGTCAGCTACCCGGCCCGGACGACATCGACGGCGATGTTGGCGTGGCTACTGCCCAGGCGGTCAAGCAGGGCCGCGTGGCGATCACCGCCCACGGCGTTGGCGAACGCGTGATGGTCGAACTTCAACAGAGCGGGTTGAACATCATCGAC
>JBDSJC010000095.1:0-31266 GCA_039917655.1 Tepidiformaceae bacterium
AGCGCCAGTCGGTCAGGAAGACGCTGAAGTTGTGCGGGTTTTCGGTCCAGGCGTCGATATGGGCGTGGACGAGGAGCCGCAGCCGCTCGGCCGCGGGAATTTTGCGAGCCATGATCTTCCCGCCGAGAACGATCTCGTCGAGCATCGGGCTCCCCGCAAGCACTTCGGCGAGGAGCGCCTCCTTACTATCGATCCAGTAGTAGAGGCTTCCCTTGAGGATGCCGAGGTCCCTAGCGATGTCGTCCATCGAGGTGCCGTTGAAGCCCTGCTCGGCGAAGAGCCGTGCTGCCGCAGCGACGATCTCCTTGCGCCGCTTGAGCTGGCTGTCGGTTGGTTGTTTTGGTTCCGCCATGAGCGTATCCCTGTCGCGGAGGGGCGTGCGCGGCGGTGCCAGCAACACGTTTTCCCCGATTGCTTGGTCCAACATTAGCATGCGCGCGCGCCAATGCCGACTGATCGGTCGGTACGCACCACCGACGGCAAGGCGCCTTGGGGTACGTTGGCGCCGGATGTCCGGATGTCCGGATGGACAGATTGACGCGGCAAGCGAAGCATAGAAGAATCGCGTTGCCTACCAATCGTTTGACAGGTAGATTGCCCGGAGGCGCGTGTCTGTGGTTGAATCTGCTCCCAACATCGCCGAATTGTTTCGCGATGGACCTAAGAACTGGGGCCGCTGGGGCGAGACCGATGAGGTCGGCTCGCTGAACTTCCTCGACGGAGCGCAGGTCCTGCGAGGCGCTCGCGCGATGGTCACGGGCGAGACCTACGCGCTCGGCCTTGAGATTCTCAGGCCCGGTGGCGACCCCGCCATCGCAACGCGGGGACAGGTCAAGAAGTTCATGTCCTCAGATCACGGCATCATCTCGAATGGTCACGTGTCGCCGATGGCAGGTGACCAGTGGTACGCCGACGACGCCGTGTTCATGTTTCTCCAGGCCTCGTCGCACATCGACGCTCTCGGCCACGTCTGGTACGACGACACGCTCTACAACGGCTACCCGGCCTCGAGCACGACGGGCGGACTGAAGCACGCAAGCATCAAGCCGGTCGCTGATCACGGGGTCGTCGGGCGCGGCGTGTTGATCGACGTGGCGGGTTATCGAAAGGTCGAGAGCCTGGGCGACAACGAGACGGTCCCTTTCCGAGAGCTAATGGAAATCGCGGCTAGCCAACACGTCGAGTTCCAGCCTCACGACATCATCCTGCTACGCACCGGCCGCGTGAGTCTATTCTACCGGGAAGGCCTTGACTCGTTCCTTAGCGTCGGCCAGCCTGGCATCACCGACGAGCGCGAGCTAATCGAATGGTTCCACCGGATGGAGATCCCGGCGCTGGGTTCGGACACGGTGACGGGCGAGCAATCGGTGTCGTCGATTTCAGGCGCCCGTCTGCCGCTTCACGCTGCACTCCTCACGAACCTAGGCATCCCGTTCATGGAGCTGCTCTGGCTGGACGACCTCGCCGCCGCCTGCGCGAAAGACGGCCGCTATGACTTCTTCTTCGCAGCATCGCCACTGAAGATCCACGGCGCAACCGGGTCGCCGATCAACCCTCTCGCGATCCGTTGAGCGGACCGCGTACCAAACACAGTGAGAGGTCACATGGCTTTCGTCGAGTATGAGTTAAACGACCGCATCGCCGTCATCACGATGAACCGCCCCGAACGGCTGAACGCGCTCGGAGTTGAGATGGGCGCTGAGCTGCGCGCTGCGCTCAAACGCTTCAAGGAGGATGACAACGACCAACTTATGGATGCCGCGATGAAGTGGGCGAAGAAGTTCCTCAACTTGCCACCGCTCCACGTTCGGCGCACGAAGGCACTTATGGCCACCATGCGCCGCATCCCCGACGCGAAGCTCATTGAGGCCGAAACCGCCGCTCGCGCTTACCTGAACGAATTGGAAGACACGCGTGAGGCGGCTGCTGCGTTCGCCGAGCGCCGGATAGCGAACTTTACCGGTCGCTGACGCTCTCGGCGCCAAACACTCCCAACCACGCTGCCTAGTTCGGGCGGCGTGGTTGGCTACGAAGGCGGTAGGACGGTGACACGATTCGGGCTCTGGTACGATTTCAGGAACCCCGCGGACTGGCGCAGGCCGTTCGCCGACCTCTACGCCGCCACGTTCGAACAGATCCGATACGCCGAACAGCTTGGCTACGACAACGGCAAAATCGACCTCGTCCCCGACGATTTCATCGCGAGCGGAAGCAGAGTCGTGGTGCTGGCGCACTCGATTGCCACGTCTGTCACCGGGGCCGACTACAACAATGACTACGCGATGCTGTTCGAGGTCCGCGATGGCCTCATCGCATCGGTGCGGGAGTACCTAGACACGGCCCTCGTCGAAACGGCTGTCTTCGGCAAAGAGCTTCGGCAGCCTTGATGACGGAATCGCCTCGGTCCAAGGAAGTCTGGAGGTGCCCGGTTGACTGAATTTGCCCTGTCGGGCTGCGTGGCCGTCGTTACAGGCGCAAGCCGTGGTGTAGGAAAGGGCATTGCCCTTGAACTCGGTATCGCCGGCGCCACTGTTTACGTGACGGGTCGTTCGAAGGCTGAGGGCGATGGGCCGAAGGTATTCAACGAAACGCTCCCCGGGACTGTCTTCGCGACAGCCGACGAGATTACGGCACTTGGTGGCCGAGGCATCGCAATCGCGCTGGATCATCACGACGACGTTGCTGTGGAGGCGCTCTTCGAACGTGTCAGCGCCGAACACGGCAGACTCGACGTGTTGGTTAATAATGCCTTCTACGTGCCGCCGGAACTCCTCAGCGGCAAGCCGTTTTGGGAGTTGGAGCCGACGTTCTGGGACGAGATTACCGATGTTGGCATGCGCTCGACGTATGTCGCGAGCGTATTTGGGTCGCGACTGATGGTGGCGGCCGGGCGTGGCCTGATCGTGAACACCTCCTCGCCGGGAGGTGGGAACTTTTCGATGACGACGGCATATGGGGTCGGGAAGGTGGCGGTGGACCGGATGACCTTCGACATGGCGCATGAGCTCCGGGACCACGGAATCGCGGTGATCTCGCTCTGGCTCGGCCTGATCAGCACCGAACGCACCCAAGTCGCTGTCAAACACGTCCCTCAGTTCGTACTGACCGATGCGGAGTCGCCTCGTTTCGTCGGGCGCGGCGTCGTTGCCTTGGCGACGGACCCCAGGGTGATCGACCAGACCGGCCGGGTCCTGTACACGGCCGAACTGGGTACCACGTACGGCTTCAGCGACATCGACGGTCACCATCCACCGTCTCGCCGAGCAGAGTTCGGCGCTCCCCCCGTCTTCCGCGCTTGAGGATGTCCTAAAATGCCCTTCACGGTCGGGGTCTCGATCAGTGGCGCGAATGGTCATCTGCTGTCAATGGCTGCCACAGCCGCGGAACGCGCCGAGCGACTCGGTTTCGACTCTATTGAATTCGCGGAGTCCGCCCACGACCCATTCCTGGCGTGCGCGATCGCGGCGGAGCATACATCTCGAATCCAGATCCACACCTCCGTGGCGATCGCCTTCCCGCGCAGCCCGATGATCACGGCGATGTTGGCGTGGGATCTCCAGCACTTCAGCAAAGGGCGGTTCGTGCTCGGCCTTGGCACGCAGGTAAAAGCGCATAGCGAGCGTCGCTTCAGCGTGCCATGGACCCCGCCGGCACCACGCATTCGCGAGTACGTCCTCGCTATGCGCACCGCGTGGAGGACCTTCCAAGAGGGCGTGCCTCTGCGATTCGAGGGCGAGCACTACCGGCTTTCCCTGATGAACGCGAATTTCAATCCTGGTCCCATCGAGCATCCGGTAATCCCTGTGGAGCTCGCGGCGGTCAACCCAAATAACGCCGCCGTCGCCGGAGAGGTCTGCAGCGGCATCAAGCTGCATCCGTTGCACACCGCCGGCTATTTGCGCGACGTGCTGCTGCCCGCCGTGCACCGCGGGCAGGCCCGTCCCGCAACCGAACGCAGAACATTCAACGTTCGCGGCGGAGGTCTGATCGGGAGCGGCGCGACGCCGGGCGAGCTAGATCGCGCGGCGGCCGACGTACGGCGTTGGATAGCGTTCTACGGCTCCACGCGCGCATATGAGCCGATCTTCGAGCAGCTGAACGAGCACGACCTCGGAGCGAGGCTGCGTTCTCTCGCAGGCGCGGGGAGGTGGGCCGAAATGCCGGCCGCCGTGCCCGACGGCCTCGTCGAGGGCATCGGAGTCGTCGCGCCGTACGACGCGCTGGCCGACGCCTTGCGCAGCCGCTACGACGGCCTTGTCGACCACATTGCGTTCAACGATGAGTTCTTCGCGAAGGCGGATGACGCTACGTTGGCGATGGTCGTCTCGCAGCTCCACGCCGAGAGGCCGTCCCGCTAGGGCCATCCGGCTCCCGGGACGGCCACTTCGACGGTCTCGATGAACCCGCGCGTGCGCGACGCGTACATGTCCTCAAGCGTGCCCGTGGCTGTGAGCAGAAAGAGGGTCGTTCGGGAAGCACCGCCCAAGGCGCAGGCGATCGCCATCTTACCGGGCACCTCGATGCGGTCACGGACTTCGCCTCCCTCTTTGACACGCAAGAACTCGTTGGTGAAGAACGATGAGACCCACACGGCGCCCTCCGCGTCGAGGCAGACCCCGTCAGGCGTCGCGGCCCCGAGTTCGGCGAACACGCGACGGTTTGACAGGCTTCCGTCGCCCGCAATATCGAATGCGGAGAGCCGGTTGGCCAGCGTCTCAGCAACAATGAATGTGCCGCCGTCCGGCGTAATGACAGCACCATTCGGGAACATGAGCCCTTCGGCCACGACGCGTACGGCGCCGTTCTCGACGAGAGCGATATTCGCCGGCTGGCGAGCGCCGTCGATCTCGGCACCGAAGTTGCCGACGTAAGCGCGCCCCCGCCCGTCGATCACCATATCGTTGCAGTCGCCCGTCGCCACTCCAGAGAGGTCGGCGTATGTCTCCATCCCATGCTCACCGAGCATGAGCAGCTGACGATCGTGCATTGAAACAGCGACGAGTCGGCCATCGGGCAGCCAGCCGAGCCCGGACGGCATGTTTGGCAGGTCCGCGACCACCGCGGACGCGCCACTCACATCTACGGTCATCACGCGGTAGCCGCGCATGTCCGAGAACCAGAGCTTTCCATTGTGCCAGCGTGGGCCCTCCGGGAAGACAAGGCCGTCGAGGAGCATCTTCGGTTCGTCAGGCATTGGGTTCCTCCGCGTCTTTGAGGTTGGTGGTGCTATCGCGACTCTAGCTGCGTGGGAGGCCGAGGCCGCGCGTGGCGATGATAATCCGCTGCACTTCGTTCGTCCTGGCCGACATCGTGAGCGAGAGGGTCGACAAGTAGTTGTAGGGGACGGTGCCCGCGCCGGGTGCGCTGGAATCGCCGTAGAGTACTGCGGCGGTCCCGAAGAGTCTCACACCTGTATGGGCGATGCGCTGGTGTGTTTCGGTGCGAACACCTTGGCGGCCGATGCTTCGTGATTCGGAACGAGGCCGCGCTTCTGCGTGGAGATGATTCGGTACGAGAGCAGGCGCGTAATCAGCGCTTCGATGGAGCGCTCTGAGAGCTCGGCCCGCATAGTCGGCAGGCGATGGGAGCCTGAAACGGTTGTCTTTGCCGCTGCGATGTAAGTGCGGATCATGTGGCCAAGGACGATCGTGCGGCGGATATCGGACCGTTCGAAATCGAGGAGCGCGGCTCCGACGTACCAGCCCTGGTCAACCGTTCCGACGACATTCTCGCGTGGCACCCGGACGTCATCGAAGAACACTTCGTTTAGGCTGTGGTAGCCCGCGATGTTTACGATTGGCCGGACTGTGATGTCAGGGCTGTAACGATCCAGAAGGAACATTGTGATGCCCTTGTGTTTCGGCGCCTCGGCATCTGTCCGGGCGAGCAGGAAGATCCAGTCGCTCTTGTGCGCGCCGGACGTCCAAATCTTCTGGCCGCTGACCACGAAGTCGTCGCCGCTGCGAACAGCTCGCGTGATGAGGCTGGCGAGGTCGGCGCCGGCGCCGGGCTCGGAGTGGCCCTGCGCCCAGAAGCGCTCCCCAGAGGTGATGAGCGGCAATTGTTCCGCCTTCTGTTTCTCGCTGCCGTGAAGCATCAGGATCGGTCCGATGAGGTTCACCCCCGACATGCCGACGTCCGGAGCACGGACTTCCGCCAGCTCTTCGTTGAGGACGAACTGCTCGCCAACGGTCAGTCCGGCGCCGCCATATTCCTTTGGCCAGTGCGGTGCAATCCAGTTTCTGGAGGCGAGGGCGGCGCGCCAGCACGCGATGTTCGGATCTCCGCGTTCCATCCCGGCGTCGAATTCGTGCTCGATATACTCCGGAGCTGCGAACGCTGCGGGGAGGTTCTCGCGGATGAACTGCTTGACATTGGCGCGGAAGGCAGCTTCCTCGGGGCTGTCAAGGTACTCCATGTCAGCTTGCCTCGCCGGCTGGCGTGACGCCGAGGAGTCCCTCCGGATTGTCGCGAAGGACCACGTCAAGGTCGTCATCGCTCAACCCAACGGCGCGCAGCATGGCTCGTGGATGAGGATCGTCCCGCTCGAGGGGACGGAATTGCCGAGGACGTCGATGGCCATCGATCAGTGGCCCGGCCGACTCAAAGTCCGAGCTTTTTGGCTGTGGCGTCGCAGGCTGCCAGCTGAGCGGCGAAGCGCGCCTCAAGGCCAGGCTTCATCTCGGGGTGCGTGATGATGTACGGCGCGTTCTCGCGGATGCCATCGATCACGAGGCTCGCCACGTCTTTCGGTTCCATGCGGCGAACGTGTTCGCGCGTCGGCGTCGGCGCACCGCGCGTTGCCGGCCTCCATTGCGTTGCCGTCTCCGCGTAGCGGGCCGTGTCGAGGATGGCAGTGTGGACGCTTCCCGGGCAGAGGATCGAAACCCCGATGCCGTATGGCTCGAGCTCCGCCCGGAGCCCTTCGCTGTAGCCTACAACGGCGAATTTAGACGTAGCGTAGGCGCCGGTCGGAAGCGGACCGGTGGCGATGAGACCGGCGCCTGAGGCTGTATTCACGATGTGCGCCTGCTCGCCGCCCTGTGCGAGCATCCGCGGCACGAATGCGCTCACCCCATTGATGACGCCTTTGATGTTAACGCGCAGCATCCAGTCCCAGTTGTCGTTGGTGGTGTCCATGAGCGTGCTAAAGAGCACGACACCAGCGTTGTTGCAGAGGAGGTCGACACGGCCGAAGCGTTCGTAGACGCTCGCGGCGAGCGCGTCGACGGCGGGGTGCGACGAGACATCCACTTGCGCGCCCATACCCTGAACGCCATGCGCGGCGACTCTGGCGATCGTTGCTTCCGTGCTGTCACGATCGACGGCAACGACGTGAGCGCCCTCCTGGGCGAGCCGCTCAGCGAGGGCAGCGCCGATGCCGCTGGCGGCTCCGGTGACGACGGCCACACGATCCTTGAAGTCCTGCACAGGGCACCGCCTCTTAGTTGGTCAAACGTTTGGTAGGCGAGGAATTCTAGACCGCTCCGAAACGCGCTGTCAACGATCGGATTCGGGGTCTGCAACATGGTTGAGCTTTCGCTCGCCGACACCCATTATTCGACAACCAACCGATTGTTAGGTGCCCTTCCATCATGGCTGACGACTCCAATAACACCTACCTCAATGGCGCTCTCTCTGGCGTCCGCGTCCTCGACCTAACAGCCGTTCGCGGCAATTTCGGCGCAAAGCTCATCGCGGGTCTTGGCGCCGATGTGATCAAGTTCGAACCCCCAGCCGGTGACGAGCTGCGGCATATCGGACCGTTCGCGTCCGGTCACGAAGGCCCAGAGGCGAGTCTTACGTTCGCGGTGAACAACATCAACAAGCGCGGCGTTACGCTCGACTTCGAGAGCAGCGAAGGGCAGCTGTTGTTTCGCCGCCTTGCCGCCACCAGCGACATCGTTCTCGAAACAGCGGATCCCGGCTGGATGGATGAGCGCGGGATCGGTTTCAAGATGCTGAGCGCGCTCAATCCCCGGCTCATCTACACCGCGATCACGCCTTATGGCCAGACAGGCCCGTATGCGCGGTACAAAGGGTCCGAGATCAGCGGGCAAGCAATGGGCGGCGCAATGTTCATGACAGGCACGCCCGGTGCGCGCCCGGTGCGCGCCAGCTGGCTCGTTTCGGACAAGATGTCCGGGTACACGGCAGCAGCCGCTACGATGTTCGCGCTGTATCACCAGCGGACCACCGGCCGGGGCCAGTACATTGACGTTTCGACGCAGGAAGCGGTGGCGGCCCAGATGGAGTCGGCTCCGGTTCTTTATTGGTTCGCGAAGACCATTCGTCAGCGCAACGGCTGGCGCTACCCGAGCACCACGTGTCCAGCTGGCATCTATCCCACCAAGGACGGGTACGCCTCGATCGTGGCGTCGAAACCGCACCAATGGACCGGGCTCCGCGATTGGATCAATGACGAACGACTGATGGAAGAGCGATACATGATCGAGGCAAACCGCTTCGCCGAGCGCGATTACATTGACCCGATAGTCACCGAGTGGACGAAGACGATGCTTAAGGCCGAGCTTTTCCACGAGGGTCAGCGCCGCGGCGTGCCGATCGGGGAGAGTATGACGCCGGCCGACATCGTGCACGACGTGCACCTGCTCCAGCGCGGCTACATCGTTTCCGGTGAGCACCCGGAACTGGGCGAATTCCAGATGCCGGGCGCTCCCTTTCAGATGTCCGGCACACCGTGGCGACTTCGCCGCAGCGCCCCGCTGCTGGGCGAGCACAACGCCGAGGTATACGCCGAAATTGGAGTCACCCCCGCGGAACTGACGGACCTGAAGACAAGGAAGGTGATTTGATGACTGACGCAGCGACGCTCCGTCCAGAACAGTTCGCACTTACGGGCATTCGTGTGCTCGACTTGACATGGGTGTTTGCAGGCTCAGTGGCGACGCGCATGCTCGCCGACCAGGGCGCCGAGGTGATCAAGCTCGAATCCGCTCGATCGATGGACCCGTCGCGTGGTGGCGGCCCGTGGCTCCATGGCGTCAACACCGCTCCTGATGGCGGTGGCACGTTTAGCGCACTCAACCGCAACAAGCTTTCGGCGACGCTGAACCTGAAGACGCCTCGTGGCCAAGAGCTGTTCAAGCAGCTGGTGGGAATCAGCGACGTTCTCCTCAACAACTATCGTGCCGGCACGATGAAAGGCTTCAACCTCGGCTGGGACGTGCTGCAGAAACTGAACCCGCGGCTGATCATGTGCGAGATGTCGGGCATGGGTCAGACAGGAATCTACACCAAGCACGTCACCTACGGGCAGACGCTGATGGCGATCGCCGGTTGCTACGAGCTGACCGGGGACCCCGAGGGCGGCCCCGTGCTTCCCGGCTATACGTACGCCGACTTCGCTAGCCCCACAATCGGCGCGTTCGCCGTCGCATCCGCTCTCGTCGCTCGGGAGAAGAGCGGAGACGGCCAGTACATCGACCTCTCGCAATTCCAGGTCACGGCGTCGTTAATGGCGGAGCCGCAGTTCGAAGCGCTGGTCAACGGCACCATCCACGCTCGCGTCGGTAATGCGGCGGCGAGCACGATGGTGCACAACGCGTTTCGCTGCGACGGCGACGATGCGTGGGCGGTGATCGTCGTCCGAACGAGCGAGGAGTGGGCGGCGCTGAGGAACCAGGTGCCCGGTTTGCCCAAGGATCCGGCCAATGCGCCCCTGACGCAGATCGAAAAGGAAATCGAGGCGTGGACGAGCACGCGCAGCTCGCAAGCGGTGATGGAGACGCTCCAGGACGCCGGTGTGGAGGCGGCGCGGGTCCAAAACGCGCGCGACATGGTCGATTCGGACCCGCACTTGGTGCAACGCGAGTTCTTTGCCTGGTACGAGCACCTTCTAGGCGAGCAGGCCTTGGCCGACGGGGTCCCGTACAAAATGTCGGAGACACCGGGCGGAGTGCTGCGCGGGGGGCCGGCCTACGGCATTCATAACGACTACGTGTTCGGCGAACTGCTTGGCCTGCCGCAGGGAGAGATCAACGCCCTCCGGGCGTCTGGCGTAATCGGCTGACGGAGGACGGTCTAACCCTCTTGAGATTACGGCAAGGCCCCGCCTGCGATCTCTACGATGCGGCGCGCGAGCCGCCAGCCCTCGGCGGTCTTCCGGAAACGATCCTTGTACTGGCCCATCATCGCAATCTCCTTCAGTCCGAGAGTGGAGCTGTTCTCTTGGTAGAACATCCAATAGGCGAATCCGGTTGCGTTCTCCGCATCTTCGACATCGATCTGCACGTTGCTAACGAAGTGCCGATGCGCGCCACGCGCCTTCGCGTCGCCATCAACGTAGAGTTGCCGGGAGAACTGGAGGTTGGCCGCTTTGCCTTCGCGCCGCGCGTTGAGTTGCGGGCTCTCCCAGATGCCGTCTTCGGTGTAAAGGTCGATAACGGCGAGCGCCGACTCCAGATCGCCAATCCGTGCCATTTGCATGATCAGCCGCCCACATTCGCGTCGATGCCCATGCGTTCGAGCAGATCCATCAGTCAGCCTCCCTGGTGGCCTCAGCCGGCTCGTTCCAGAACACCGAGTCGGCATTTTTCGTAGAGAAACGGGGACCATGATTCGGGAGCGATTGGGGCTCGCGGCAGCTCTTCGATCGCTCGCGAGAAAGAGATGAGCGGGTAGTCGGTAGCGAACATCACCTTCCGTCGACCGCGCGACGAGCTGAGAAACTTCAGCGTGTCGGTCGGGTAGTACTTCGGGGAGAAAGCGGAGATCATGTGGTAAAGGTTCGGCCATTTCAGGAGGAGCTTGGTGAGAAGGCTTGTCCA
Source organism: Tepidiformaceae bacterium (assembly GCA_039917655.1). Taxonomy (GTDB): domain Bacteria; phylum Chloroflexota; class Dehalococcoidia; order Tepidiformales; family Tepidiformaceae; genus PNKC01. The sequence goes on from JBDSJC010000095.1 coordinate 10,791, forward strand.
CGGCTCCCCGCCGTGCGTTGTCACGACCTTCAGTTCTGGCCATTCATAGCATAGGGTGTCGAGGTGTTTCGGGTGTTGCACGAGCCCGGGCACGAGCGGTCCCGGAATGCCCACCGTCGAGGTGATGGGGATGCTGAGTTCGACGCACTTCGTGTAGAGCGGGTAGTAGACGCGGTGTGTCAGCGGCTTTCCGACGCGAAGAGGCACGATACGAAGGGCGATCGCGCCGTCGTTGCGAACCATGCCCTCGAGCTGGCGCACGCCGCCATTCCCTGCTCGGGGTCGACTCGTACGCTGAGCCCGAAGCGATTGGGGTACTTCTGCACGGTCTCGAGGGTCCAGCGGTAGCCCTCTTCGGGAGTCATATCTCCGTACGGCGGCGGGGCAAGCAACGCCTTCGCGATGCCATGTCGGTCCATCGAAGCGACGAGCTCGTCGGCATCTTCGCCTTCGTTGCCGATGTTCGAGCGGCCGAAGAGGTAGCTCGTCCCTTCCCAGTACGGCTTAAGCCTTCGCGGATGACCGTTGACGTAGCAATCGATGATCCCCTTCGGTGACAGGGCCCGAATAGGCTCAGGGACTTCCATTGCTGGCCTCCTCCTGCGGGGGCATGGCCCCTTTGAGGGTTATTTCGGCGAGAACTGAGGGATGAGGTGGCGGCCGACGAGCCGCGTGCTCTCCAGAATCGAGTCGTGAGTCAGCCGGCCGACCTGCTGGAAGCACAACAGGCGGTCGCACCCGATGTCGCGGTAGCGCTCCATCTTCTTTCGGCAGGTTTCGGGGTCGCCGATGATGATCGAGTCCTGCGAGTTGAGGACCTCGTAGACCTCCTCGCCGGAGACTTGTTCGTTGCGAGCCAGGCGGGCGACGAGCTCCATCGCCGCTGCTTGGTGTGGGTCAGGCGGAGCGGCCGACGTCGCGGGGGCGGATATGGGGGCGACGAGCCCGGCTCCCGCGTTGTCTTTTCCGGGGCCGCTTGGGAGGCCGGTTTCGGCGACGGAACGCATCATCTCCTGCAGTTCGAAGAACTTCACGATGGTGTTGCAATACCAGGCCGCGGCCTCAGCTGCGCCGTTTTCGATCGCCTTCTTCGTGGTCTCCGCGCAGTGCACGAAGGTGAATACGCCGGTCTGGTTGTTGATGAATGATCCCGCCGGTTCGGCGTTCTCGATCGCCGCCCGGTACATCTTGAGCAAGTCCGCCATCGCCTCGATCTGGGTGAAGATGGTGACACCAAGCACGCCGATGCCATTCTGGCCCGCGGTAACAAACGAGTCAGGGCTCCCCGCGGCCATCCACATCGGCGGATGCGGCTTCTGGAGTGGTTTGGGGATGATGGGCCGGTCGTTGATCTCGAACCGGGCGCTCTTGTAGGTGAAGCGATCGTTGGTCCACATCTTGGGAACCATGCGCAGCGTCTCTTGGAGCTGTGCCTTCGTTTCTTCGGGTGGAATCTGGAAGACGCGCCATTCTGGAATGGTAGAGCGGGCGAAGCCCATCTCGAGCCGACCGTCGCTGAGCAAGTCGAGCGTGGCGGCGCGTTCGGCGATCCGAATGGGATGGGCGAAGTTGTGAGGCGCTAGCACGGCGCTGTGGCCGATTCGAATTCGCTTCGTGCGCTGGGCGATCGCCGAGAGCATGACATCCGGTGCGGAGCTGTAGCTCATCTCCTCTGCCGTGTGGTGCTCTACCTGCCACCAGCAATCGAAGCCGGCCGCATCGGCTGCCTCAGCCTGCGCCATCGTCTCCTTCATCAGTTGGTATTCATGTCCCGGGCCCCAGGGCCGCGCTTTTTCGACTTCGCAAAATACGTCTATCTTCAAGGACTAGTCTCCTTACAAAGTTGGCTTCGAGCCGGTTGGAACGAGTGGGCCATTCGGCGCGGCCGTTACTTGATCGCGAGTGGATTCAACGGAGATCCGGCGCCACCGTGGATCTTCAAAGGCGATGTGACGAACTGGAAGTCGTACTGCCCATCCGCCGCACAGTCCGCCGCCAGGTCGTCGAGCCAGAGCATCTCCATGAAGGGCACGCCGAGGTTCGTGAGGATCGCGGCGTGCAGCGGGAGGTAGGCTCCTGTTACCGACGAGACCGTTTGTTCGGAGGCGAGCGAATCAGTGCCGAAGGTGGCGAACTCCATCTGGTGGAAGAACTCAATCATCGCCGGTTCATCGGTAATCCCGGCCTCGCCAGCCGGTCCGAAGAACGCTTCCATTCCCTCCTCGTAGAGGAGGGCCATGCGACCCGTTCGGATGAGCATCACATCGTGCTTTTCGATGGTGATGCTCTGGTGAGTGGCGACAGCCTGGAGCTCGGCTAAGGTGATCTGGTCGTTTTCAAGGTGCTTTACGTTACGGTAGCGAGCGACGTCGAGCAGAATGCCGCGGCCGACTACTCCATGCTTCGCGATCGGGAGGATGCTGTTCTTGCGGAGCGTGCCGATCGTGCTCGAGGCAGGGTAGCCGTTGTAGAGAGTGTCGTCGTACCACACGTGGCCGAGAGCATCCATCTGCGTTGAACCCTGGAGGTACATGAAGATAGCGTCGTCGGAGTACTCTTGGTCGCCCGGCATCGGCGATATGAGGCCGTTCAGGAAAAACCCCTTGTCGCTCGTCATGAACTTTTGGGGCTTTGGGCGGATGGCCGAGACTGGCTCCCCCTTCGGATTGAGGATTTCGAGGCCTAGCGCGAAAGTCTTTCCGGTGCGGACAGCACGCGCGCCGCGGACGGCTTCGGAGGGAGTGAGGAAGTTGATCGACCCCATCTCGTCGTCAGCGCCCCAGCGTCCCCAGTTCTTTACGGAGTTCCGGAAAAGCGCACCTATCGAAGGGAAATCGGGCATGTTGCTCTCCTGTCGCACGGTTGGGGACGTTGGCTCGGTTCGGGACGTTTCTTTGGCCCAGGTCCTCACCGACGAGGCACGAACCGTCAAACGTTTGGTAGGTTAGGGCCGGATCGGAAACTTGTCAACACGAACTGCGGCCCGATCACGGGAGAACCGAGGCGATCTGGGCGTCTGACTAACGCGCTTGACACCCCTACGCACTCGCGTAGACTCCAACCAACCAACCAACCAACCAACCAAACGGACGGTTGGCCACGCGCTCCGCTCAGATGCAGCGCAATTGGTATCCATCCGAGGGAGAGTCCGCCAGAGGGGCAATCGGGACATTAGACACAGGGGGAGCCAAGGTGAACCGCACAGGCCAAGCATCGACCAGGCGAACGGGCTCCACTCGGCTTGAAGCCGTGCGACGGCTTTTGCCCGCCAGGCGTTTTGCCGCGATCTGGTGGGCACTTGCGGCGCTCATCGTGTTCGCGGCGATCGTTGAACCGTCGTCGATCAACGGTATCTCCCGCCCGGCGATTGTCGCCCTCGCTTCTTTCGTCGTCATCGTCGCCATCGGGCAGGCGCTGGTATTCCGTGTCGGCGGCCTCGACCTTTCGGCGCCCGCCGTGATGGGACTTTCAGCACTGTTGATCCGCAACCTTGGAGGCGGTGTGACTGGTAGTCACGCCGATCTCGCGAAGGCCATCATCGTGGCGCTCCTCTTCGCATCGCTGATCGGACTTGGTAACGGCCTCTTGGTCGCAGTTTTCAAGCTAAACGCATTGATCGTCACACTCGCCATGAGCACGTTCGTGCTCGGTGCGGCGAGCTGGTACCAGGACACGCACAAGATCCAATCGATCGTTCCGCTCTCATTGCAACAATTCGGTACGAGCACCCAGTGGGGGATGATCTACCCGTCGTTCATCGCTTTCGGGCTTGCGATACTCTCCGCAGTCCTGCTCACATTCACCGCGGCAGGCCGGCGCTTCACGGCAGCCGGTGCGAACCCCCGCGCCGCCGAGGTAGCGGGCATACCCGTGAAGGCCTACCAGACGGCGGCGTACGTGATGGCTTCATGGTTGTACTGCTCGGGCGCCATCGTGCTTGGCGGCTTCCTTGGACAACCGACGCTGGATATCGGGAACAACTACCTCTTCCGGCCGATCGTGGCCGTCGTACTGGCTGGCACGTCCCTGGCGGGCGGCGTCGGGAGCATGCTATCGATCGTGGCAGCGGCGTATTTCCTGCAAATACTGGGACAGATGCTCTTCGCGATGGGCCAACCAACCTCGGTCCAGAACATGATCGAAGGGTCGTTCATCATCCTTGCTGCGGGAATCTTCACGGTGCAACAGGGCGTTCCAGCGGTTGCATACATCAAAGGACTCAACCGCCGTCTTCAGCGCCGCTTCGGCCGTTCGTCCATGGCCCGCGCAGAGTCCGCGTGAGGAAGGAGCGGGCGTAGTGCTCAGTTAGCCCACGACGAGCCGCCGGCTCTCAGAGCCGCGCATCAGCAACCGTCGCCGACCCCGGGAGTTGCGGCCCACCATGGGAATATCAGGTCGAGGGGAATCAACTTGGAAAAAGATAACTACTGGCTGAAGAACAAGCTCTCCCGCCGCCGCGTTCTGACGGGCGCCGTCGTCACCGGTGTGGGCGCCGCGAGCCTCGCGCTCGTCGGCTGTGGCGATGATGACAGCACAAAGTCGACTGCGACGGCTGCCCCAAGCGGCTCCAGCACAAAAGCTAGCGGCTCGAGCACCGCAGCGAGTTCGCCTGCGGCAAACGCCATCAATGGGCCCGAGATCACGACGAAACTCGCCGATTCACAGTTCGTCCAGCTCATGGGTACCGCGCAGGTCGATCCCATCGTCGCCCGCTCGATGAACCGTGCAAGCGCGACGCTGACGGACGCTCAAAAGGCCACCGCCCTCCAGATCTTCAAGGGTAGCGGTGGTGACACCGGGAGCGGCGGGAAACTCGTGCTTGGTATCTGCGAAAGCGCGAACAACGCGTTCGCCAAAGCGACCTTCATGGAGGGCATTCTCCAAGCGATGAGCTACCCGGCGATCGGGAAGATCATTTATACGAACTCCAGCTACAACAACCAGAAGCAGATCTCGGATATGCAGACCCTGATCTCGCAGAAGGTCGACATCATCGCTATCGCTGGCGGCCCAACGCTCCTTCCGATCATGAAAGAAGCGACCAAGGGCGGGATCCCGGTATCGGCATACATCGGCGACCCGACAGGCACAGCCGGAACCGACTACGTGAGCTATGTCTCGTACTCGATCGAGGCCGTCGGCAAGGCCTTTGGTCAGGCCGCTGTGGATTACGCCGGTGGCAAGGGCAACTACGTTGTGTTCAACGGTATCCCCGGCAACGCCTTTGGGGCGGTTTGGATTCCTGCTTTGGATGCTTTCTACAAGAATCAATCGGGCATGAAGAAGATCGGCCAGACCGACACGAACTGGACCGTGGAAGGTACGTTCGCGGCGACCAGTAGCTTCCTCGCCAAGGAATCGAAGATCGACGTGTGGCACTCCGACTTCGCGGGCGTCTCGACAGGCATCTTCCAGGCGTACGACCAGGCGAAGCGTCCGATCGAGTGTCTGATCACTTGCGCCGGTGAAGAGCAGGGCCTGTTCGGTGAATTCGAGAAGCGTGCAGCGGCCAGCCCTAAGCTCAAGATCGCCCACGGCACGGGCGGCACCTGGCAGATTCGTGTGTGCATCACGGAACTCATGGATGTTAAGGCGGGGCTGAAGGTAGACGCGAAGCCGAACATCCCCAACGTTTTCCGCATCTACAAAGTTGGCGACGGCTACGATCCGTCGCTGCCGGCCGACGTCCCCCTCGGGCGCCTGATCCCGAGCGAACTGGTCAAGCAGATGTACGGCTAATACCCTCCCCTGGGCGGACCGCTTCGGCGGCCTCGCCCAGGGCGCCCGCCGTCCGCATGCCGGACGGTACCGTTCGCAAACCCGCAGTCGACCGTTGCCCCGAATTCGCGTGGCGATGCCGGATCGTTGAGGCCCGAGTATGGATTTGATGGAATCGACAATCGCCACCGCCTCCGACGTCAACTCGGGGCTCGTGATGAGGGGGATCTCCAAGCGCTACGGCGTCGTGCAGGCGCTGCACCAGGTCAACTTCGAAGTGCTCCCCGGCGAAATCCACGCCCTTGTTGGCGAGAACGGTTCTGGCAAGTCAACGCTCCTCGGCATCGCGGTCGGCTCACGCGCGACGGATTCGGGCAGCGTAGAGGTCGCGGGCCAGCCCTTGACCGACCCGAGCCCGTCACTCGCGCACGACCTCGGTATCTGCCTCGTCTATCAGGACAACTCGCACGTGCAGCAGTACACCGCTGCGCAGAACATGTACCTTGCGGCCTCTCCCGCGCGCCGTCCCGCCTACAGGCAACGCAACGCGTGGGCGCAAGAGGCGATCAACCGGTACGGGATCAACATCCGCGCGACCGACGTCGTGGCCAGCCTTTCAGCTGCCAATCAACAGTTCCTCGAGCTGATCAAAGCGCTCGTGCGCGAGCCGAAGGTGCTGTTGCTCGACGAGCCGACGACGGCCCTGGCTCCGACCGAAGTCGCGCAGCTCATGGCTATCGTACGGAAGGCCGCCACCGCCGGCATGGCCATCGTTTATGTAAGCCACCGTCTTCCCGAAGTTATCGGCATCGCTAATCGGATATCCGTGCTTCGCGATGGAGAGCACCAGGGAACATGGGACAACAAGGATATTGACCAGAACCAACTGGTTTCCCTGATGGTAGGCGTTCCCGTCGAACTGGAGTTTCCACCAAAATCTATTCTGCCAGAACAGCCTGAAGTAGCACTCTCGATCGAGGAGTTGTCAGGAAAGCGCTTCGGGCCCATCAGCTTCAGCCTGCGGCGGGGGGAAGTGCTGGGCATCGCCGGGGCTGAAGGCAATGGGCAGCGGGAACTTGTCCGGGCTATCGCCGGCCTTGAACACTTCAGCGGACGCGTCCTTGCGGGAGGCTCGAACCCGCGCACCGGCAGCGTCCAGCGTGCGATTCGCAGCGGCATCATGATGCTGAGCGGGAACCGTCGAGAAGAGTCGATCTTCCCGGAGATGGGCGTCCGCGAGAACATGACGATTCAGGTCCTCAACCGCTTTGGGAAGCTCGGCTTCATTTCCGGGAACAAAGAGCGTGCGGCAGCTCAGGGGCTGGTCGACCGCCTCGCCGTGGCGACGCCCTCGCTCGACCAGCAGATCCAATTCCTCTCGGGCGGTAACCAGCAGAAGGCCGTCATCGCGAGAGCCTTCTTGCTGCCCTCGAAAGTGCTGCTCGTTGACGAGCCAACTCAGGGAGTCGATGCTGCCGCCCGTCTCGACATCTACCGGGCGCTTCGCGAACGTGCAGCCGAAGGAAGCGCGGTCATCGTCAACTCATCCGATGCCGCCGAACTCGAGGGTTTGTGCGACCGCGTCATCGTCCTCTCGCGAGGACGCGCTGTGCAGGAGCTAGGGGCCGACGAACTGACAGAGAAGAACATCGTGGCCGCGTTCCTCACATCGACTAATGTGGAGGATGCAACTCTACCCATCCACCAAGAGGAGACCACGCTCGCCGCGCTTAGGCGCCACGCTGGTCGCATCTTCACGGCGGACTCTATCCCACTCGCTCTGCTCGCGCTCCTCATGGTTGGGCTCGGGCTCTACACGAATGCCAAGAACTCCGCATTCCTGAGCGATTCTAACATTCGCTTTATGCTCATCAACCTCATCCCGATCGCGCTCGTGTCGATCGCGCAGCTCAACGTATTGTTGGTCGCCGGTTTCGACGTTTCTGTAGGGTCGGTGATGAGTCTCGTGGCGGTAACCGCGTCCGTTTTGCTGAAACCGGACGATCCCGCGTTCGCGCTCTGGGTTGGAACTGCTGTGATTCTCTCGATGGGCGTCGCCGTGGGACTCATCAACGGCATCCTTGTCCGCGGGTTCAATCTCGCTGCGATCATCGCCACTATTGCTACGTTGACTGTGGTGCAAGGAATCGCACTCAAGATCCGGCCCTCCGCTGGAAAGCCGATCAATTTCGGATTCACTGACATGTTGCAACGAGAAGTCGGCAACTTCCCTATCGCTCTCTTCGGCGTGCTGGCACTGGTAGTTCTCTACGACCTTTGGCTCTACCGCACGGCTTCGGGGATGAAGATGCGCGCCGTCGGCTTTAGGCAGGAGTCGGCCCGCCGGAACGGGATCAATGTCGACTGGATTCATATTCGCGCCTACATCCTCTCGGCGTTCATCGCCACGGTTGCGGGCTTCTTCCTCTCTGCCCAGATCGGAAACGGCGACCCGACGGGCGGCAGCAACTTCATCCTCAAGAGCTTCTCGGCCTGCGTGCTCGGCGGCGCAAGCCTGTTCGGCGGCCGCGGCACATTCGGGGGCGCAATGCTCGGAGCGCTATTGCTCACTGAGATCGACAAAATGCCGGCGTTCCTCGAAATCGACCGCGCTTTCGGGCAGATGCTCACTGGTGGCCTCACTCTCGTGGCGATCCTGCTTTATTCGAGCGGCTTCGCAAGGATCGTCGGCCGCGCCATTCCGCGCCGCCGGAGCCGTCCCACCGCCAGCGCCGCCGCCTAAGCCGTAGGCGCGCGTCAAACTGACGATTCGCAGAGCCCGATGCGGGCTCGCCCATTCAAAGGTCCGGAGGATTCGTGATGCCAGGTGTACTCGACGGAAAGGTTGCCGTCATTGCCGGCGGAGGTTACGGAATGATGCGGCGCACTGCGTTGCATTACGCTGAGGAAGGCGCGCGGGTGGTTGTAGGCGACATCGACGCGGGTCGCGCCGAAGCGGTTGCCACGGAAATCGGTTCGGCCGCTGCGGAAGCGGTCCACGTAGACGTCCGGGATGAAGAAGGCGTGAAGGCGATGGTAGACCGGGCGTTCACGCGGTTCGGTCGCTTCGATACGGCGCTGAACGGGGTCGGCGCCCGGGGGCTGGCGTCGATCCAGGAATGCTCGGTGGGCCGGTGGCAACGCGTGATCGATTCGCACCTGACAGGCGCGTTTATCTGCGTGAAGTACGAATCGGCAAGGCTGATCGAACAGGGCGAGGGCGGGAGCATCACGAACATTTCCAGCTTGAATGGGGTGCAGGCGGGCGAGGGCAACTCCGCCTACTGCGCCGCCAAGGCCGGCATCATCATGCTCAGCAAAGTGGCCGCCCTCGAACTGGGTCCGCACCGAATCCGCGTAAACAGCATCGCTCCGGGGATCATCCGCACAGAAAACATCGCTCCCGTCTTCAGCGACCGCCCGCAGGTGGAAGAGGCGTTCAAGGCGGTCACGCCGCTGGGACGAGTCGGCGAAACGATCGACGTTGCACGGCTCGCGCTCTTTCTAGCGTCGGATGCCGCGAGCTGGATAACCGGCCAAACACTCCACATCGATGGTGGCGCAACGCTCAAGAAGTACCCAAGCAACCTCGAAGCCTTTGCGCCCTAACCTAGTGCGCTTCTAAACGACGGCGATTGCGTTTGCTGGCGAACCGACTCCGCCCGGCAGGTTCAGGGGCACTGAGATGACGCAACAATCCCACCGACCAATTCCGGCGGCGTACTTCGCCAGGCCGTCCAACGCCCAAAGCTCACCAAGCGCGAATCCAAGCAAGGGGATGAGTCGCCGATGAAGCGACCCGGCGATCGGGTCACCCGGCGAATCCTCGACGGCAGGGTTGTCCGCGGCCACCGCAGCAATCTCATGGTCCCAGAGAAACTCGGCCATCGCCGAGTCCCCACGAAGACCTGCCCATCGCTCCGCCACGGCGGCGGCGATGCGTTGTTCTGCGTCAAGCGAGAGATACGCGGCCATCCAGCCCGTCCGGATGAGCAGTATGTCTCCCGGCTGGATGACGACCCGCTCCCACGCAGCGGTCGCCTCGAGCTGTTCTACGGGGATCGGCGTGTCGCTGAACGGATCGATCGGAGCACCATTCGCCGCCGCGAACGACGCCACATCGAGCAGGACACCCCGGCCGATGATGCCGCGCTCCGCCCACTTCTCGATGCCCAGCTCGTGCCCCTCTGGACCAGTCTGTCCAGCCCCACGGCGCCCATAGAACCCGAACTCCTTCGCCCGCACGTGCCGTAATCCGTCCCACTGGCTCGAAGCCTGGAGATGGAAGCCATCGACGAAATCGTCCTGCTCGTTGCGGCTCAACTGATGGATGTTGTGGCGGTATGCCTTCCGGCCGAACATGGGCGGATTCGGGACATCCAGCGGCAGGGTCAAATTGATCGTGCGCCCGAAAGGCACGTTGCGCAGAGCAGCGGCCACCCGCTGGGGCGTAAGTCGATTGATCGTGCCGAGTTGATCGTCAGGGCCAAACTCGTCCCACGCATGTGGCATTGAAAGGCCCGGGAGGAGAGGGAGGTCTCGATAGAGAGTCATCGGAATCAGCCCATCGAAATCGGCGGCCGAGTGATTTCCGGGTACTTTTTCAGCGTTGCGCCACCATCCACGCTCAGTACCTGACCCGTGATCCAATCCGACGCGTCCGACGCCAGGAACAGCGCGAGGTTGGCGACATCGTCTATTTCGCCCAAACGACCCAGTGGTGTCGCGCTTAGGTAGGCGCCTTCGACGGCCGAGTTGCTTGCGAATCGCTGCTGCGTCCGGGGAGTGCTTATGAGGCCCGGCGCGACAGCATTCACCCGGATTCCGTGTGGACCGCCTTCCAGGGCGGCAACCTTGGAGAACATGGCGATGCCTGCCTTGGCGGTGCAGTAGGCGGCAAGGCCTTCAGCTGCCTGCAGCGCGTTGAGGCTCGCCATGTTGACAATGCTGCCAGGTGAACCTTGACGCTTGAGCTGCGCCCCTTCGTATTTCGTGCACAGAAATGTCCCCGTGAGATGAACTGCGAGGACGTTGCCCCACGTCTCCATCGCGAGGTCATCAATCGTTCCCCGCCCCGGAATGCCGGCGACGTTGAAGGCAACGTCGATTCGGCCAAAGTGCGTGACGGCTGCCTCAACCAAACGGGCAACGCTCTCCTCGTCGCGAACATCCACATGTTCGCCCTTCGCGACGCTTCGCCCAATCTCTTCGGCTGTTGTCTGGGCGGTCTCGACGGAAACATCGGCGACGACCACCCTCGCCCCCTGATCGGCGAAACGTATGGCGGCACGCTTTCCGATGCCGGAGCCCGCCCCAGTGATTATCGCGACCTTTCCATCCAGTGCGCCCAATGCCCTCTCCTCTTTCCTTCCCTGCGTTTCAGCTACGATAATGGTCGGAACAGATCTAGCAAATGTTTGGTTGGCCCTCACACCCCGGCCAAGGATGTCTTCGCGCGCAAATCAGCTCTACATCACGGCATGATCGAACCGCCTGACGACGGCGTTGCGCTCGCCGATACGAATCGCGGGACGCCCGGTTTGGTCGCTTGCCGCAACCCAGGCTAGGAAACGGGAAAAACGTCATGCGTATCGCGTTACTCGACGACGATCAGGGCGTCGCCTTGGGGCTGGCCGACTGGAGCTCGCTCCGTGGAACAACTGTCACGGCGTTCCGCGACCATCTCACCGACGAGGCCGCACTGGCGGAGCGGCTGCTCAATTTCAATGTCGTCGTCGCGATGCGGGAGCGAACGGCGTTCGACGCTCCCTGCTCACCCGGTTACCGAACCTGCGGCTGCTTGTGACGACCGGCGCGTGGAACGCGGCCATTGACATCGCCGTTGCTGCCGAACGTGGGATTCTGGTCTGTGGAACGCGAGGCATTCCATGGGCGACTGCGGAATTAACCTGGGGCTTGATTCTTGCCGTCCTACGCAATATCCCTGCTGAGGGGAACGCCCTGGCGGCCGGCCGTTGGCAGACAACGTTGGGTTCCACGCTGCACGGGACGATGCTGGGTGTTCTCGGTTTGGGCAATCTCGGAAGTCAGGTCGCTTCCCTTGGCCGTGCATTCGGCATGGAGGTCCTGGCGTGGAGCCAGAACCTGACCGCCGAGAAGGCGACTGGAGTTGGCGCGACACTGACGGCGAAAGATGAGTTGCTTCGGCGCGCGGACGTCCTGAGCATTCACCTTGTTCTCAGCGAACGCACCCGCGGACTGATCGGCGCCGCGGAACTAGCGTTAATGAAGCCGACTGCATACGTCGTAAACACGTCGCGAGGTCCGATCGTCGACGAGCCAGCGCTGGCGGAGGCACTGGCCGCTGGTAACCTGGCCGGAGCAGGCATCGACGTCTTCGACGTCGAGCCTCTGCCGGACGACCATCCCTTCCGCAGGCTGTCCAACATCGTCCTGACACCGCACCTCGGTTACGTGACGAGAGAGACCTACAAAGTCTTCTACCGGGACGCCCTCGAAGACGTGCGCATGTGGACGGTCGGGACTCCTGTCCGCGTGATCGCAGTTCCGACCGAAGCTTCCTAAGCTGGGGTCGCGAAAACCCGACGCAAGTCCAACGTGGTGGCGCTCCGACCGGTCTAACCCCGAAACGCTTTCGCCGCTGCCGCGACCCTCTCCTCAAAAGTTCCAAGCAGTGGGCCACCTACCAGCATAGCGTCCACTCGCCTGCTCTGGCCGTCCGCGGTTGCTGCGCCGCGTTCTTCCTTCAGTTCAGGAACCTGAGTACAGACTCAGCGAACGCCTCCGGCTGCTCCAGTGGGGCCATGTGCCCGGCCGACGAGACAACATCCACGCGCGAGCCGCGAATCTGCGACTGGAACGCATCGCGATACTCAGGGCCCACGACGCGGTCGGAATCGCCCCAGATGAGAAGGGTCGGGGCGCTGATTCGCCGCAGCCGTGTCCTCAAGCCCCGATCTGGGAGCGGCCAAAGGTAGTTCGTCGCAGCCGCGATGTTTGCCGTGTGGCGCGCTTGCAGCAGCGCGTCCTCCGGGGTCGGACCACCCGAGGGCGGAAGGACCGCGCGTGCCGGGTCAGCCCAGAGCATCCGCGCAAGCGCATTACCTCCACTCGGCAGAAAGTCCGGGACCGGAGATTCGTTGATCCACAACCCAAGGGGGGCGGCCAAAACCAACCGCCGTACCGACGACGGCGCAACGGCCGCAACCTCCGCCGCGAACATGCCACCGAGTGAGTGCCCAACCACATCCACGGTTGTAAACCCAAGCCGCTCGAACAGCTCCTGGTAGAAGACGACAACGTTAATCATCTGGTGGATGGCAGCGTCGTCCGTCGAACCTCCGAAGCCGGGATGCGCGGGCACGATGACACGGCGCAATTTCGCAAGCCGCTCGATGAACTCGGCGGGGCCGGGAGGTCCGTTGAAGTCGTGCAGGTAGACGATTGGTTCGCCGCTCCCGAACTCGCTGACCTCCACTTCGTACGATCCGACGCGGGTCAGTTGGACGGTTGGGGGCATCTTGCTGTCTCCGGTTACGAAGCCGTGCTGGCCGAAGAGATCTCCACGCCAGGCAAACGTTCGTTTGGTATCGTCGCCGAAGATAGGGGCGTTCGCGCGTGGCTGTCAACCCCACGTCGAGGGTTGACAGCGTTCCAGCAGCGTCCTAGTGTTGGGGTCGCCTCGTACCTACCAACCGTTTGGCTGGAAACCTTCGACCGCGGAGCTGCCTTGAAGTTTCACTGGTTCGCCGAAGTCACCTACCCGTTCCTTCCGTCCACATTCGCCGAGACGAACGATTCGAGCTGGGTCGACGTACCGCGTACGCTGTATGACCCGCAGCTCGCAAAACAGATGTATGACGCGTACCTGAACGAGTACGAGTACGCGGACAAGATGGGATTCGACAGCATCGCGGTGAACGAGCATCACCAGTATGCCGGTGCGATGACACCGTCGCCGAATCTCTTCGCCGCCATCCTCGCGCGCAACACCAAGCAGGCCGACATTCTGATCATTGGTGACAGCATCGTTCTCTACAACCCCCCCACTCGTGTCGCTGAGGAGATGGCGACAATCGACGTATTGTCCGGCGGCCGGGTGATCGCGGGGCTTGTGCTGGGCACCCCAATGGACGCTGCCTATTGTTATGGAATCCCTCCCGCGCAGCTCCGCGCGCGCTGGCAGGAGGCGCACGACCTGATCCTTCGCGCCTGGCGCGAGCCCGACCCGTTTTCATTCAATGGAAATTACACGCAGCTCCGTTATGTGAATGCGTGGCCGCAGCCTGTACAGAAGCCAAATCCGCCGATCTGGGTTCCTGGCGGCGGGAGCGTCGAAACCTGGGAGCTGACCAACAGTCACAACTACTGTTACGGGCACCTCTCATTCTCCGGGTTAAACAAGGCGAAGCCTGTGGTCGATGGCTATTGGGAGTTCGTGAACTCGCAAAACGGCGATATGAATCCGAACCGGTTCGCGTTCACTCAAATCGTCTGCGTTTCCGAAACCGACGCGCAGGCCGAAGCCGAGTACAAGGATGCCGTCGAATACTTCTACCGCTTCGCTCAACGGGTTCCACGCAGGTTTGCCTCTGCACCCGGCTACCAGAGCACCCGTTCGATGATCCACGCCGCCGACCTCGCAAGGCAGGGGGCACGCGTCAGCGAACGTGGAAACGACCTACAGCTCGCGCGCACCGGCGGACTTTCGTTCAAAGACTACGTGGATCAGGGCTTCGTCATCGCCGGCAGCCCCGCTACGGTGCGCGACAAGCTCCGCGAACTCGTGAAGACACTCCGCATCGGCCAGCTCATCACCATGATGCAGGTAGGCAACCTGAGCCAGGAACAGACAAACAAGAACACGCACCTTTTCGCCACCGAAGTGATGCCCCACCTGAAGGACATTTGGTCGGAATACGAGGACCAGTGGACGCCCCGCGGCCGCGCAGCCGCTCTCTCCGCGCCAAGTGAGGCTCGGGAATCACAGGTCCCTCGGTAGGCGCGGCTCCGTGGAGTTCGGGTTCTGCTATCTCTCGGACTACCACGCCGAAGTCCATGGCTCGTTCGCGGACTGGTATGCGCGCCTGCTTCGCGAATGGCGGCTCATTGACGAGCTCAACTTCGACGCGATCTGGATCGCGGAGCATCGCTACCCCGGTTACGGCTTCTCCTCGACGCCTGTGCAACCCGAAGTGTGAAGATCGGTACCGCAGTCGCGTTGCTTTCGCAACGTCACCCCGTGCTCATCGCAGAGGACTGGGCGGCGGTGGACGTCCTTTCCGGCGGACGTCTCCGCTTCGGCATTGGGCGCGGCATCTACAGCTATGACTTCGACGTCCTGGGCATCCCATCTAGCGAATCGCGGGAGCGGTTCGAGGAAGCGTGGGACGTCGTGCGCCGGCTCTGGACCGAAGATGAGGTCACGCATACCGGAAGACTCTGGGCGTTCGAAAAGCACCGTCTCGGTCCGCGGCCGATTCAGACCCCGCACCCGCCTGTCTTCGTCGGCTGCGTTGCCTCTCCCGAGTCCTACACATGGGCCGGGGAGAACGGCTACAACGTCATCGTCGCTCCCTTCCTGCTCGATTCAACCGACCGCCAGGCCGCCTACCTCGACCGCTACCGCCAGGCGCTCGCACAAGCCGGCCACGACCCAACGCGCTTCCAGGTGATCGCGAACTACCACCTCGCTGTTGCAGACGATGAACGTTTGCTCGTCGCCGCGGACCAATACTTCTTCAACTACCTCGATTTCCTCGCTCGGACATCGAACCCTCGGCGACTTGATCAGAACGATTACAATGCCTACCAGCGGGGCGGCGGTCTCTACGCCGATATCCAGGAGATGCGCGAGGAGCGGACGGTCATGGGCACCCCTGACAGGTGCGTCAACCGCATAGGCGCGTTGAGTGAAGCCTGTGGCCTCACCGGATGGATGTTTCACATCAACTACGGCGGCGTACCTGAGGAGCGCGTCATCGAACAGCTTCAACTGTTGAAAGGATCGGTCATACCGGCGTTCGCGTCATGAGGATACCGGATCGGTCAAACGAGCGCGGTCGCGCCCAATCCCGGAATGCGCCCAACTGGGCGGAGACCCGAACACATGGGGAGTAGCTATGAAAGCCGGACTGTTCATGATGCCTTCGCACCCCCCTGAGCGCGGAATTTATGAGGGCCATCAGATCGACCTTGCTCAGTTGAAAGACGCGGACGCGCTGGGATACGAAGAGGCGTGGATTGGCGAGCACTTCACCGCGCCTCGGGAGCCGAACCCTGCGCCCGAGCTGCTCATCGCACAGGCGCTTCTATCCACCAAGCAGATCAGGCTCGCACCAGGCGCCCACCTGCTCCCGTACCACAACCCTGTTGCCCTGGCACACCGCATTGCATTCCTCGACCACCTCGCACAGGGCCGCCTCATGCTCGGCATCGGTATCGGGGGACTTCCCGGCGCGACTGGAACATGTTCAACGTCGACGGCGCAGCGGGCGAGAACCGCGTGATGAGGCTTGAAGCGCTCGAGATTATGCTGCGTCTCTGGATCAGCGAACCACCAATCGCGTACGCGGGCAAAAACTGGACGCTCAACCCCCCGGCAACGACCTGCCTTTCCTGAAGAACCACTTACGACCGTTCCAGAGCCCGCATCCAGAGATCGGCATCGCTGGGCTTAGCCCGCGCTCGGCCGCGCTGAAACTGGCGGGCGAGCGCGGCTTCATCCCCCTCAGCATTTCGCTCAACAACACGCACACGTCCTCGCATTGGGATTCCGTACTCGAAGGCGCTGAACGTTCAGGCCGCACTCCGGATCGCAACGACTGGCGGCTCGTGCGGGAGGTGTACATCGCCGAGTCGGACGAGAAAGCGCAGCGGTACGCCCGCGACGGCTTGCTCGGCCGAGCCTTCCGCGAGTACCTGCTCCCTTTCTACCTCATGTCCGGCTTCGACGTTCACTTCAAGAACGACCCCGATTTGGCCGACTCCGACGTTACCGTCGAATACCTTGTCGAGCAGAACTGGCTTGTCGGATCGCCGCAGACCGTCGTCGAGAAGCTCGGAGCGCTCTATCAGCGCTCTGGCGGATTCGGCGGAATCCTCGTGAATACCTTCGACTTCTCGGGAGAGTCCGAACGGTGGCACGATTCGCAGCAAATGCTGATGTCGGAGGTGCTTCCCCACTTCGCCTGAAGACAGGCCGCAGCACTGAATAGCGAAGCGACCCGTTCATGAGCCACTCCGTAGGGAAACTCGATCGTGATCGTCGCCATCGGCTCAGTCCATGGTCGCCAGTTCGTCGGTCGCCATCCTGGGATGACCGTTTGGGCAGGCCTGAGGCTCGTTGACGGTGTCAGCCAAGAACGAGGCCATGCAGCCCGAGCAGAACCACTTCACCGAACCCTCCGCCACACCCTTCTGGTTCGGCACCCGCCGCAACTGCCGCAGCTTCCCTGCGAGTGCGGTGGCCTTCGGTTTTGGCGTCGGCTTCTCCGCCTCGTCGCCTTCAACGCTCCAGAAGCGCCAGCCGTTGCACGACACTCCCTTCATCACCACCGACCCGGCCGCACTGAGGCTCTTGTAGATCGTGCCGTTGTTCAACTCATAGCCAAAGCCCGGGTCCGCATCCCCGACGACGAGGACTGTGTGTTGCTGGCCCTTGTAGCGGCCCACCAGCTTCGTTCCCGCCACCAGTTCCCTGTTTGTGATTGCCATTGCTCTTCTCGACCTCCTTCGTGGTCGATGGACACAACTCACTCGCCCGCCTCAACAAGTCAAGCGACTGGGATAGCGCTTGCTTTCGTGGCCGGGACGAGTGACTGATGGTGCGGGCCAACGGGCGTGGGGTGGCAAAACTCCATCGCGCCGAGATTTCGAGTGCGATAGGCGGCATGATGACCGGCCGGAGGGTAGGTCATGTGTCGCTATCTGGGGCTCATCCTTGGTTTGCTGAGACGGGCGCTGCGCCCGCGCCAAAATCTCCTGATGGAGAACCTCGTGCTGCGAGAGCAGCTCGCGGTCTGCGTCCGCCAGCCACGGCGCCGACGTCTGCGCCGCGAGGATCGCCTTCTGGTCGATTCTCGCCAGGACCTGGACACCATGGCGGTCGCACCTTCAGCTCGTTCAGCCTGAGACAGTCATTGGCTGGCACCGCTCGGCCAGGCGCTATTGATGGACATGGAGGAGCCGTCGGCGCGGGCCAAGGCTAAGGGCGATGCGGCGCGAGAGCGAGTCCGCCACCATGCCGCCAACGAACCCCAATACGGTCGGCGGGACCAACGCCGAGGCACCGAGGATGGCCGAACGAAACGGCGACCCGCCAGCACTGACCGTGGCGACCAGTGCAGCGTAATGGACCGCTTCGCGGGAGCCATCGGCCAAAAACGTTGGACCCTCTGGTCGCTTCCCAACCGTAAACGAACCACCTGTGGAATCGTCCCAATACCTCCCGGCAGCGTCTGAGCGCGTCATTGTGCACTTACTAGGCCGGCGCGGGCTTCGTTGCGTACAGATTCGGCACGAGGAAGCGGCCCGGCAGTTTCGCATCTGCCTCGGGCGAAGCTAGGAGCACGTCCCGCGCGGCGTAGAGCACTTCCCCCAGTGCGGTCTGACCGAACAGCCAGCGATTGAGATCGGCGGTACTCGGCGGCCGGCTCGCGGGCTGCGCAGCAGCAGCCTCGAAGTAGAACGCCTTCAGGTCGTCCGCGATGAAGCGCAGGCTCATCGGCGGTCCGAGCGAAGCAAGCGCTAGGGCCGGCTCGGTCTGCCCCGATGCGATCGCCGCCAGAGTCGCCGCCATCTCCGGCACCGCCTCGGCATCTCGCCCGCTCACACCGATTGCCGTCCTCCCCCTCGTTCTCACCGATTCTTCGTACCAAGGGCGAAGTTGCGCGATTTCTGCGAGGAGGCGCATTTCGAACCCCTCCGCCTCGTTCCGCGCCTCGGCCATCGGAGCGGCTGGCAACGCGCAGACCCACGGTCCCGCGTCTTCGTCGGTGGAGATAGAAGGCGGCTCTTGCCCAAAATCGCGGATCACCGGGCCGGTTGGTTCGGCCAGCATTGCCAGCGCGTTGCGCAGCACCTCCTCCTGGAAGCCGGGTGCATTCGGCGTCCCGAAAGGCCGGCCCAATTCGAACGGCACCCAGAGGGCGCGCGGCGGCCGCATCTTTTCCGTGTGTTCGCGGATCAGGCTAATTGAAGTTGTTGGGACGCCTTGCGCCTCAATGAAGTGTGCAAGCCCGCCGACGGCGCGCGTGCAGAACGGTCAGACAGGGACCAGCAGCGCGGCAGTAACACCGTCCTCGCGCAGGAGCCGGCCGACTTCCGAGCCCGTCTCTGCCATCCTCGCCGGATCCGTCGCGCCCATGAACGAATAGTGCCAACGGGCGACCGATCCGATCTCGCCAGCCGCGGCGAGCTTGTGCAGCAGCGCCAGGGGGAAGACGACATTCAGGTCTTGTTGGAAGCCGCTGCGGTCGAAGTTGACGCTGACGTGGCTCATCACCAGATCGGCCTCATCAACGTCTCCCGGGATCAGCCGGTAGTCGCTCGCACCAGCGCTGAAGAGCGTGTCAGACCGTCGGTGTAGTCCTGCGGTCGAGATGATCGCGACCCGCGCCTTCTCTAACGGTCCGGCAGTTGCCCAAGGGGTTCCTTCAGGCGCCGACATCTCCATGTCGCGGAGGTACTGCGCGAAGGTAGAATCCAGGTCGCTCAGTCGTACCACTTGGTGGCCCCGCCTTTTCGCTACAGCTTGCTGCCGAGATTGTAGAGGGTGGCGTAACGGGATGCACATACCATCGGTCTGATCGCCGGCACCTTCCTGGGAAAAAGCACGCAGCTAGTTCTGGCGGTTTCAGACAGACTCGTTCAAACCCGGTGCCTCTCCGCCAAAGCAGGATTGCAGTTCTCCCCTCCGTGAGTCCGGGACCGCCCGCAGCTCGTGCATCTACCGTTGGACCGGGTCGTCCGACCTGGTAGCAGGGGCCCAGGATCCTCCTGCGCGCCCTCGATGAGAAGATCCGCCGGTTGAGGAGGTGATGGTTCCCCTGGGGAGCCGCTTCGCGCGTCCTGCCACCGCCTTCGATCATCGTCAACGGGAGGCGCAGGATGAGCCTCCAACCCGACCTCGTCGCGCTGCTTAAACGGCTGAAGCTGGGCCAGATGATCCCGACGCTGCCTGATCGCCTCGCCCTGGCTCGTGCCCAGAAGCTTGATTATGCCGCCTTGCTCACGCTAATCCTCGCCGACGAGGTCCAGCGCCGCGCTGCCCGTGAACGTGTTTGGGCCTGACCGGCTACTGTCCAGGCGATGTGAGACCGTGTTTGCCGGGTTCCCAGCCGTGACCTTCGAGGTGATCCGAGCCGAAATGCAAGGGCTCATCCTCCAGCTCGGTAGCCATGGTGTCATTCCACCGGTTCAACCAGCCGAAGAGACTGATCACCGCCACGATTTCCACGATCTGAGCGTCGCTGAAGTGGCTCCGAAGGTCCTCGAAGTGCTGCGGAGTCGCGCAGTTCGGTACCAGCGCCGCGTCCCTGGCAAGCCGCAACGCTGCCCGCTCCGCGACTGTAAACAAACTGTTCGATTCGAAGTCATAAACCTCGTTAAGTTTCTCGATGCTCACGCCGAGCCTGGCCGCGGTCGCTGCGGTGTGCGCCTGGCAGTACCGGCAGCCGTGGGCGGTGCTGGCGACGAGGGCCACCAATTGCTTCAGACCAGCGTCGATCGTGCCGGGGCCGAGAACAGCTCCCGATAGGGCCGCGAACCCGCGGAG
>JBDSJC010000096.1:0-23649 GCA_039917655.1 Tepidiformaceae bacterium
TGAAGGAGCAGTTCATCCTCAGCGAAGAGTTCGCCTGGCGGCGTGCGCCCCGGCCGGGCGGCATCGGCCACGGCTGGGCGGGCCCTACGATGATGGTCTACGGCAGCGAAGAGCAGAAGGAGAAGTACCTTCCCCGAATCATCTCTGGCGAAGACCACTGGTGTCAGCTGTTCAGCGAACCGGGCGCGGGCAGCGACCTGGCCAGCCTACAGACTCGCGCGATCCGCGACGGCGACGACTACGTGGTCAACGGCCAGAAGATCTGGACCTCCGGCGCGCACCACGCGGACATGGGCATCCTCATCGCCCGCACGGACCCGGATGCGCCCAAGCACCGCGGCATCAGCTACTTTCTGATGGACATGAAGACGCCGGGGATCACCGTGCGGCCGCTGATCAACATGCTGAACAGCCACGAATTCAACGAGGTCTACTTCGAGGACGTGCGCATCCCGCGCAGCCAGCTTCTCGGCGATGAGAACCGCGGCTGGTATCTCGCGACCACAACGCTCGACTTCGAGCGCAGCGGCATCGCGACCAGCGTCTCCCATCAGTTGATCGCCCGCGACCTGGTGAAGTTCGCCCGCGAATCGAAGATCGGCCAACAGGTGAGCGCAACCAACCACGCACTGCGCAACGAGCTTTCGGACAGGATTATCGAAGCCCAGGTGGAGGCGCTGATCTGCTACCGCATCATCTCTATGCAGGAACGCGGCGAAATCCCGAACAAGGAGTCGTCGATCGCCAAGCTTTTCAGCAGCGAACTGGATGTCCGCCTTTCGGTCACCGGGATGCACATGGCGGGGCTCTATTCGCAACTCACGGAGCGCGACCGGGCAGGCATCCTGGAAGGGCGGCTGCCGCGCTTCTATATGCACAGCACCACCAGTCCGATCGGCGGCGGCACCAGCGAAATCCAGCGCAACATCATCTCCATGCGCGGCCTCGGCCTGCCAAGGGGATAGAGAAGACGCTACGGGTCAGTGGCGACTGGCTAGGGGAGGCGACGGCGCCCGCTGGTTGATCAACACTAGCCAACCACTTCCGGAGGATCCCCATGGCAGACCAGAACGATTTCAACAAGCAGATCATCGAAGAGTTCCGCGCGAACGGCGGCGAGACCTCGGGCGTGTTTAAGGGACGCCCCCTCCTTTTGCTCACTACCACGGGCGCCAAGTCTGGGGAGGCGCGCACTACGCCGCTGGTCTACACCAAAGATGGCGACAAGGTGGTGGTAATCGCTTCCATGGGAGGCGCACCGAAGCACCCCGCCTGGTACCTCAACCTTGCGGCCAATCCGGGCGTCACTGTCGAACTGGGCACCGAGAAGTTCGAAGCCAGCGCCTCCCCGGTTGAGGGCGCCGAACGCGACCGTCTCTACGCCAAACAGGCAGAGATGATGCCCGCCTTCACAGAGTACGAGCAGAAGACCACGCGCCGAATCCCCGTAGTGGTGTTGAATCGGCAGCGATGACCACCGAAACCGGGGGACCGCAGATTCCTGAAGACTCAGAGGCGCCAACAAGCGGTAGCCCCGACCTGCTTGCCGCGATCTTCGACGGCTCCCCGGACGCCATTGTGGTGGCCGACTCGAACGGAAACTATCTTGCGGCCAACGAAGCGGCCGCCGAAGTCTTCGGCCTTTCGCCATCCGAACTGATCGGCAGGAACGTGGCGGAGTTCGCGCCAGTGGGGTACGACACCGACTCCGTATTCGCCACCTTCCTCGCCGATGGCAGTGCGATCGGGCAGTTCACCATCGTCCGAGGCGACGGGACCGTGCGATATGTGGAATACCATGCCCGCGCGAACTTCGCCCCCGGCGCGCATATGAGCGTCCTCCGCGACATCACCGGGCGTGACCGTATCCTCCAGAATCTGCGTCAGTCCGAGGAGCAGTTGGCGCGCACGCTCTACGCGAACCCGGTGCCGATGGCTGTTAGTGCCTTCGAAACGGGAAGGTTTGTGCTCGTGAACGAAAGCTTTCTACGGCTGACCGGCCATTTCCGCGCCGACCTGGTCGGTGAAACCGTCAAGTCAATCGCCGCCGATCCGGGCGAATTCGCATCCGTCCAGGAACAGCTCAAAACCGATGGGGTCAGTGCCAACCGCGAACTTCGCCTCCGCCGCAAAGACGGCGCGGTCATCGTCTGCCATGTCTCATTCGCGAAGTTCGAGCTCGCCGCCGGATCGCAAATGGTTATCGCCGTGACGGGGAGTTCGCCGGCGGCTGGGTGACCGAAGAATCCCAAAGCTCAGCCCTGCTTTGCTGGGCCAGGCGCCCGCGAAAGCTAGCGGAGAGAACCCCTCGGGATGCTCATCGACAGCGGCAGGCGTCTTGCAGACTCATGGCAACCGCGAGTCACGGCGAATTGTGGGGCCCGGGTCGACGCCTCAGCGCTCCCACTCTAGGCTACGGGCACTCCACTTCGAGGACTTCCCCATGCCCGACCTCTCCAACCTTGTCTCCATCATCACGGGCGCCGGCTCCGGGATCGGCCGTGCCGCGGCGCTGCGCATGGCGGAATGCGGCTCCGCGATCATGTGCGCCGATATCGATGGCGGCGCTGCTCAGGACACCGCCGCCCAGATCGCTGAGCACGGTGGCCGCGCATCGGCAGTGCAGCTGGACGTCTCGGTGGAAGAGGCCGTCAAAGCGGCGCTCCGAAAGACGGTTGAGGAACTCGGCGGTCTGGATGTGATCGTCAACAACGCTGGCATCGGCGGGGCACTCATGGGCTGGGAGCGCACCATTTCGGTCAACCTCACGGGCGTCTACCACGGCCTGTTTCACGGCGCGGCCATGCTTGCCGAACGCGGCGGAGGGGCGATCATCAACACCGCTTCGGTCGCCGGGCTGGTCGGCCTCACTGGCCCCACAACGGCAGACCTCGACCTGCCCGTCCCCGAGGGCGCCGGCGCATACGTCGCGGCGAAGCACGGGGTGGTGGGCCTCACGCGCCAATTCGCCGTCACTTACGGACGGCGCGGAGTGCGTGTGAACGCTGTCGCCCCGGGCTACATTGAGACGCCGATGACCGCCATGGTGCGTAGTGATGAGGAGTACGAACGCTACCTCGCCTCGCTGCACCCCATGGGCCGCCTGGGCCAGCCGGAAGAGGTGGCCGCGGCGATCACTTTCCTCGCCAGCAAGGAGGCATCGTTCATTAGCGGCGTCATTCTACCGGTGGACGGCGGCTATACGGCGCGGTAGTCGGAGTGCCGGAGTAGGGAGAGCCAGGATGTGGAAGCGACCACTCACAGCTCCGCGTAGACCCTGAACCCGAAGTCGCTGTAGTGGAACGAAGGGTCAAGGCTAGAGCGGGCGTTGACGCGCGTGACCTTCTCGCGGTGGCGCCAGCTGCCGCCGCGGCTGGAGCGCCGCTTTCCGCGCTCCGGCCCGCGCGGGTCACCGCCCGACGAGACGGAATAGTAATCCGCCGCATACCAATCGTTGCACCATTCGTGGACGTTCTCGGCCATGCAGCGCAGGCCGTAGGCGTTGGCGCATTCAGGGTGTGGAGCGTGCGGGCTTTCGAGCCGTGTGATCTCGGCTACGAACGCGGCGTTGTTGCCCTCCCACGGCCAATCGCCGCCGGGCAGCCCGCCCAGTGCCGCCCACTCTCGCTCGGCCTCGGTGGGCAGGCGGTATCGGGCGGCGCCGTCACGGCTCCCCAACCATTCGCAGTACGCCGCCGCTTCGAACCAATTGATGCCCACGACCGGCTGTTCGGGCCCGGCAAACCGCGTCTCGCCGAGAAACGGCGCTGGCCCGGCGCCTGACGCAGCTACGTACGCCGCGTACTCCGCGTTGGTCACCGGGGTGATAGCAGCGCTGAAGCTGCCCACGGTCACCAGGTGCGCCGGGCGCTCGTCCACCCGGCTTTCGTCCTTGCCCATGCGGAACGTCCCGCCGGGAATGGTGACGAAGGCGGTCTGATCGCTGCTCATCGCCGCCAGCCGGCGTCACCGGGACCGCGCAGCGCTTGCGCAGGCGGTCGAAGCGAGGTCACCCCGCTTAGCCCCGCACCAACTCGACGAGCGAGACCTGGGCGCCCTCCCTGGCGATCCGGGTGACCATCGACCGCCCGGACATACCGGCGGCGTTGAGGGTGGCGAGCATTGCGTTCGCTGCCGCCTGGACGGCGGTCTCCGGGCAGATGGCGGCGATTGAGCTGCCGGCGCCGCTCAGCCAGGCGGCGTGGGCGCCGGCCGTCTTCGCCGCGACGAAAACGTCGAACATCGGCGGGAAAAGCGTCGCTCGTTGCCGCTGATGGATGCGGTCGTCCGTCGCGGCGTCCAGCAGGTCCATGCGGTTTGCGGCCATGGCCGCAACGAAGAGCGCCGCCCGCCCGGTGTTGTGTACCGCGTCTGCCTTCGAATAGGTCTCGGGCAGCGCTTTGCGCGCCTCCTTGGTGGCCATCGAGTGGTCCGGGATGAGGATCGCCATGTATGCGCCGGGCGGGTAGGCGCAGGCCGAGCGCAGGTAGTGGCCGTTCGCTTCCACGCAGACCTGCATGCCGCCGAAGAGCGCTGGACAGGCGTTGTCGCCGTGGCCCTCGAGTTCGCTCGCGACGTCAAGGCAGTCACCCTCGGTGAGCGCGTGGCCTTCGAATTCGTTGGTGGCGAGCACCCCGGCGACCCGTGCAACGGCACTCGCGCCCAGCCCCCGGCCAAGCGGAATCGTGCTGTTGTAACGCACCCGGACGCCTGGCGGGCAGTGCTTGCCGAGCTTCTGGTAGGTCTGCCGGATGGCTGTCAGCACCATCTTCTCGCCGACGTCCTCGGTGGGCATCTGCTCACGGTCGGTGAAGGTCACGGTAATCGAAGCGTGGATGTCCAGCGCAATCCCGAGGCAATCGAAACCCGCGCCGAGATTGGCGCTGGTTGCGGGGACGCGGAGGGTGATTGCTGTTGGTTCCATGGATGCAAAGGCGGGGCTGACTGGAGAAGCGATGATAGCCCACGGGCCAGTTACGGGTTGTGGGAGCGTCCCCCTTATCCAACCAACCTTCTAGGCCTGGAGAACGATTCCGCGCGCGATCAGATCGTCCACCCGGACGGAGGCGAAGCCGAAGTCTCGCAGCACCTCGGCGGAGTGTTCGCCGAGCACAGGCGCGCGGCGCGTGAACTCGCCACCGGCCTCCGTGAAGCGGGCGAAAGCGTGTGGCCCGCTGACCGGGCCGAACTGCGGGTGATCGTAGGTGTCGAAGCAGTGGTTCTCCGCGGCGAACGGGTCACTGAACCACTCGATGGGGCGAAGCGCCGGGGCGGCGGGGACCGAGCGCGCGAGCAGCCGATCGAGCACCTCCTCGCGGGCCATACCTCTGAGGACCTCCCCAATCTGCGTGGCGAGCGTACCCTCCGCGGGTTCCGCCACGGCGCGCTCAGCGATGATCCGCCCTGCCCACTCGGGGTGCCCCAGCGCCACGCAGAGCTGGGGGACTTGGTCGGCCGTGGTGCAGGCGACTGCAATCCAGCCGTCCGAACATTCGTAAAAACGCTGGACAGCGCTGCTTCCCAGCCGGTCGCGCGCCCCGGGCGGGTTGGCGGGGCGGCCTTCGTACCAGGTCAGTTCGCCGGACTGGCAGAGGATGCTCTGGTTGGCGAGGCAAGTGACGACATCCTGGCCGAGGCCGGTGCGCTCACGGGCGTGCAGCGCGGCGACGATGCCGAACGCGGCCATCATCGCGCTCGCACTGTCGTTAACCGCCACGGTGTAGAAGACGGGTTCGCCGTCACCCCCCTGGGCGGCCATCATGCCGCTGCGTGCCTGGAGGAGGGGGTCGAAGCCCGGGTCCGCGGCGAGCGGCCCCCGCGGCCCGTAGCCCGTGACCGAGCAGCTGATGATCCGCGGGTTCACGCCGCGGAGCGCTTCGTAATCGATCCCGAGGCGCTCGCGCACGCCGACACGATAGTTATCGAGCACGACATCCGAGACCCGGACCAGGTCGAAGAACGCTTGCTTGCCGTCTTCGGTCTTGAGGTCGATCGCCAGTCCGCGCTTGCCCCGGTTGTGTCCCACGAACTGCAACCCGGCGATGCGGAACGGGTCACCGTCGAGGGGTTCGACCTTGACCACATCCGCGCCGTAGCTGGCGAGGATCGTGGGCGCGAAGGTGCCCGCGATGAAAGCTCCGAGGTCGAGAATGCGGACGCCCGCCAACGGCCCTTGGCCCAACGGTTCGGCGGGGTATGAGGGGAGGAGCGGCGCGTGGGGGGCGAGCTGCTCAAGTGTCGTGTCTTCCATCAGGCGGAGGGCCGCGCCAGGCGTGGCGCTCAGTTTGAGCGGTACGCCTGGCATCTCCACGCGTCCGAGCTTCGGGTGCTGCATCTCGAGGCGCATCTGGTTGGCGTCGATCGTTTCGCTGCGAAACCACGATTCGCGGTCGCCCACGGGCCCGCTGGGCACGTCCGCCGACCTGAACATCTCCAGCCACTCGGCGCGTGGGAGGTCGGCGAACCGCCGGTCCAACCACTCGATCGCGATCTGGTCGTTCGGCGGCAAGAGGAGCTTCGTGTACTCACCGTCCACCCCTTCGAGCATGATCAGGTCCATCAGGCCCATGACGTCGATCGCTTTGAAGAAGAACGCCGGAGTGAGGGTGCCGAGGAAGAGCCACTCGCCGTCCGAGCACTGGTAGAGGCGGTAGTTCACCAGGCCACCGCGCGCTCCGCGGCGGGCGGGCGCCATCACCTCACCGAAGCGCGTCTGCGTTCCGCTGGTGACCGCCGCCACGGCGTTGAGACCGCTGACGATGACCGCCTCGCCCCGGCCGGTGCGCGCGCGATTGACCAGCGCGCTGCCGATAGCCCCGGCGGCGTCCATCGCCTGCGAATAGCTGAGCTGCGGTGTTTCCAGGCTGACGGGGCGGTCTTCGTAGCTCATCTGTTGAGCGGCGACGGCGCTGATCGCGCTGAGGAGCATGGCGTCCGGCGGGAGCTGGCTCCAGCGGCCGCTCGTGCCGTAGGGCGGGAGCCAGGCGTGGACGAGGGATGGGTTTGCAGCGAGCACGGTGGCCGCGTCCAGCCCGAGCCGTTCGAGCTCGCCCGGGGACGAATCGAAGATGGCGACGTCCGCGGTGCGCAGCAGTTCGCGGGCGGAACGCAGCCCTTCGAACCGCGCGAGATCAAGCTGCAGACGGCGCTTGTTGCGGTTCCAGCAGAGGTAGCCGGGGTGGGCCGCCATGCGGTCGCCGGCGGGGCCTTCGATCTTCAGCACTTCGGCGCCGAAGTCTCCGATCAGCATCGCGGCCATCGGCCCGGAGATCCCCTGGGAGAAATCGAGTACGCGGAGGCCTTCGAACGCAGTCACGGCGAGAGTCTAGCGCGCGGGAGGCGGGCAGCCAAAGGGCGGACCGATTGAGCGCGGCTCCGGAAGAGACAACACCCGGAGAAACACCTGCGTTCCGCGCGGGAGTAGGCCCTGCCATGGCGCCCCCCGCCTGATGCCCAGGGTGCTGCCACGGTGTTCGCCGACCCGACCCCCCTGTTCTTTGCTCTTTCACTGGCCGGTTGTTACGGTAAACCTCCTGCGTTCCCGCATGGGACATTTCGGGCCACTGGCCCTCCGCAAGAAGGCGGGGTGATTCCCTCACTTTGGCAGAAGTCATCGTCGGCGATAACGAGTCGTTCGAAGGCGCGCTCAAGCGCTTCAATAAGCGCGTACAGCAGGATGGCATCCTCGCGGAAGCCCGCCGCCGCGAACACTACGAAAAGCCGAGCGTTAAGAAAAAGAAGAAGGAGGCCGCACGCCTCCGCAAGCTCCGCAAGAAGCAGCTTCGCAGCGAAGCCCGAGCCCTCACCCGGCGCTAGCCGGGCCGCTCACCACACAACAGGCAGGCCCGGGAAACCGGGCCTGTTCGATTCCCCCAACCGAGAATCGGAGCATCCAATGCCCAGCCTCCAGGAGCAGATCCAGGCCGACCTCGGCGACGCCATGCGCGCGAAGGACGGCGTCCGCAAGAGTTCGCTGCGGATGCTCATCGCGGCCCTCAAGAACGCCCAGATCGAAGTGCGCAAAGACCATTTGGATGACGCGGCGGTGCTGACGATCGTGCAGAAGCAGGTGAAACAGCGGCGCGAGAGCGTCCTCGAATTCCGCAAGGGCAACCGCGAGGACCTGGTCGCTATCGAAGAGGCGGAGATCGAAGTCCTGAGCGCCTATCTGCCGGCGCAGGTTTCGCGCGAAGAGATCGTCGCGGCGGCACAGAAGATCGTCGCTGAGACGGGCGCTTCCGGGCCACGCGATATGGGCAAGGTGATGCCCGCGCTGACCAAGCAGTTCGGCGCAAGTGCTGACGGACGGACGATCAGCGAAGTCGTGCGCGAGATCCTCGGCGCCTGAGTGACGATCCGGGCGGTGCTCTTCGATTGGGACGGCACGCTGGTGCGCCAGGACTCGCTGGTGGTCACGGCGCCCGAAGCGGCGGTTGCCCACTACGCCCGCCAGAGGCTCCACCTCGCCATCCGGGCGGAAGATTTCGAGCGCGCGCTCGAGGCGGTGCTGCCTGTCTACGAACCGGGCAAGACAGTGGTCGCCCCGCACATCGATGTACTCATTGGCCTTGCGTTTACGTGGCTGGGCTGGACGGTGGGCACGAACGATGTCGATTCGTGCAGCCGCCTGTTCTTTCGCGAGGCCACCTCGCGTCTGGCCGTTTACGACGATGCGCGGGCGCTGCTCTCGTCCCTCAAGTTTCGTGGCTATCGCGTTGGCGTGATCACCAACGCCATCTTCCCGGGCCATCTCTTTCAGCCCCTCGTGAACGAACTCGGGCTCTCGGGGTATATCGACGCGTTCGTCTCCTCGGCTGACCTTGGGGTGGCCAAGCCGAACGCCGGGATCTACCTCCATACCTTGAAGGCGATCGGCTGCGAAGCGCACGAAACGCTGTTTGTCGGCGACCGGGTGGAGACGGACATCGCGGGCGCGCGGGCGGCTGGCCTCCGCGCGGTGCTTATCCGGCGCGGCGAACGCCCTCGCGACGCCTCCGGCTACCTCGTGATTCAACACCTCTCGGCGCTGAACGAACTGCTTGGCGAGAACCCGGTGTAGGCGCCGTTGCAGACCGGATCATCCGCGCAGGCGCCGCGCGCGTGTATATTCGAACCAACACGCCAACCGTCAGCCAGGGAGGAAGAATGGCCCGCATCCCGTTGCTCAACGAAGACAGCGAATCGACGCCGGAAGCGGCGCGCGAGCTGCTGCGCGGGGCGAAATCGTCCCGTGGACGGCTCGTGAACCTCTACCGCGCGCTCGCCAACCACCCAGCGGCCTTGCAGGCCTTCACCGGACTCGGCAGCGTGGTCTACGGACGCGAAACCAGCCTGACTCGCAAGCAAGCGGAACTGGCCTACACCACCGCCACCGTAGTGAATAACTGCTACTACTGAATCCCCACCCACACGGTGCTCGGTCGGAGCGCCGGAATTACGGAAGAGCAGCTCAGCCACCTCGGCGATGACCCGTTGCCCGTTGGCGTTTTTGATGAGGCGGACGCCGCCATCGTGCGCTACGCCCAGCGTTCTACCCGCGATGTCGCCATCGACGATGAGACGTACGCTGCCCTCGCGCGACACTTCAGCACCCAACAGATCATGGACATCTGCCTGACGGTGGGGCTAAGCAACATGGTCAACCGCTTCCATGCCACGTTCCTGACGGATCTCGATGAGGAAACGCTGGCCGCGGTGGAGGCTGGAGATGCGGCGGCAGGCGCCTGCGCGATCCCGCGTCCACCTGCGCCGGGGGCCGCGGACGGATAGCCTCTGCCGAGGCCTTACACCTCTGTGCCCGGCTGTTCGGTATCATCGTCTGTGATGCTTCGCCGCCGACCATTGCCCATCGTTTCGCGCACCGCCGCGGCTGTCTTCGGCCTTGCGCTGGCATTGGCCACGGTAGTGCTGGTCATCCCGGTGCCTTCGGTTGACCGCGGGCTGCGCGTGGGCGACATCGCTTCGCGCACGCTGGAGGCGACGCGTGACCGGCAATTCGAATCCGCGGGCCTGACCGAGGCTGGGCGCAAAGAGGCCGCGGACCGCGTACCCGATCAGGGCCTTCCCCTGGCGCCCGCGCAACGTCAGCTACAGGTGGACCGGCTGGAGCGTTTCCTGGACCAGGTGCGCCTGATCGCCGCCCGCACTGATTCGAAACAGGCAAAGCTGGACCTCCTGACGCAAGTCCAAACGCCCGCGCCGATGCTCAATTCGGGGAGGCTCTCCCTGCTCGAATTCGACCGCGCGAGCTTCGAAGCGTTCGCCCTCCGGGCGACGAAGGCGCTGGCTGACGTCCACAACCGGCCGTTGCAACAGGCCGAAACGGCGCCACGAATCGATGAATACCTGACGTCGCTGGGGACGGCGGTCAGTCAAGACGAGAAGGCCACCCTGCGGGCCACGCTGACGGCGTTCGTCACTCCGACGTTCCAGGTGGATACGGCGGCGACGGAGCAGAAGCGCGCCGAGGCGCGCAACAACGTCTCGCCGCAGGTCGTCAGCTACACGCGAGGCCAGGTGATCGTGAACGAGGGGCAGCGCATCAAGGCGGAGGACATCGAGGCCCTCAAGGCCACCGGAGTGATCAATGACGCGTTGGACCCGTTCGCGATTGCCGGGGGCGCCGGCGCGGCGTTGGCACTGGGTGCGCTGATTGCGGTCTACACCTATCTGATGCAGCCGTTCCAGGCGCCGCATCGTCGCCGGATGGTGCTCGTGGGGGTCGCGATCGCGGCGGTGCTGGTTGGGGCGCGAATTGTCCTGCCGGTGGTAACGCCGGACACCGGCCAGCACTACTTCGCCTTCGCGCTGCCGGTGGCGGCGGCGGCAATCATCTGCGCGGCCTTCGCCGATCTGTCGCTTGCGGCGGTGGTTGCCGTGGGCGCGGGGCTGTTCGCGGCGTTCGTGGGTGCGGCGTCGCCCCAGTTGGCCGGATCGTCGTTCGTCGGTTCGCTCGAATCTCTCGAACTGGCGATCGTGTACATCGCTGGCGGACTGGCGGGAGCGGCCACCGTGCACCGCGCGGACCGCCTGGGGAGGTACGCGCTGGCGGCCGTGGCAGTGACTGCCGCCACAGCCGCGGCGCTGGTCATCTTCTGGCTGATCGGCACGCCTCGCTCGAACGTCAGTCTGGGCTGGATCGCGCTCGCCTCGGGGTTGAACGGACTGGGCGCGGCGGTGATCGCGATCGGGGCGTTCGTCATCCTCTCGTTGGTACTCGGCATCACTACGCGCATACAGCTCATGGAACTTGCTCAGTCGGACCACCCGTTAATGCGAAGGTTGCAGGATGAGGCGCCCGGGACCTACCACCACAGCATGCTCGTTGGGGCGCTGGCCGAGCGGGCAGCAGCGGCGATCGGCGCCGACGCGCTGTTCGTGCGGGTCGGCGCGTACTACCACGACATCGGCAAGCTGGCGCAGCCCACGTACTACGTCGAGAACATGCTGGAAGGCGCCGCTAGCCCCCATGACGGGATGGAGCCAACGCAGAGCGCGGCGGTGATCCGCGACCACGTCACGAACGGGATCGAGATTGCTCGCCGCTACCACATTCCTCCGGCCGTGCGGGAGTTCATCCCCCAGCACCACGGCACACGGCTGGTGACCTACTTCTACCGCCGGGCCACGGAAGCGGGCGCGGGCGCGGCTATCGATCCGCTGGCCTTTCGCTACGCGGGGCCGCGGCCGCAATCGAAGGAGACGGCGGTAGTGATGCTCGCCGATTCCTGCGAAGCGATCGCTCGCGCGCGTCAGGAATCGGCCCATCCCACGCTCGAAGAGCTCATCGACAGCATTATCGCCGAGCGGCTGGCCGAAGGTCAGCTGGACGACTGCGACATCACGATGCGCGAACTACAGACGATCGCCGCCTCTTTCAAGGCCACGCTGCGGGCGGTTTACCACCCTCGCGTGCAGTACCCTGACCCGACACCCGAGGAGATCGCGGGCCTTGCCAGGGCGCAGGCCTAAACGGCCACTAGCCACTAGCCACTAGCCACTCTCAAACTAGCACTCAGCACTCAGCACTCAGCACTCAGCACTCAGCACTCAGCACTCAGCACTCAGGACGGTCACATGCGCTTCGCCATCATCCGCTTCCCTGGCACCTGGAGTGACCGGGACTGTTATCACGTGCTTCACAACGTCCTTGAGCAGCCTGCCGACATCCTCTGGCACCGCGAGGCCGACCTTACGGGCTACGACGCCGTTGTGCTGCCCGGCGGCTTTTCTTACGGAGACCATCTGCGCTGCGGGGCGATCGCCCGGTTCTCGCCAGTGATGGAGGCGGTGGTCCAGTTCGCGGCAAAAGGCAAGCCGGTGATCGGCATCTGCAACGGCTTCCAGGTGTTGTGCGAAAGCGGCCTGCTGCCGGGCGCCTTGATTCGAAACGAAAGCCTACAGTTCCGCTGCGAATGGACGCATCTGCGCCGCGAAGGCGGACCCACGCCCTGGGCCGACGGCCTGAAGGCGGGCGAGGTAATCCGCGTCCCGATTAGCCACGGCGAAGGCAACTACTACGCCGACCCGGCGACGCTCGATGAACTGGAGGATCGCGGGCGCGTGATCTTCCGCTACACCGACGCCGCCGGGCAGCCAACGCCGGCCGCAAACCCGAACGGCAGCGCCCGCAACATCGCCGGGATCATCAATGCCCAGGGAAATGTGCTGGGGATGATGCCCCACCCCGAGCGCGCGGGAGAGGCGCTGGTCGGCGGCACGGACGGCAACCGCATCTGGAAATCGCTGCTGGGCCATGCGTTGGTGGTTGTGGGCTAGTTGCGCAGGGGTCGGCCTTGTCCCTGGGAACTCGGTCAGCGCGGCTGAAGGCTGTCGGTGGGGATTGCCGGGAGTTCGGTCCAGCCCATCAAGAAGTAGTGAGTCTCCCCGCCCGGCTCTTCCGGCAGGAGTCGGAGCCTGTGGTTGATGATGTCCGGCTCGATGCCCAGCGCCTCAAGGGGCAGCACCCCGAGCAACGGCTGAGCGCCATCGGCCAGTTCCATGCACTCGAAGCTTCCGTTGCGGCCTTCAACGGTGAGGCTGGCGTCGCGAAAGATCCGTGCCTGAACCGTGCCGGTGGCGGTCCGCACAGGCGTCTCTCGATCTGAGGTCAAACCCAGCTCCGCGATCATGGAGGCAGGCAAAGCAAGCGTTGTGGCGCCGGTGTCCACCATCACGCGCTCCAAAGTTAGCGTTCGAACCTCGCCTTGGCCGAGCTGACCGCGTTCGAAGAGAGCCTCGTCGATTCGGTTCCGGATCGTGATGTTCGCGTAAACGTGTCCCATTTGGCGTTCGGCGCCCCGCTCCCAGGTTGGTGCTTGGATGCTCATGCTCTAATTATACGCACCTGGCAAGCCTGGCTCCGCCGCGCGTCGCCCGCCCGCCCAAACACGAGGCGTAGAATCCGCGCATGACTACTTTCGAGCACCTTGAACTGGACCGCGTTGGCACCGATGGCCGCGTCGGCCGCATCACCCTCAACCGCCCCGAAAAGATGAACACGCTCAGCCAGGAACTGCTTTTCGAGTTCTGGGAAGCCCTTCACGATTTTGAGGCCGACGACTCCTGCCGCGTGATCATCGTCAAAGGCGCCGGCCGCACCTTTAGCGCGGGCTACGACCTTACCCCATCCCGCGGCGGCGCCGACGGAGTGGTCCGCCGCTACAAGCGCGCCGATGAACAGCGCCGCCCGTTGCTCATGGGCATTCGCACCGGCATGCAGCAGATCACCGATATCCACATGTACTTTTGGAACATGGCCAAGGTAACCATCGCCCAGGTGCACGGCTACT
The DNA here is from genome assembly GCA_039917655.1 of Tepidiformaceae bacterium. Taxonomy (GTDB): domain Bacteria; phylum Chloroflexota; class Dehalococcoidia; order Tepidiformales; family Tepidiformaceae; genus PNKC01. The sequence continues at coordinate 13,791 of JBDSJC010000096.1, forward strand.
GCCTGGCCGGCGGCTGCGAGTTGGCGATGATGGCAGACCTGGTGACCGCCGCCGACGACGCGCAACTCGGCCACCCCGGGCTGCGCGGGCTCGGCACCAGCCGCACGGGCGTCATCTGGCCGCTTGTTATCGGCATGCGAAAGGCGAAGGAGCTCTACTACACCGGCGATAGCGTCACCGGCGCCGAAGCGGAACGCATCGGGATGGTCAACTACTCGTACCCGAAAGATGAACTGGAGCAGCGCACCACCGCCCTCGCCGACCGCGTCGCCAACATCTCGGCCGACCACCTGGCGATGCTCAAGCTGAACATGAACCGCTTCTACGAGAACATGGGCATCTACTCCTCCGTCCGGACGTCCACGGACCTTGACGCCGCCGCCCAATTCACCAGCCACAGCTACGCCTGGCAGGACAAGATGCGTGAGTCGAACGAAGCCGGGACGGGCCTCAAAGGCGCCCTTGAGTGGCGTGACGGCCCCTACCGGCGGTAGCAGGGGCCCATTCAGCGCGATTTGTGCAGCAGCCTGGCGAGACTCGTCATCCCGGCGAATCCGCCTCCGCAAGAAAGGCCAACCCCTTGCCTGTTGCACCCACCATCGGGCCTACTGGTTTCGTGCCCGAAACGCCCCTCAGCTCCGCACCGCCGCTCGAAGGGGTGGCTGGCTACGCCACTCCGTATCCGTATCTGGACAGGCTACAGGAGAAGATGGAAGAGCGTCTGGCGCGGCGGGTGCCGATCGCCGGACGATTCTGCGGATTCTGCTACGCCCGCCTGCGCGAAACCGACACCGTCTGCCCCTATTGCGAAACCGTCACCGCCGCGCGCCCGACGGTCGCCGAGATCCCTCAGGAAGTGCTGAAGGCCTACAAGGCAAAGCAGCGCACGGAAGCCACCTGGGTCTACATGGGCGCCTTCGCCGGGCTGATCATCGCCTCCATCGCCTTCGTTTGGCTGGAGATCTGGGGGCCAGGTATCCTCGGCCACCCGGCCACCGGCTTCGCAGTCCTGATCGGCGGCGGCTACCTGCTCGCCCAGCTCACCGGGCCGCTCGTTGGCGGCCAATTCGGCTACCGCAACGGGGCCCGCAAGCGTGACGATCTGTGGCGCGAATTCCTTAAGCAGCGCGACGGCTGAGATCCCCAGGTCACCCTGTTCTGGCGTTGATCAGACCGCGTGTCAGCGCAGCTTCGCCAGCATGCTCGGCGACGTGGCGCGCCGCCTGCAGGAGCACCGCGCGGCCCGGCACCTCGCCCAGGCGGGGGTGTCGAAGCGTCCCGGTCAGCCGTGATTCGGGGATCGATTCGAGCGAAGCGCGCATCCGCGGCTGAAGCTTCTCCCACGACTGCCGCAGGCTCTCGGTGGATTCGTCGTCAGCGACGAATTCCAGGTCGCGCCGCCACTCGTACGCTTCACCGGCGAACGTCATCAGCACGTTCCGTTCGGCGTTAGCGAGCGAGTGTTTGGCGATGGCCGCGAGGCTGTTCGCGGCAGGCGCGGGCTTCCAATGGATCGCCTCGGCCCCCAGGCCATCCAGCGCGCGCAAAACGGCTTCGCACCCCTCTTCCACCGCCGCCAGGTACATTTCGGTTTCGACGTCCATCACTGTTCCTTTCGCCTCGTAACCAGCGGACCGCGACCTCCCCGTCTACAGGTATACACCTGCGCTTCGCAGCCGCTCCAAACTGGCGCTCTGCGGATCCCTCTCGCCGAGCGTGGGTGGCGCCGCTGAACAATATCGGCGGACGCGCCAGACGCCAAAAAAGCGCCCCTTGCGGGACGCCTTTTGGTGTCTGGAGGTAGTCTATCGGGCGCCATTGGCGCTCACAATTGCAACCCGCTTACGCGACTTGCAGCCATGGCTGCCTGCACCGTCCCGGCGTCAGGTCTTACGACCCTGGGATTCTCGGGATGCACCTTGCGGCGTCTCCTGATACAACCCGGCTCAGGCGTGCCGCTTGCGCGGCAGGGGCGCACGATTACTCGCGCGCCGGACGATTACTCGTCCCCGGACCCCCGGTGCGGTGACCAGTTTCACGGGCCGAAGCCTGCTGCCCTGATCTTGGGCGCTTCCCGGCTGTTTCGCATCTTGGAATAGCGTTTCCGCGTCTTCCCGAATGCTAACGGGCCGTTTCCCGCCTGCGGTGGCTCCCGACCACCCCGCCTCCAACGAGGTGAAATGTAGGCGCACCGGAGCGGTCTGACCAGTCACTTATGACGCCTCGAACGAGGCTTCACAAACGCTTGATGCAGAGGCCTGATTATCGTCTCCGTGAGATTCACGAAGCGGCAAATGCGAGTTGTTCGCTACGATGGGCTTATGCAGAGTGCCGTTTACTCCGGCCGCCGATCCGCGCTGGCGAAGCCTGATCGGTGACCCCTCCGCACCAGGATCCGCTACCATGGTGCGCATGACGGCGAGGCCAGTGGAGCAAGTCGATCTCTCCGACCAGCTTTCGGCAACGGAGCCCACGCGCTACTTTGCGGCAGCCCGCGCCGCAAACGGCCCGGTGCAGTGGAGCGATGCCCAGCACGGCTGGATGATCATCTCGCACGAAGCGGTGGAAGCGGCTTTCCGGGAGCCGGAGACGCTCTCCGCGGACCGCGTTGGGCCGTTGGAGCGAATCGCCCACGGCCAGCCCGAAGCCTTCCAGCGCGTCGTCGAACTGCTGCGCGGCTGGATGATCTTCCGCGACCCGCCAACCCATACCCGCCTTCGCGAGCCCGTCAAAGCGGCCTTCACCCCCCGCCGCGTCGGCTCGTTTGAGGGCCGCATCCAGGGCATCGTGGACGAGGTACTCGATGCCCTGCCGGACGGTGAGGTAGATCTCCGCGAGGCATTCGCCGGTCCCATCCCCGGCTACGTCATCGCCGCGATCCTCGGCGTCGACCGCGAGGACCGCAACCGGTTCCAGAGCTGGTCGCGCGATCTCGCCCACATCGTCTTCTCAACATCGCCCGGCTCGATCCCGGAGGGCGCCGTGCAACGCTCCAGCGCCGGCTTCACGTCGTTTTTTTCCGACCTGATCGACCGCGAGCGGGCGCAGCCGTCCGGCACCATCCTCTCGGCTATCGCCAATATGGAGACCAGCAGCCTGGACCACATGGAGTTGATCGGCGCATGCACGCTGCTCCTGTTCGCGGGCCACGAGACGACTTCGACGCTGCTTAACACCGCCGCGGGCACCCTCCTAGAGCGTCCCGATCTGCTGGAATGGGTGCGAAAGCACCCGGAGGCCTACCCCACGTTTGTCGATGAAATCCTGCGCACGCAAGGCCCCGCCCGCTCGATGGTCCGAAAGGTCGCCCTCGCCCACGAACGCGGCGGCAAGCAGCTTGAGCCTGGCCAGACGGTCTACATCTGCATCGGCGCGGCGAACCACGATGATTCCGCGTTCGAAGCCCCCGCCACCTTCGACCCGCTGCGTGACCCCAACCCGCACTTCGGCTTCGGCTGGGGGCTGCACTTTTGCATCGGCGCGCCGCTGGCGAGGCTAGAAGCAGGCATCGCGCTGCGCAGCTTCGTGGAGCGCTTCCCCGTGATCGAACCGGCCGGCCCGATCGCGCCGCTCAAAGGCAGCATCCTCGGCTGCGGACGAGACGCGGTACTCGCCCGCCTCGGCCGCTAGCTCTCCGTCAGGTCACACCGCCACTGGCGCGAGCTCCGCGGCCCGTCCCGTCCTGTAGATGCGCCGCAGTTGAGGGGTGAGGAGGCTGACGCCCGTGATCAGCACGAACGCCGCGCCCGGCAAGAGGAAAAGCAGCGGTGCGCCCGTGCGGTCCGCCAACGTGCCAAACCCCAGGTTCATGACGGCCATGATCCCACCGGCGGACATGAGATAGAGACTCATCACCCGTCCACGGACGGCGTCCGGCACCACTTCCTGGAGCAGCACGGCACTGAGCGCCATGAACATCGCTTGCGACGATCCCATCAACACCGCCCCCAGGGCCGCCGGCGCAAGGCTCATCGCGGCCGCCATCACCAGCGGCGAGAGCCCGCTCGCCAGCGAGGTCACCAGCAGCAGCGGCCCGCGCCGCGTTCCGGTGGTCATCGCCAGCACAAAGGTGCCGATCAACGCGCCGATGCCCACGCCGAAAGTCATCAACGTAAAGCCACCCGATGGGCTGTGCAGGTCGGTCTCGGCGAATCCCGGGAGCATCGCATCGAACGACATCGTCAGCGAACAATGGGCGAAGACGAGAGCGAAGATCGCCAGCACGGCAGGCGTGGCCCGGATGTACGCCACACCCTCTCGCAGATTGCCGACAACGTCGCCGAGGCTAACGATGCCCCCGCGTGAGGATGTCTGGACGCGGCGCACTGCAGCGAACGCCAGCAACGCGAAGATCGCGGAGACGGCATAGGCGCCCTGCACGCCAACCGTTGCCAGCAGCGGCCCGGCCAGCAGGGGCCCAACCGCGCGCGAACCCTGCTGGCTCATGCTCGTCAACGCCACGGCGTTGCCAAGGTCTCCTGGCGGCACCACGTTCGCCAATAACGATTGATCCGCCGGGATCTCCACCGCGCGCACCACGCCCTGGGCGAACGCCATGGCGACCACCATCCAGACCTCGAGCACATCGGCGAATGCGAGGAAGAAAAGCGCAGCCGTTACTCCGAACGTGGCCACCCGCGTTGCCCGCACCAGGAATCGCCGTTCGAGCCGGTCCGCCACCATCCCTCCGAGCGGGGCCACGAGGTACGGCGACATGGATGCAAACGTGGAGACGCCCACCCAGAACGAGGAATCGCTCAGCTTGTAGACGATCCAGGCGTTCCCCAGGAGCAACGTCCAGAGCGAGATGCTCGAACAGGTGCCGCCGGCCCAGAGCGCGCGAAAATCGCGGTGACGGGTGGCGGGCAGGCGAACGGTCAGACGGTCGAACATCGTGGGCCGGAGTGTACGTCAGGCCCGGATCTCCCGCCTCAGGCTCCGCGCGCGCGGACATGCTCGCCGCCCACACTCAGGTCGCCGTCCGATTGCGAACGTTCGAATGCGCCAAGCACCGAAAGCAGCAACTCTTCGAGACGGCCCCGCGTCCATTGGCCGTTGCGCCGCTCGGGGCCGGCGGCCACCACGCCGCCGCCTTCGCCAGTGGAGCCCACGGAGACGGAGATGAACCACCTCGCACCGCCCAGGCGGCGCCGCTCGGTGAGCGAGAACGTTAGCGTGAAGGACTCGCTCAAGAGGGCGGAAAAGGCAGGGCCGTGGGGGTCTCGCACAGGCGCCGGGCTGAGCGAGAGGTGGATCGCCTCGCCGTACACGTGGCGAATCTCCGTTACCGCCTCCTCCGCCCAGCCGTGGAGGGTGGTTAGCAACTGGAACTGGGATTCGAAGTCATGGGCGCTGGCGATGCCTTTAATCTGTCGCCGCTCGTTCCACGAATCGTGGAGGTTCTGGACGCGTTGGCTGAACGATTCACCACTCATGACACGCACACCACCAGGGAGCAGTTAGCGAAGGACCGGCCGGCGCGCGCTCAGCGCCCACCGGCCACGTACGACGGCGCGAAAGCCGGGCTCTCTTCGCCTTCGGCCGCGCGGGATGGCGTAAGTTGATAGGCGGCCTTCAACAGGAGCGGCGCGGCAATCGTGGTGGCGATGGTGACGACGATTGCGATCGAGAAGACGCTGCTGTCCACCACCCCCTGCGAGAGTCCGACCGACGCCACGACGAGGGCGATTTCGCCGCGTCCCACCATGCCGGCGCCCACCCGCAACGAGGTCGGCACTGACTCTCGGCAGAGCAGCGCGGGTAGTCCGCAGCCAATTATCTTGGTGGCGATAGCGACGGCGATGATCGCCGCGCAGAGCAGTGGCGCCGCCGTCAGGTCTTCCGAACTGACGTGCGTGCCGATGTAGACGAAGAAGATCGGGATGAAGAGTGAGTAGCTCAGACGCGAAACGGGCTCGGTGATGTGGTGGCCGAGGTCCGTGCGCGAAAGCATCACACCCGCGAGAAAGGCACCGGTGACATCGGCCAAACCACCAACGCGGAAGGCCACCCAGGCGAACCCGAGGGCCATGGCGAGGGCCATCGCCACTCGCGTGTCCGGCGATTCGATGCGCGTGTGGTGCTCCACAATCAGCGGCATCACCCAGCGTGAGAAGGCGAACGCCATGCCCGAGAAGAGGATCAACTTTCCGATCGGCTCGAGGATGCTGCCGCCGGATTCGGCGACCACGAGCGCACTCAGGACGAGCACGCCCAGCACGTCATCGATGATCGCCGCGCCCATGATGATGCTGCCTTCGCGGCTGCGCGCCCGCCCCATCTCTTTCAGCGTTTCAGCCGTGATGCTGACCGAGGTAGCGGTCAGTATCGCGCCAAGGAAGAGCGCATGCATCGTTTCCATTCCGGCCGCGATGCCGATCGCGTAACCTGCGCCGAGCGGCAGGATCATGCCGCCTATGGCGACGATGAAGGCCGTCTTCCCTACCGATCGCAGACCCTGCGGGTCCGTTTCGAGCCCCGCCAGGAACATCAGGAGGACGACGCCGACCTGGCCGATGTTGTTGACGAAGGCGTCCTGCCCGATGAAGCCGAAGAGCGCGGGCCCGGCCAGCAGCCCGGCGACGATGATCCCCAGGACGGACGGCATGCCCAACCGCGTGGAGATGCTCCCGGCCACTTTGGCGAGCAGCAGCAAGGCCGCGATCATCATCAGGCTGTCAGGCGAGGTTTCCACGAATTGAACTCTAGGAGCGCGGCGTTTCCAACGGTTTGCAGGCGTGTTACGCCTCGATTGCGATGAGGTTTCCACGGTGTTTCCCCGCCTGCTGAGCGAGGGCAATGAGAAGGGGAGAGGAGCCGAGCTCCTCTCCCCTTCGGGCAGTTGATTGCTACTGCGCTAACGCGCTGGCGTCACCCCGGGGATGAACGTGCCCGGCTCGATGCCACGCTCCGAGGGCATGTCTTCCACCGGGTAGGCGTGGGTGCCCATCTCCGGCAGGTCGAGGCCCAAGAGTTCGTCCTCCGGTTTCGAGCGATAGATGCCCATCGCCATGAGCACTTTGAAGAGCACGAACGAGGTGCCGAACGACCAGGCGGCGATAGCCACCATGCCGATCAATTGCGCCACGAACTGGCGGCCGTCTCCGAAGAAGAGGCCCTTGATCGGGTGGCCGACGACCAGGAAGTCTGGCGCCGTCCCATCGGCAAACAGCCCCACCGCGAGGACGCCGAAGGCGCCGCACACCCCGTGCACAGCGATCGCTCCCACCGGGTCGTCCACCTTCAACGTGCGTTCGATGAACACCATGGCGACGCAGACGAGCCCGCCGGCCATGGCGCCGATGAGCACGGCGAGGGTCGGGCTGACGTAGCCGGATGGCGCGGTAATCGCCACCAGGCCGGCGAGGAGGCCGTTGATCATGTAGCCAGGGTCGTACTTTTTGAGGGTGGCTTTGGCGTAGGTCATCGCCGCCACCGAGCCGGCCGCGCCGGCGAGCATGGTGACCACGGCCACTTCGCCAATACGCAGGTTGCCGCTGCCGCTGGCCCCGAGTGTGGAGCCAGGGTTAAAGCCAAACCAGCCGAAGGCGAGGATGAACGTGCCGATCGCCGCCATGTTCAGGTTGTGGCCAGGCATCGCATTCGCTGACCCATCCTTGTTGAATTTGCCCAGACGTGGCCCAAGCACCACGGCCCCCGCAAGGGCGGTCCAGCCACCCACCATGTGGACAACGCCCGAGCCTGCAAAGTCCACGTACGGCCGATCGAGGCCACTCTTGTAGAGCGTGAACAGCCACCCACCGCCCCAGGCCCAGTTCGCCACCATCGGCTGGATCAGAGCGCCGACGAAGACACCCCAGATCATGAAGCTCATCCACGTCCAGCGTTCGGCGACCGCGCCGGTGAGGATCGTCGCCGCGGTGTCCATGAAGACCATCTGGAAGAGGAAGAGGACCGCGATGCCGACATCCAGCGACCCCGGCGAAAGAAAGAACCCCTTGTAGCCGAAGATGCCGTAGTCAACGCCCGAGATGGAGATGCTCCACTCTTTGTTGAGCGCGAGGAGGCCGGATCCGAGGTTCGTCGGCCCCGTCAATCCCACGCCCCCGAAGGCGATAGCGAAGCCCACCGCCCAGTAGGCCAGCATGCCGATGCCGTAGACCATGAAGTTGGTCATCATCACGTGCATCGCGCTTTTCGCCCGGCAGAAGCCGGTCTCCACCATCGCGAACCCGGCCTGCATGAACATCACCAGGTAGCCGGTGATCAGCACCCAGACGAAGTTAATGGCGATGCGGTTCTGGTTGACGTAGCCCGCAAGGTTGTAGGCGAACGGCTCGTTCGTCTTTGCGTCGGTGAACACCTTGGCGGTGGCGTCGGCATCGACTGCGCCATCCGCGCCCGTCACGGCAAAGCCCTGGCCTCCGCCGATGCCGATACCCCCGAGATCCTCCGCGCTGCCCGTGGTGGTACCGCTGGGGTCCACCGTTGGGCCGTCCGCGAACGCCGCGGTTGCTCCCAATGCGAGAATGACGGCCGCAACCGGCGCCAGCATCGCCGCCGCCCGAATGCCGCCCAGGACGCCCGTCGGCCGGTACGCCGCCGCTGCTTTGGAGGCCAGCGGAAGGCGCTTCGTCAGCTGCTTCACGGCTGCGTCCTGTCGTGGACCGGTGGCCCGCACCCAGAACGACCCGTTACCGGTTTTGCCCACCAGGGCTACGCCCTTGCTGCTCGCCCGGTAGCCGATGAACTCGCTGTAGGGACGGAAGAGCAGCCGCCCGAGGGCCACGCCCTGGGTGGTGAACCGGTAGCGAATCGGCAGCTGCACCAGCGCCAGCGTGGCGCCGGCGATGATCAGTTCGAAGCCCGCCGATATGTACCCCGTCACCGCCCCAAGGAGCATCAGCCCCCCGACCGAATAGACCGTCGAACGGTGGTACTGGACGCGTTCGCGGAAGCTGAGAAGCACGTCGCCCGTGGGCGTGCCTTCAATCCGGGCGCTTCGGACAGATGTCACCCGTCCAAGCGCGATGACCAGGCACCCGATAACGGGTGCCAGAAAAAGCAGTGTTTCCAAGGTCAGTTACCCCCCTCTAAAAGGACTGGCTGGGCGTGGCGGAAGAGCCGCCCGGGTGAAAAACGCCGAAGGTTTGGGTAGGCCGTCTGGCGGTAGAAGATTCCCTTCGATTTGTCTTTGCAGAACTGGCGCAACTCCATGGCTGCGTGGTAGCTGTCCGAATCCGGCGGCGGCACTCCCAGGGCGATGTCCAGTTCGCGCATCGCCTGGTCGTAGAAGCCCAGCCGGGCGAGGAACTCGCCCAGCTTCGAACGGCAGATGAAGCTCTCGGGCGCCATCCGCACGGCCTCTTCCAGTTCGGCGCGCGAATCTGCGATGCGCGTGGCTCGGAGGTAGGCGATGCCGAGGTAAGCTCTCGCCACCGCCCAATCCGGCCGCTCATTGCAGAGCCGCTCGAGCACCGAAATGGCCGTCACAACCTCGCGTTTGGCCAGCAGCCCCACGGCGTGGCCGAGCGCGATCTGGTCGTCGCGAAACCCGGCGTCGCCGGTTGATGCCGTCCCGGACGCTTGAATATCGGGGAGCGAAAGTGGCCGCAGCCGGAGCCCGCAGGCGATGCAGAACGACTCTTCGATCGAGGCGGCCTCGCCGCAGCTGCCGCAGTAGCGCACGTTCATGGCGACCGCCCGGGCGCGGCGGCCCAACGCCAGGCCTGTTGGCCCCCGCGTCTGCCTGATGAGACCTGCTTGACCATCGCCTTCTCCCCCGCCGCCTCGATTGCGGCTCGCTGTATCTGGCCGGACAGGCCAGTCCCGTGACAGCGCGAGAGGGGTGCGGGAGCAGACAGCGCGGCCCGCGACATCGATTGCGTGGTCAGAACCG
>JBDSJC010000097.1:0-10345 GCA_039917655.1 Tepidiformaceae bacterium
GCGTGAACAGCGATGCAGTCGTTGCCCTGAACCTGACCGAGGGGATCATCCTGATCGCGGGAACGGCCTATGCGGGTGAGATGAAGAAGTCGGTTTTCAGCGCGATGAACTACTATCTGCCGCTGGAGAACGTGCTTTCGCTTCATTCGGCGGCGAACGTGGACCCGCGGACGGGCAAGTCGGCGCTCTTCTTCGGGCTTTCGGGCACGGGGAAGACCACGCTGAGCACGGACCCGGAACGGCTGCTTATCGGCGACGATGAGCACGCGTGGACCGAGCAGGGCATCTTTAATATTGAGGGCGGCTGCTACGCCAAGGTGATTCGCCTCTCGAAGGAGGCCGAGCCGGATATCTTCGAGCAGACGAGCGAGTTCGGTACGATCCTCGAGAACGTGATCTTCGATGAGAACCAGCGCACGCTGGACCTCGACAACGATTCGGTGACGGAAAACACGCGCGGCAGCTACCCGCTGGACTCGCTGCGCAATGTCTGGGACGGCGAGGTGGCGCCGCACCCGGAACACGTCATCCTGTTGACGGCGGACGCCTATGGCGTGCTGCCTCCGATCGCGCGGCTCACCAGCCAGCAAGCGCTCTACCACTTCCTCAGCGGCTACACCTGCAAGCTGGCGGGGACGGAGCTCGGAGTGACGGACCCGCAGACGACTTTTAGCGCCTGCTATGGCGCACCGTTTATGGCACTCAACCCCACGGTCTATGCCGACCTGCTCCAGCAGCGGCTGGACATGACCGGCGCTCAGACCTGGCTGATAAACACCGGCTGGGTCGGTGGCAAGTTTGGGGTGGGCAAGCGAATCGCCATTCAGGAGACACGCAAGATGGTGCGCGCCATCCTCAACAACGGCTTCGACGGCACGACGTTCACGAAGGACCCGGTGTTCGGCTTTGAAGTGCCAAACACCTGCCCCGGGGTGGATGCGAAGCTGCTCGACCCGCGCGAGATGTGGGCCGACAAAGATTCCTACGACGTGGTGAAGGCGAGCATCGGAGAGAAGTTCAAGGCGAACTTCGCGCAGTTCCGGGGACTCGTCAGTCCGGAAGTGTCCAACGCCGGACCGTGAGGTTCGACCCAACCGGGCGCCAAACGTAGAATCGGGAACCGTAAGGCAGGCCCATCGGTTCTGCCCGCCCAAACGGTGCAGGAGTTCCACGCGTGACGGTTAAGTACCTGCGAGACCAGCGCCATCTCGGCACTGTTGCCGAGATTGCCCGCGTCAAGTTTCCCTTTCCGGACGAAGCGAACCCCGACTACGAGACGCTCGTCAACGAGCCGAAGCCGCTGATTTCTGTCGGTGAAAACCTGGGCAAGGACCTCTTCCCGGACATCGTTGTCGTGCGGCGGCCGGGACAGTGGCTGTTGCTGATGGCCGAGGTTGAGACGACCGATTCGATCAACGACGAGACGGCGCTGAACGAATGGCTGCCGTTTTCGAAGTGCGGCGACCTGCTGCTCTACGTTCCGTACGGCTGCGTCCCGCAAACAAAGCAGCTGCTGAAGAAGCACGGGATCAAGGTGAAGGGCATCCGCACCTGGCGCTTCCGGCCCGTCTGGGGCCTGGACGTTTCAGAGGCGTAGGCCACACGCTGAGTGCTGAGTGCTGGGCCTCGGCAATCGGCAAAGTGGCCCAGTTCGAGCAGGCCGGTACTTCGCGTTTCGGCAGGGCGGGGCGATTCCCGTTAGGCTGACGTGGTGAACGTTTTCTTCGATGTCGACCAGACGCTTGTCTACATCGACCAGCACGTCAACCTGCTGCGTCCCGGTGCGCATGACGCGATGCGGCGGCTGAAGGAGGCGGGCCACGACGTCTATGTGTGGAGCGCTTCCGGGCTGGCGCACGTAGAGCGGGTAGTGCACATGCATGGCCTGGGCGAGTGGGTCGATGGCATGTTCGACAAGGACCCCAAGGTGCAGCCCTACCCGGACTTCATCATCGACGACGACTGGTACCTCGTGGAGAAGTACGGCGGCCACTGCGTGAGCCAGTACAAAGTGGTGAACGAAGACGACCGTGAGTTCGAAGACGCGCTGCGGGCGATCGGGCTGGCGTAGCGTCATGGACGCGCACCTGACCGCATTCTGTTCATCGACCAATTTAGGGCGGGAGCTCCGCTGATCCTCTCCATCGCTTGGAGTTTGACTGGGCTCAGTTGAGAAAGTGAGCGATCGTTCGTTGACCATTGTCCCCTCACCCCCGGCCCTTCTCCGGACTCGTGCCTCGCGGGAAAGGGGCGACTGCGGCGGTTTGGGTTGCTAGGGCGAACCTGTGGCCACGGACGGCCACGGCTACAGCTTCGCTGGGTAGCTTACCTCCAGGAGCCTTGAACGCTGGCCAAGTCTCCGATTGACGGGACCCTCTCCCTCCGCCGTGGGAGAGGGTAGGGTGAGGGTCCGCGCCAGGATGGCTGAAGCCGTTTGGCGCGCGCGAGTGTGGAGGGGTGGCCCGAAGGGCAAACGGGGGGCGCTAACCCTCGACAGGCTTCCTTCGACAGGCTTCCTTCGACCGGCTCAGGACGAACGGGGTGGAGGCCCCCGCTTAGCCTCCGGTGTTGGGCGCGGCCGGCGGTAAGGAGGCGCGGTTCGAACCCAAACGCCTATGGCTTCGGCTTCGCGACTTCGAGCATCGTGGCGAGGTCGGCCGCCGACGCCTTGGCGCCCGCGAGCGCGGTGAGGGCGTAGGAGACTCCGCTGCGGTCGAAGCGGGCGGTGTCTCCAGCTGTGGAGCTGGCCGCGGGGACCATCGAACCGGCAGTGATGACCATCAGGGGCGTGATGACTTTCGCGGCGCGGTTGAGGTTGGTTGTTGCGCTGAACGGCGTGCTGGTCAGCCAGTATTCCATGCGGTAGCCGGCGTTTGCGGCATCGGCCACCTCCACGGCGTGCAGAGCAACGCTATCGCCGTAAGCGCTCCGCAGGGCGGCTGACGGTTCGAGGACGGTGAGCTTGACCCCGGCCCCGCGTTCGAAGGCCCCAGCGAGGCCAGCCGAGGGGATGATATCGCCGGGCGTGTTGAGCAACGGGATGGCGATCTGCTGGCCGGCGGTCAGGCCGCCCATGCTCAGGGAGTTCGCGTCCAGGATCTCCTGGGCAAAGCCGGCCTTGGCGGAACCGGGCTCGCCGTTAAAGAGGCCGGTAATGGCGCCCAAATCATCGCCAGTGTGCACCATGTAGAGAAAGTAGCCCGCGGCCGTCGCGAGGCGCTGGGCCATGGTCGCCGGGGTCGCGGGGGTGGGTGAGGGCGCCACTGTCGACGTCGTGGTCGGCGTTGCGGGGGTGAGCGTCGGGGCGACGGTGGCTGTGGCGCTTGCAGCGAGGGACGTGGGTGATGGCGTTTTGGTGTCCGAATCGGAGCTGGAGCAGGCGGCGAAGACTGCCACGGCCAACGGGAAGAGGGCAGCTGCCGCGAACTTCGCGAGCCGGCTGCGGGGCATCTGTGATTCGTGCATGTGGGCGCCTCCGTCCCTGCTACCGTACTGCGATGGGGATCGGCGAGAGTGAAGAGAGCTTTCCTCAAGCCCCGCGCCGTCACGAGCGCTAGCCGTGCCGCGTCGAGATCCCGCCGTCCACCGGGATGACCACGCCGGTGATGTAGGCCGAGGCTTTCGAGGCTAAGAAGATCGCCGTGCCAGCCATGTCCGAGGGTTCACCAATGCGGCCCAGCGGGTTGGTGGCGCGCATGTTGTCGCCAAAGGTGCGGATCGTTTCGGCCATCATCTTGCTTTGGAACGGCCCTGGGGCGATGGCGTTGACGATGATCCGCTGTCCCGCCAACTGGTGGGCCATCACGCGCGTCAGGTGGTGGACCGCCGCCTTGCTGGCCGAATAGGCGTACGTCTCCATCGTCGGCGCCTGTAGCCCGTCGATCGACCCGATGTTGATCACCCGCGACGGGCTTTCGTCACTGGCCGCTTTGGCCAGCAAAGGCGTGAGGAAGCGCGTGAGGTGAAAGATGCCCTTCACGTTCAGGTTCATCACCTTGTCAAACGCGTCGTCCGGGTAATCGGCGAGAGGTGCGCCCCAGGTGGCGCCGGCGTTGTTGACGAGGATGTCGAGTCGCGTTTCGCCGTCGGCGATGGCCTCGGCGAGTCCCTTCGCCCCCGCTTCCGTGCCGACGTCCGCCGGGAGGGAGATGCAGGTCCCAGACTTCGAAAGCTCAGCCGCCACCGCGTCGCAGACATCGGCCTTGCGCGACGAGATGTACGTCTTCGCGCCCGCCTCAACAAACCCACGCGCAATCATCAACCCGATGCCCCGCGAACCGCCGGTGACCAGCGCCACCTTGCCTTCAATGGAAAAGAGATCGTTCAATGTGCCCCTCCGGACTTTTCAAAGAGTCTGGACGCTAGCCGCGAGACGCGCGAGTCTGCGAGTGCTGAGCGCCCCCGTAGTAGCGTGACGCCAGTGGCCATACATCACTGTCACTACGGATGGCGATACACGTTCTCTATCGCGAGGTGACCGTACGCGCGCCGGGGGTACTCTGCCCGTTATGGCGTTTTCCGGACAGGGTCCCCAGTTCAAGCCGGGAACCGATAGCAAGGGGCGGGTGACACGCTATCGCGTGGAGCTGCCGCACGCCGGAATCGTTGAGACCGCAACTGGCCACTTCGAAGCAACCACCTACGCGGAACGCCGCTCCGGCCTGAAGGGCCGCTACCTCGATGTGCGCGACCGCGTCCTTGGCGCCACGCTCTCCAACGCCCGCCTCGAAGGGGAACGGCTGAGCAAGATCAAGGCGCTCGCCGTCTTCTCTTCGGACGCCATCTCGTCGGTCGCCTACGCGCCGCAGGAGATCCTCTTCGTCCTGCTGCTCGCCGGCACGGGCGCTATGAAGTGGTCGCTGCCGATTGCCATCGCCATCACTATCCTCCTGACCATCGTGGTCGCCAGCTACCGGCAGACGGTGCGGGCCTACCCCAACGGCGGCGGCTCGTACATCGTCGCGCACGAAAACCTGGGGATCGGCGCGGGGCTGATCGCGGCGGCCTCGCTGCTCGTCGATTACGTGCTCACCGTCTCCGTCTCGGTGGCGGCGGGGATCGATGCCCTGGCGTCCTTGAATGAAGGCTTTCGTCCCTACGCCGTGCCGCTGGCGATTGGCATCGTTTTCCTCGTCGCCCTCATCAACCTGCGTGGGGTGAGTGAATCCGGCACCGTCTTCTCGATCCCCACGTATGCCTTCATCTTCTTGCTGACAGGCGCGATCGTGGTTGCGATGGTGAAGGTCGTCTTCGGCGCCGGCAATCCGCTGGCTGCGGGCGCACCAAGGGAGACGATTGCCGGCACCGAAAGCCTAGGACTGCTTCTCTTGTTGAAGGCGTTCGCCGGCGGATGTAGTGCGATGACCGGAGTGGAGGCGATCAGCAACGGCGTGCAAGCGTTCAAGAAGCCCGCTTCCCAGAACGCCCGCACCACACTGCTCTGGATGGGCGGCATCCTCGCCTTCCTCTTCATGGGCTCCGCACTGCTGGCGCGCCACTACGGCTTTGTCCCGCACGAAAACAACACGATCCTCTCCCAGCTCGGCGGCGAGGCGTTCGGGGATGGCACCATCCTCTTCTCCCTGCTCAACATCATGACCGCGGGCATCCTGATCCTCGCCGCGAACACCTCGTTCGCTGACTTTCCCCGGCTCGCGGCGATCCTCGCGCGGGATGGCTACGTCCCCCGCTTCTTCCACGCTCGCGGGAACCGGCTGGTCTTCAGCTGGGGGATTATCGTGCTCGCATCGCTCGCATCGCTGCTTCTCCTCCTGTTCAACGCAAAGACCACCCGCCTCATCCCGCTCTACGCCCTCGGGGTGTTCCTCAGCTTCACCCTCAGCCAGGGCGGCATGGTGCGCCACTGGTTCAAGAGCAAGGAAGCGGGCTGGAAGCGCTCCGTGGCCGTGAACGGGCTTGGCGCAATCACCACCGGCGTTGTCTTCCTGGTGATCATCGAAGCGAAGTTCGCCGAGGGCGCCTGGGTGGTCGTCATCCTCATCCCCATTCTTGCCGGATTCTTCTGGCTGATCGGGCGGTTCTATAAGGCTTTACGCCGCGCCCTCTACGTCGCGCCCGAGGCGATCCTCGATATGCATCCGACAGGGACCTCGATGATCCCCGTGATCGTGCCCGTGGAGGACGTCAACCTCGCCACGGTGATGGCCCTCGGCTCGGCCTGCGAACGTTCCCGAGACGTGGTTGCCGTGCACGTCCTGGTGGATCCGGATGAGCCTTCGAACGTGGAGGCCCGGTGGGCCCAGCAGTTTCCCGGCGTCCCGCTGGTGATCATCGATTCTCCCTACCGCACCGTTGCCGACCCGATCGCCTCGTACGTCAATGACCGGCTGCGGCGCGCTCCGTACGAAGTGACGGTGGTGGTACCGGTGCTCGAAGTGCGCCAGTGGTATCAGCGCCCGCTCGTCAACCAGAGCCTGAAGCGGCTTACTGGGCTGCTCGAAAAGCGCCGCCAGGTAAACGTGGTCTACTTCCCGTTCAGCCCGGGCACCCGCGGCCGCCGTAAGCAACGAAACACCGTTGGGTAGGGATTCTCCAACCCCAAAACGAGGCCGCCGCCGCTCAACTGTCACGCAGGCCAGACGAGACCCGTAAGCCCGATTCACGTAGGCTAGCCAGCGTGCCGGATCAGGGGTCGGGTCCACAGTTCACGCCAGCCAAGGACAAACGCGGGCGCATCACGCGCTACCGGGTAGGGCTGCCCCACGCCGAAATCGTCGAGACCCAGCGCGGTCATTTCGAGGCCACGGAGTACGCCGAGCGCCGCACCGGCTGGCTGGGCCGCCTGCGCGATGTCGAAGACCGCGTGATCGGTTCCTCCATGTCCAGCGCCCGGCTGGAAGGAGAGCGCCTTTCGAAGAAGGTCGCACTCGCGATCTTCTCCTCCGACGCCCTCTCCTCGACGGCCTACGCCACGCAGGAGATCATCCTCATTCTGGTCATCGCGGGCACGGGCACGCTCGGCTTCAGCCTGCCGATCTCGATGGCCATTATCGCTCTGCTCGGCATCGTCATCGTTTCCTACAGCCAGCTCATCCGCGCCTACCCGGCGGGCGGCGGCGCCTACACCGTGGCCCACGAAAACCTCGGGCGCTGGCCGGGACTCGTGGCGGGGGCCTCGCTGCTCATCGATTACACACTCACGGCGGCGGTCAGCATCGCCGCCTGCGTCGAGGCGATCGTCTCGGCCGTCCCCGCGGTGCACCCGTACGCCGTGCCGCTCGCCGTGGGCCTCATCTCACTCATTGCCCTCGCCAACCTGCGCGGAGTGCGCGAATCCGGCACGATCTTTTCGATCCCCACCTACGGCTTCGTCTTCATCCTCTCCGCCACCATCATTATCGGGATGATCAAGGTCTTCTTCGGCGATAGCCCGAACATCCTCGCGGTGGGCACGCCATCGCAGAACCCGGTGGGCGAGGGCGACCCGCTGATGTGGTTCCTCGTGCTCCGAGCGTTCTCCGCAGGCTGTGCGGCGCTCACGGGCGTGGAGGCGATCTCGAATGGCGTCTCATCCTTCAAGCGGCCCGAGTGGCTGAACGCCATCAAGACGATGGCCGCGATGGGCCTGCTCCTCGGCTTTCTCTTCTTGGGCACCACCCTGCTCGCCCGCCATTACGGCATCGTTTACGTCCACGGCGACCGCGAAACGGTGATGTCCCAGGTGGGCGAACACGTTTTCGGGCGCAATCTCTTTTACTACCTCTTGCAGGGCTTTACGGCGGGTATTCTCTTCTTGGCGGCCAACACCGCCTTCAACGGCTTTCCGATGCTCGGCGCGATCCTCGCGCGCGATGGCTACCTCCCCCGCCTCTTCCACCAGCGCGGCAACCGGCTTGTTTTCAGCTACGGGATCATCGCGCTCACCGGCTTTGCAATCCTGCTCCTTGTGAGCTTCAGCGCCACCACCACCAGGCTGATCCCGCTTTACGCGCTCGGGGTCTTCCTCTGCTTCACGCTCGCCCAGGTCGCAATGGTCAAACGCTGGACCAGTGTGCGAGGGCCGGGCTGGAGGAAGTCAGCGATTATCAACGGCTCTGGCGGAGTGGTCACCGGCTTTGTCTTCCTGATCATTCTCGTCACAAAGTTCTCGCAAGGCGGCTGGATGGTTGTCGTCCTCATCCCGATCATCACGCTCTGGCTGTTCCGCATCGGCGGCTTCTACCAGAAGCTCCAGCGTGCGCTCCACGTCGCCCCGGAAGCGGTACTCGATCTTCGGCCCAAGGGGACGTCCATGATCCCAGTGGTCGTCCCTGTCGAGGAGATCAATCTCGCCACCGTCATGACCCTCGGCGCGGCCTGCGAACGCTCTCGCAATGTCACCGCCGTGCACGTCATGGTCGATCCCGACGAGCACTCTACCGTGGCCGAGCGCTGGGATCGGCAGTTCCCAGGGGTCACCCTCGTGGTGATCGACTCGCCGTTTCGTACGGTCGCCGACCCGATCGCCTCGTACGTCAACGACCTCCTGAAAGAGCCGCCCCACGAGGTGACGGTGATGATCCCCTCACTTGAAGTGCAGCACTGGTACCACCGGCCGCTGGTCAACCAGAGCCTCGGGCGGCTGACCACGCTGCTTGCCCGGCGGCGGCAGGTGAACATCGTCAAGATCCCGTTCAGCGCTGGCAACCTCCGGCGCCACAAGAGTCGAGGGGCAAAAATCGATGTCTAACGCGACGTGTGGCGCTGATGGCTGAGATCTACCACATGGTCACCGCGCCAGATTGGGAAAGAGCCCACGCGGGCACGACGCTGGAACCGCAAAGCCTGGCCGAGGAGGGCTTCATCCACTGCACGGTTGGCGAACGCAACCTGTTGGAGGTGGCCGAAGCCCACTACCGGCAGCAACCGGGCGACTGGCTCGTCCTCGTACTGGACCCCGCGAAGATCGCGGCGGAATTGCGCTGGGAGGTCCAGCCGAACGCGCTCGCCTATCCGCACATCTACGGTCCGCTGAACCTTGACGCCGTGATCGAGGTCCTCCCTTTCCCCCGCGCTTCCAATGGCCGCTTCCTCGCGTTCCGCTGACTACTGCCCGCGCATTCGCGGCGACTGGGGAGCGCTGGTTCCGGCCAGACGACCCGGGTTTCGTTTCCACGGGCCGCCTGCGTCACCTCCTCGAACGCGCGCGCGGCGACGGCCGGGCTTCGTTCTCTTCCGGCGTGTCAGGGGAGAAGTCGTCGCTGTTGCTGAGGCGGAGAATCTTCACCGGAGCCGGGTTCGTCCAGCCGCCGCAACGCTCGGCAGCCTCACTTCGCGTGCTTCTCAACGAAGGCGAGGATGCGCTGCCAGGCGTCGGTGGAAGCTTCGGCGTGCTCTACGTAGCTGCGGTCGAAGAAGCTGTGCGGCGCGCCCGCGTAGGTCTTCACCTCGTTGGCGATTCCCGCGCCATCGAGCGCCGCTTTGAAGGCATCGGTGTCCGCCTGAGTGATCATCTGGTCGGCGCCGGCCTGGAGGGCCATGATCGGGCACTCCATCTTCGCAACGCGTTCAATCGTGCTGGGCAGTCCCGACTTGTTGCCCGGAGCGACCATATCCTGGATGACGCGCGCGGGGTGGCCGTAGAAACCAATGGCACCCTTCAGACCGTGGCCCGCGGCCGCCTGGTTCCAGGCGTTCGAGCCGCCAAAGCAGAAGCCGGCCACGAACACGGACGTGCAGCTCCCGCCTTTCACCGAGCGCAGGAACTCGACCGCGGCGCGCGTATCGGCGGCTACCGTATCCGGGTGGGTCTTCACTACGTGCTCCATGAACGAAAACTCGGCATCGCGCTTGGCCACGCCCGCGGTGCGACCGAAATAGTCGAAGGCGACGGAGTTGATGCCGGCTTCGGCGAAGCGCATGGCCAGCTCCTCGTAGAAGCGGAAGAGGCCGCGGACGTCGGGCAGCACCACCATGCCAACGCTCGAGGGCTTCTCCGAGCGCGCGGCGAAGGCGGCGAACTGGGTGCCATCGGCGGACTTGAGGGTCAGGTCCTCGGTATCAATGGCGGCCCCGGCGATGGCGGGGATCGGTGGGAGGGCATCGTAAGGAAAGCACATGGGGCGATTCTACGGGCTGGGCGACGCGTCGTCAGGTGCGCGCCTTCGCCCCCAGAGAATACCGACGGTGAGGACGAGAGCGGCCCAGGCGCAGCCGATGGGGAGGGCAATCCACCACAGGTAGAGGTAGGGGCAACCGTCAGTTCATCACGATGCCGAGATCGTCTGCTTCCCGGGCCATTTCGTTCAGGGCGCGGAGCCGCATAGCGGAACGCTGCGAACGGTAGCGAAGTAACTCGCGCAATCCGATACGCCGATGCGTCCCACTGAGCCGGTAGGCGATATCG
>JBDSJC010000098.1:0-10626 GCA_039917655.1 Tepidiformaceae bacterium
CCCGGCGAGCGACCCCGCGGGCGTGAAGAAGATCAAGGACTTGAACACCGCGCTAGCGGCCATCGCCGCCACCGGCCCCTTCATCTCCCGCGGAGACGCTTCCGGCACGCATGCCGCCGAACTCAACCTCTGGAAAGCCGCCGGGATCGACGTGAAGACCGTTAAGAACCGCGAGGAAACCGGCCAGGGCATGGGAGCGACGCTCAACGTCGCCGACCAGAAGCAGGGCTACACCCTGACCGACCGCGCCACCTACCTCGCACTGAAGAAGGGCGCGTCCGGCAAGGGCCTGGGCCTCGAAAACGTCTTTGAAAAGGCTGCGCCGCTGCTCAATGTGTATCACGTCTACGTCGTCAACCCGGCCAAGCACCCGGGCGTGAAGGAGGCGCAGGCGCGAGCCTTCAACGCCTTCATGGTGGCGCCCGAGACCCAGAAGCTGATCGCCGAGTTCAAGAAGGCGGAGTATGGCGAATCGCTCTTTGTGGCGGACGCGGGCAAAAAGGAATCGGACCTGGCGGTAAACTAGCCCGTGGCCGAACTCTGGGACGGATTGCGCGAGGCGTTGCGCCTGATTGCCTCTGGCGATTCTGAACTGCGCGAGATCGCGTTCCGGACGGTGCTCGTTTCGGGCAGCGCCACGCTTCTGGCGATGCTGGTTGGCGTGCCCATCGGCTACTGGCTGGCGCGCACCCAGTTTCACGGCCGGACCCTAATGGTGGGGCTGGTGAATACGGGCATGGGCATGCCGCCGGTGGTCATTGGGCTGGTCGTCTGGTTGCTGCTCGTGCGAAGCGGGCCGTTTGGCGGGTTCGAACTGATCTACACGAAGCGCGCCATGGTCATCGCCCAGTTCGTGATCTCCGTGCCGTTGGTGGTTGGGTTCACGGCAGCCGCCATCCAGGCGTTGCCGCCGCTGCTCCCAGACCTGCTGGCCAGCCTTGGCGCGGGACGAGTCCGTTCGCTCTGGTTGCTGGCGCGCGAAGCGAACCTCGGGCTGCTGGCGGCGGTCATGGCGGGCTTCGGCGGCGTTGTTTCCGAAGTGGGGGCCTCGATGACTGTCGGCGGCAACCTCCAGGGCAACACGCGCGTCCTCACCACCGCCATCGTCACTGAAACGAGCCGCGGCCAGAACGAAAAGGCGATCGCCCTCGGCCTCATCCTCTTCGTGATGGCCTTCGCCGTGAACTTCGTGCTCACCCTCGCCCAGCAGCGGCGCCTCCGCTGATGGAGGTGCGATTCGACTCCGTCACCTTCGAGCGGGATGGCCGCCGCGTACTGTCTGTGCCATCGCTCACCATCGCCTCCGGACGCGTCACCGCCCTGCTCGGCCCAAATGGCTCTGGAAAGAGCACGCTGTTGCGCCTCGTGGCGGGCCTCGAACGGCCGTCGTCCGGCGAAGTGCGGGTCGGGGAGTCCGTAGTGCGCGGCGCTCGAGCGATGCGAGGAGTGGCCGCGATCGCCTTCCAAGAGCCAGTCTTTCTGGCCGGGAAAGTCCGTTCGAACCTGCAGTTGGGCCTCAGACTGCGCGGATTCGCCGCCGCCGAAAGCGCAAAGCGTGCGACTGCCGCGGCCGGTGCGTTCGGCATCGCCTCACTCCTGGAGCGCAGCGCTCACCGGCTCTCCGGGGGCGAAGCGCAGCGCGCGAACCTCGCCCGCGCACTCGTGCTACGCGCTCCGGTGACGCTGCTCGACGAACCGCTATCGGGTCTGGATGCTCAGACCCGCCAACAGCTCATATTCGAACTGCCCGCGCTGCTCGCTGACTTCTCGCCCACCACAATCCTCGTCACTCACGACCGCGAAGAGGCGATGCGCCTCGCCAGCGATGTCGTCATCCTTATCAATGGCGAGGTGCGCGCATCTGGGCCAGTGAGCCAGGTGTTTCGCGATCCTCCGGACGATGAAACCGCGCTCTTCCTCGGCTTCACCATCCTGCCCGTCGATTCCGCCACCGTTGCGATCCCGCCCGGCAAGCTCCGCCCCGGACCCGGCGCGATGACGTTCGAACTGGTCGTTACGACGGTAGTCGACACCGGTTCAGGCTGGGAGGTGGCGGGCACGGTCTCCGGAGTGGCTGTCAGGGTGGCGTGGGACGCGGAGCCGCCAACGCCAGGCGACCACGTGCCCGTCTCGTGGACACCGGTCGGCAGTTAAGCAAAGCGTGCCATCGAATTCTCTAGATTCGCCTCGCTGTAAGGCGCACACTGGGCGCGGCTGAGCGGAATCTACTTTGAAGGAGCACCGCAATGGGTGAAAAAGAGACAGCAGTAGCATCGGACGCGGCAGCAAGGAGTGGGACCCTCAACGTGTCGGCAAGTCCAGGAGGCGCTGCGGCGCTGCTGGCAGATTCGTGGGAGCCGGGTGGCGCTGGAACGCCGCCCTCGACGGAGACTGCGATCATCAAGTCGAAGTCGAACATCACCAACAACCGGGGAGAGCAGGAATAGGGCGGGAACGCTGCTGAACCGTGAGTGAAGTCACCACTCGGGTGTGTGAGGGCTTTCGATACACCACAGAGTCGCATGACTCGACTATCCGGTCGGCCCGGCATTTCAGCTCTCCAGACTGAAACATCTGCGCACCGCCACCGGGGAGGGTCGCCACGCTGTCCGTATGGGCATGGCCGGCCTGATTGGCTCGCAGGGCGCGTGGTTCGATGAAGGTAAAGCAGCGTTCGAAATCGACCACGCTGGCGCCGCAACGTCCCCTTCGACCGAATCGGGCGTGTGCATCGCCAAAGCCAGCGCGTACGCTTGAACCGATGCGGAGGTAGGCGATGCGGACGAGCAGACTTTGGTCCCTGGCGGGAATCTTCATTGCGCTAGCCCTGCTCATAGTGACCGGCTGGGCGCTGCGGCGAAACGACGACGCGCCGCCGCCCCCCGGGGCGCCCGCCACTGTGGAAGCAACCCAAACGCCGCGTCCGGCCGCATCCGCGGTTGCTCCAACGCCATTCCGCCAGCCGGCGCCAACGGTGCCTCCGCTCGTGCCGTTTCCGGAGAACGCGGTGATGATCGTGGCCCACGGCGGCTACGCGCATGGTGGCGGCGGGTACCTTTCGCTCACCCGCCACTACCGGGACAGAAACGGCGAACTCAGGACGGATCAACTCCTGAAACCGCCCGAGGGAGGCTCCGCCGTGATCACCGGCATTGTTGCCAATGAACTTGGGGAACTCTTCGCCAGCACTTGCTTCGGCGACCTCTGTGGGTACGAGTCCGGCACCGAAGGGGCGAGCACGGTTTTCACGAAGTCCACAGATGGCGGCCTGACGTGGGGAGAGATCGGGAGCGTCGCCGGAAAATGGTGGGCACGCGCAGCTGTCGATATGGGTGTCGTGGCCATCAACTTTGAAGGGCAAACGCCCTCCCACGTGCTGTTCCCGCGCGGAACGCCAATCGTGCCGCCGCCCGCCGCCAGGGCCTCCATCAATCCGATACTCTTTCGCGGCCAGCTCGCCTGGATCGCGGGGACGCAGATTCTGAACCGTGGCGGTGCACGCCTGTATGAATTGGAGTTCCCTGGCTACCCCAACGTGAGGGTGGAGAGCGTGCTGGCGCTTCAGCGCGGCGGCCCCACTCTGCCCGGAGTTTCGTTCCCTACAATAGTCGCGTCCTGGTCCGCTGATGGCTTACCCGGGCAACGCCAGTTCTTCGTGGGCACGTTCCTTCCACCGATTGGCACGCCGCTGAAGGTGGGGAAGATCGAGGGCGGAGCACCGCGGCTCGCTGGTTTTCTCAACGAGCGCGACCTGCTCGTAACGCAGGATTATGTCCGGCCGGGTACGTGCACCTCCGGCGGAGACACGTCAGGAGCGGACCCCGCGATCATCCCCTACGAGCTGGGGCCGCTCTCCTTCATTGGCACGCCGTTCTACGACAAGGACTGTTCGCAAGGCACTCAACTCGTTGTGTCCACACGGTTCATCGCCATATGGGCGCGAGTCAAAGGCGACGGCGATTGCGTAAACCTTCGCCGCGACCCCTCGCTTGCGGAACCGGTTATGGATTGCCTGGGAGACGGCGCGATTGTGGACACCGGGGGGGACCGTTCTAACGACGGAACGCGCTCCTGGCAGTCGGTGATTGGTCCGTCCGGGCAGGCCGGTTGGATGGCCGACGAGTTCCTGGAGTAGCGCGCGCCTACACCCGAGCGCCCAGTTCTTCGGCGATGACGTCGCCGATGATCGAGACCGCGCGGTCGATCGTCTCCGGGTCGGCGGCGGTGAAGTTCATGCGCAGCGTGGAGATGCCGTCCTCCTGGTGGACGTAGAAGAACTTGCCGGGGACGAAGGCCACGCCACGTTCCACCACGCGCGGGTAGAGCTGCTCCGTGTCGATCCCGGCCGAGGCGCGGACCCAGACGAACATCCCGCCTTCGGGACGCGTCCACTGGAAGTCCTCCGGCAGATGGCGTTCGAGCGCGGCCAGCATTGCTTCCTGGCGCGGGCGGTAGATGGCGAGGATGTGCGGGAGGTGACGTTCGAGGTGTCCGCCGCCGATGTACTCAGCACTCAGCGCCTGCGCGAGCGTGCTGGTATGGAGGTCCACGCCCTGACGGGCGATCACCATCCAATGGTGCGTCTCGGGCGGCGCGACACTGAAGCCCACCCGCAGGCCCGGCGCAAACGTCTTCGAAAGTGTGCTGACGTAGATCACGTGGTCCGGCGCCATCGACTTGATCGGCGGCACGGGTTCACCCGTGTAGCGCAGGTCGCTGTAGGGGTCGTCTTCGAGAAGCAGCGCACCGCGACGCACCAGGATCTCGGCCACCTGTCTGCGTCTCGCAAGGGAGAGCGTCCGCCCGGTGGGGTTCTGGAAGGTCGGCACCAGGTAGACGAATTTTACGATCTCCGTTGCCAGTACCCGGTCCAGCGATTCCGGGATCAGCCCGTCTTCGTCTGTTTCGAGTTCGACATAGCGCGGCTCGTACGGGTTGAAGGCCTGGAGCGCACCGAGGTAGGTCGGCGCCTCCACCGCGACCACGTCGCCGGGCGAGATGAAGATCTTGCCGGCCGTATCGAGCACGCCCTGCGACCCGCTGAAGACGAGGATCTCTTCGGCTTGCGCCGTCACGCCGCGGGCGGCGAGGTGCGGCGCCAGCGCTTCACGCAACGGTGCGAAGCCTTCGCTGGCGTCGTATTGGAGGGCCCTGGCACCGTACTTCGCCAGCACGGAGCCGGTCAGCTCTTCCATGATGTCGAGCGGAAAGCTCTCAGCCGCTGGCAGCCCGCCAGCCAGGGAGATAACGCCCGGCGAAGAGGCCACCTTGAGGATCTCTCGGACGGCGCTGGCCGTCATGCGGTGGGTGCGGCCAGCCAACCTGTCTTCGAATCTCATCCGCATTCGAGCATAGCTTGGCCGGTAGGCCGCTGTCAGGTGATCTCGAATCCGTCAGCATCATCCGTGGTGCGCCCCGGCAGCCCGATCTCCGCGTGGTGCCTGGCCACCCAGCGTTGTCGCGCCGCCCAGTGCTGGGAGTGGCTGCTCCAGCCATGCCTGCGCTCCTCCACCCACTTCCAATCCGCCCAGCAGAGCAGGGCCAAGTCGATGTCGCGGCGGGCGAGGCGGCGAATCTCGCGCATCACCGGCGTCCGGCCGCGCTTGCGCCGCTCCACCTTATCGGCGAGCAAGATGATCTTCGCCAGGAGCGGCATCTCAGGCCCGCCAAGCGTGTGATCGCGCACCGCTGCTAACGCCTCTTCGTCACGCACCGCGAACCGTTCGCGGAGGACGACGGACGCGTTCGGCCCGTGCAAGAGCATTGGCTGCGCTTCGTCCTCAGCCGTCAGCGATACGCCCACGTCCCTCGCGAGCTTCAGTTGGTTTGCCGCAGGCAGCGCGCGAAAGAGGTCGTGACCCCATGCGGCGAGTGTCGCGCGTTCCGGGTCCGCTCCCCAGCGCACTGCCAGATCCACCGCTTCGATGACCACCCGTTCCACATGACGCACTAGCCCAGGAGGACGATCATGAAACGCCGCGCGGATCGCCTCGATCTGGGCCCTCACGGCGGTCTTCGTCAACCCTCAGGGCCTAGCTTGAGTCCGCCCAGCAGATGGAGGTGGAGGTGCGAAATCGTCATCCCGGCATGGTCACCAACGTTGAAGGCGAGCCGGTAGCCGCTGTCGAATACTCCCTCCAGCCGCGCCACATCCTTGGCCAGGGCGAACATGCCGGTCAGCAACTCGCCATGATTCCACTCCAGTTCTCGCGCAGAGGTGAGGTGCAGCTTGGGGATGATGAGCGTGTGCACCGGCGCTCGCGGGTTGATATCGCGCACCGCAAACGCGTGGTCGTTCTGAGCGATCTTCTCGGCTGGGATTTCACCGCGGTTCATCCGGCAGAACAGGCAGTCGTTCATCGCTTGATTCTACGTCGAGGCGACGCGCGCTCGCACCCACGAACCCCTGCGCTGTTACAGTGCCGCCATGCCGGACCCGCCTCGCGATACGCTGCTCTCCAACTTTTGGGCGCCGCTCTGCGCCATCGGCAGCCATGGCCCGCTGGGGCCGAACGCGCAGATCTGCGTCTCCGTCTTTGGCGCTTCGATCGTCCCGGACCGGCCGCGCCTGCTGGTGGTGCTTTCGAAGTCGAACTACACGACCGCGCTCATCGCCGAAGGCAAGACCCTCTGCATCACCCTGCTTACCGAAGCGCAACTCGACCTGATCGAGCCGCTGGGGCTGCACAGCGGCCGAACGGGCAACAAACTCGGGGGCATCGCGTACGAAATCACGACTGACGGCGACCCGTACTTCCCCGGCGGCGCCGGTTACATTCGATGCGCCGTCCTCGCGGAATCGGACAACGGCGATTCGACTTCGTTCCTCGTGGGCGTACGCGAACGCCAGGTGCTGAGCGCCGCGCCGCCGATCGGCTGGGCGGAGGCTCAGCGGCTGGTTTCGCCGGAGCTGCTGGCCGCCTGGGCGGCGAAGAGCGCGAACGAGCAGACCATCGCCCGCGCCAAAATGCTGTGGCGGGAGTAAGCCCTAGCCGAACAGCACGTACTGCTTCAGAAACGCCTCCACGCTGCCGTAGAACTGTTCGATCGTCTCCGTTTTGCGCCAGCCGTGGCCTTCTCCGGGGTAGAGGTGGTATTCGTGCGGCACGCCACGAGCCCGCAGCGAGGCAACGATGCTGTCCGATTGCTCCTTGGGCACAACGCGGTCGATTTCGCCCTGGAAGACGGCCAGCGGGTCCGTGATCTTCGCCGCGTGGAAGATTGGCGAGCGGGCGCGGTAGACATCGGCGGCCTGCGGCAGCGGCCCGAGCATGGAATCGAGATAGCGCTGCTCGAACTTGTGCGTGTCGCTGGCGAGGGTGAACTGGTTGGCCACCCCGAACATCGAGATCCCCGCCTTGTAGAAGCCCGGTAGTTCGCAGAGCGATTGGAGCACCGTGAACCCACCCGCGCTGCCGCCCATGATCACCAGGCGCGAGCCGTCAGCCAGCCCTCGTTCTGCGAGCGCCTGCGCTCCAAACTTCGAATCCTGCACATCGTAGATTCCCCAGCTTTCGCGCAGCTTGAGCATGTACGCGCGGCCGTAGCCCGTGCTCCCACGGTAGTTTGGGGCAAGAACCGCGTAGCCACGGGTGGCGAAGAACTGTGCCGAAGGCGTCCAGTTGGCGCTGGAGTGGCTCGTGGGCCCGCCGTGCACCAGCACGATCAGCGGCGGCGCGCCCTCCCCCTCGAACCGCTCGCTCGCGGGCGGATAGTAGAGGCCGTGCGCCTGCTCCCCGTCGAACGACGTCCAGGAGATCGCCTCGGGCTGCGAAAGCGCCGCCGCCCGCACGGACTCGCTGTCCGACCGGCGCATCACGCGCACCTCCGGGCTCGCCGTCTCAAGGTCGATCGTCAGCAACCGTCCCGGCTGACGGCCACCACTGGCAACGACCGCAAACCGGCCGTTCGCCGCGTTCGTTGCGGGATGCCCGACTACGTCGTAGCCCGGCAGCGAGCCGGTCAGGTCCTCTTCGCCGCCATCCGCGGAGACCTTCACCAGGCGGTCGAAGCCGGACTCGCTGACAATCGCGAGTATGTCGCCCGAGGCCGTGACGGCGAAGCGCTTCTGGCCCTGGTTCCAGGCGGCCGCGCCGAACTCGCGTTCGCCGGAAGTCAGCCGGGTGACCGCTCCGGTATCAAGATTCCGCCGGTAGAGGTGGCCCCAGCCGCTCTCATCCGAGGTGTAGAGCAGTGATTCACCGTCCTCGGTGAACGTCCCCTGGAAGACGGCCACATCTTTCCCGCCAGCGACTACCGCGGCGCTGGAGGAAACGGGTAGGCCACCCTCCGGGTAGGCGACGTTCGCCAGCTTCAGTTCGCAGCCGTCCCAGGGCATATTTGGGTGATCCCACTCGGCCCACGTCAGACGGTCGCCGCTGGGGTGCCAGGCGGGCTGCATGTAGAAATCGCGGCCCTCGGAGAACCGCGCGGGCCAGTGCTTGCCCTCGGTGTCCACCACCGCAATCGAGTCCACTTCTTCGTAGGTGTGGACGTAGGCCATCCACTTACCGTCCGGCGAAACGGTTGGTGACGCGGAAGCACCGAAAGCAGGCGTAATCGGCCTCGCGGGCCCTCCTGCGAGCGGTTGCCGGTAGATTCGCTGGTCCGCCTGCCCGACGAAGTAGGCAGCACCGTGCGAGAGCGTGAAATCGCCGCCGCCGTAACCCACAAACGCCCGCACCGAGATGTCCGACGTGAGGTCGCGCGTTGCGCCGTCGTCAATATCGCGCACCACAATTACGCCGCGGTCGGAGCGCCCCTCCACCCAGGCCAGCGTCCGGCCATCGGTATCCCAACACGGCTCGTTCAGCCGCAAGGCCACGGAAAGACTCTTCGCCGTCACCGGGCTGCTCCACAAACCAAACATGCGCTGTTCCGGCATCGAAACCCACCTCCGTAGCCCGCAAGTATCCGCGATTGGGCCGAGCTACGTCAGCAACGAAGCTTTGCGCGCTTCCTCCCTTGATACTCATGCGCAATAGCAACCATCGGGTAGTGACTTCCTCTACCCCCGCTGCTACGTTCGAGACATGGACCGGGGCACCACAGCCGTAGGAACATTCGCCGAAGCAGCGGCCAGGCACCGGGACCTGACCGAACGCCAGCTTCACGTGCTGCGCCTGGTCGCAGCCGGTCGAACAAACTGGGAGATCGGCGAAGCTTTCGGCATCACCATCGACGGCGCGAAGTGGCACGTCAGCGAACTGCTCACAAAGCTCGGCCTCAGCAGCCGCGAAGAGCTCACCGGCTATTGGCGCTGGCACAACCGCCCAGGTGCGCACCTGGGGCGTACGTTCCGCGGCCTTCTTGCGCTCCCTGCGTTCAAGATCGCCGGAGCGGTGGCCGGGGCAGCCACGCTGGCTGGTGTGGCCGTCGTCGCGTGGCTGGCAGTTGGCGGCACCGATAAACAGGTTCCCCAGCGCGTCCCCCCGTTCGAACTCGTCGCCCAGGTCACCGTCGTTGATAACTCGCGCACTATGGGGACGAACATTGGTGGCTCTCCCGCGATTTCCTCCGCCTCGGAGGAACACAACTCCGTCGTGCGCTGGGCGTTTAAGGATTTTACCCACTCCCGCTTCGAAATCGAGTCGGTCGATCCCGCGCTCGACGCGCGCACGCTCACGGGCGCGATCTCGGGCGATACGATGCTCACCTACGACTCGCTCGCGCACACGTATTCGAAGACGCCCTATCAGCCGCCGCCCGGAGGATGGGCGATGTCGCCGAGCTTCTCTTTGCTGTTCGGCCCGATGCCTTTCGATAACCCAGGGGCCTTCATGGAGTCCCTGCGCCAGACTCGCGGTAAGACGGCCAAACAGGTGACGGTCGTAGGCAGGGACACGATCCTCGGCCGGGACACCACGATCATCGAATTGAGCCCTGCGGTCACCGGTGGCGGCTCGGACGGGATCGAACGCAGCTCTGGCAGTGTCCGATTCTGGTTGGACGAGGAGCGGATGTTCGTCATGCGGACCTCTTCCGATGGCGGCGACAGCGGGCAGTCCTACACCCTGGAGGTCACGGAGCTTGCGTACGCCATACCCGCGAACAGGGTGGACGCCGGGTTTGTGCCGCCGGCTGGCTCCAAGGAAGTTCCCGGCGGCGACAGCGGCCTAACCGGCAGCGGGAGCAGTAGCGCGTCCACCCCGGCGGGAGGTAGCGGCAGCACGCTCGGGATCGGCGGACCTGGACCAGCCGTCATGCAGGGTAAGCCCGGGTTCCTTGCCGCTTCTCAGCTACCGGAGGGATTCGCCATCTCGGGCGAAAGCAGCGAATCGAATCCGGCCAACGAACTGGTCTCGGTCCGAACCGACTTCACCGGGCGGGCGCCCAGCGTGCAAGGCACGACCTTCCTTCGCATCGAGCAACGTAAGCGCGCCGATGGCCTCCCTGCCGGGTTCCAAACCAGCGACCAGACCACGATCAACGGCCATCCTGCCTACCGCGGCGCCAACGGCGCGGCGAAAACGCTGGCCTGGGCACAGGACGGCCTCGCCATCCTCATCACCGCTGATGCGCTTCCCTACGCGGAACTCGAACGCATCGCTAACTCCATGACGCTCCGGTAGCTGAGCCTCCGCGTCATGAACCACACGGTGGTTCGCGAAACGCGACCCCGACGGC
>JBDSJC010000099.1:0-5393 GCA_039917655.1 Tepidiformaceae bacterium
GTGGGCTTCACCGATAGCAGCACGCTGCGCAACCGCGGCCAGATTTCGTACGGGTTTTCGGGCGGGCTGACAACGCCGGACGTTGGCCGTTCGGTTCACGGCCATAACGAGCGCGTGAGCATCGAGAGCCTGCGAATCAACTGCGGAATGGTCTGGGAAGTGACGCGCCGGATGTGCGAACGGGCGTAGCGCGAGCGCGTCTCAGGCCGAGCGGCGTGGTGGCTCGCTGTGGCGCTGACGCAGTACCCAGACAACGCCGCCGTTTGAGGTCGGCCGCGAGACCCAGAGGGCGTCGAGTTCGCGCCGCAACGTGCGGATGTTGTCGCTGTCCCGGTTGACCTGCTTGCCGAAGGCTTTCGTACGGTCGGCGAGGTAGACAACCTGGGGGTCGCCAGACAGTTCCATACCACTGTTTTCGGCGGATCCGGTTGGCGGCTGAAGGGGTGGTCGCCGCCTGTCCGCTCAATGGTAACCAGCGTGGAATGCCTGAGATTGGCCCTTGCCACTTGAGCGGCATGTCTTCTCTACTACATGAATGACACGTCAACTGATCTCGTCCGGTGGGCCGTGGGAGTCCGTCATCGGCTATTCGCGGGCGGTGCGCGAAGGCAACCACGTGTTCGTCTCCGGGACCACGGCGGCAAACCCTGACGGCACGATTGCGGGCGGGGGTGACCCCTACCTGCAGGCCAGGCGTTGCTTCCAGATCATTGAGCTGGCGCTGGCCGAGGCTGGCGCGCGCATGACTGATGTGGTCCGCACACGGATGTTCGTGACCGATATCACGCAGTGGCAGGAGTTCGGACGCGCGCACGGCGAGTTCTTTCGGGAGGTACGCCCGGCGGCCACGATGGTCCAGGTGGTTGCCCTGATCGATCCCGCGATGCTGGTCGAAATCGAAGTGGACGCGGTCATCCCCTCCTGACGGCTGATTCGCCGGGCGCTCTCGCTTTCGCGCCGATCTGCCTGCAGAACTAGGGGTAACTCTACTTAGGCGGCTGCCTGGTCCGCCCGAAACTCCTCAGAGGGCGAGATGGTGGGTTCGAGGCAGACAGATGGCGTGGTTCAACAATTTGAAGATCCAGGTCAAACTGCTGCTCGGCTTTGGGACCGTCCTCGGGCTCACCGCCATCGTCGCATTTGTGGGCGTGACGAAGCTGAACGCTGCCTCCAATGCGACTGCCGAGCTGTACCGCCAGAACGTGCTCGGTGTGCAGTACGCGCTCGGAACGAACATCAACATGGTGCAGAGCGCACGCGAGGAGACGCGCGCCTTCCTCACGCCGGACAAGTCGGCGCGCGCCATGCTCATTGTCCAGGCCAGGGCCGAGATCGAGGAGGCCAGGGCCCAGATGCAGAGCTACCACATCACCTTCGCGAACGCCGAGGACCAGGCACAATGGACGGCTGTGGAGGCGAAGGTCACGAAGGTCATTGGACAGCGCACCAGGGTGCTGGACCTGCTCGCCAACGGCGATGACACCGGGGCTGCCGCTTTGGTCGGCGCCATGACCTCGGAAGTCGATGAGATGAACAAAGCGTTCTCCGATGCCGGTGCGTTCAATGCGAAGCGCGCCGAGACTTCCAAGAATGCCGCCGCAACGACTGCAGCCTTAGCGGAGAAGCTCCTGATCGGCGTCACCGTGGTCGCCATGCTCGCCGGCGTCGCTATCGCCTTTGGCATCGCCCGGCGCCTTGCGAGCGCCGCCCGCCAGGGCGCCGCCGTGGCCCGCGCCATCTCTGTCGGCGATGTGAGCGCGGTGATGAACGTCACTTCCAAGGACGAAATGGGCGACCTCGCCGTCGCCTTCGCCGAGATGACCGGCTATCTCAAGGAGATGGCGGGCGCCGCAACCTCGGTTGCCGCTGGCGACCTGACCGCCAGCGTGAGCCCGAAAGGCGCCAGGGATGAGCTTGGCAACGCCCTCTCGTCCATGGTCGTCAACCTGCGGACCCTCATCTCGGGCGTCCAGATGAACGCCACCTCGATCGCTGGGGCAGCCACGCAGTTGCGTGAATCGTCTGACCAAATGGCCAGCGCGACGGGCCAGATCGCGACAGCGATCAACGAAGTGACGCGCAGCGCCGTCAACCTGAGCGGCCTCAGCCAGGAGTCGGCGAGGGAGATTGAACGCGTCGCCGCCGGTTCAGAGGAACTCGCTGCCACCGCTTCCTCCAGTGCTGAAAACGCCGCCCAGTCCAAGGTCGATGCCACCCAGATGGGCGAGCGCATCACTCTTGTCGCCAACGCTTCGGAGCAGGTCGCGCTGGCCGCCGAGCAATCGCGCACCTCAGCGCTCGAAGGCCAGAAGGCTGTCGGCCAGGCGGTTGCTTCGATGGCAAACATCGCCATCGCGGTCGGACGGGCCTCGAAGACAATCGATCAGTTGGGCGAATACGGTCAGCAGATCGGCGACATCGTCAAGACGATCGACGAGATCGCTGGCCAGACGAACCTCCTCGCCCTCAACGCAGCGATCGAAGCGGCGCGAGCCGGCGACCAGGGTCGTGGTTTCGCCGTGGTCGCCGAAAACGTCCGCTCGCTGGCGGAACGTTCGAGTTCGAGCACGAAGGAGATCGCGGCCCTCATCGCGAAGGTCCAGCAGGGCACCCGGCAGGCCGTCGAGGCGATGGCTGCGGGGGTCAAGGATGTCGAGGCTGGCCGTGAGATCACGACGCAGGCGGGCGCGGCCCTGGAATCGATCATCTTGTCGGTACAGGCTTCGACGCAACAGATGCAGAAGATCGCCGTCGATGTGCAAGGGCTGTCGGCGGGCGCGGCGCGGATCGTCACCTCAGCGGAGATGATCGCGCAGCAGGCGGAACAATCGGCGGCGGGCGCCGGGGAGATGGCCTCGGGCACCACGCGGGTGACCGAGGCGATCATCCAGGTGTCGGCGACAAGCGAAGAGACGTCGGCCTCGGCGGAGCAGGTTTCAGCTTCGACCGAAGAGCTTTCCGCTCAGTCAGAGGAGCTGGCGGCGACCGCCAACCAGATGCGCGACCTGGCTCAAGAGCTAAGCGCCGCCGCCGCGCGGTTCAAGCTTGAAGGGGCGCGCGCCGCGTGACGACGCCCGATCCCAGCAAATCAACCGGGAAGGGCGGCATGCCTCCGCCCGTATCGCACCCCAGGACGCGACGGCCTGCGAACGGACCTCTTTCTAGACTACGCCAGTGCTTCGCGGAGGGCGGCGCAAGCCTCCGCCATGCCCTTTTTCGCGCCGTCCAGCATGGCCGTTAGCTGCATGAAGACGTGTGGCATGTCTTCGTAGATCGTCAGCGTGGCCGCTACGCCGGCGGCCTGGAGCTTCGCCGCATAGGCCATCGAGTCGTCCAGCAACACGTCGAGTGTGCCTACCATGAGGAGCGCGGGCGGCAGCCCGCGTAGGTTGCCGTTGATCGGCGCGATGTAGGGGTCGGTCACGGTCGCGCCGCCAGAGAGGTAGTGATCGATGAACCAGACCATCGTTTCGCGCGGCAGGATCTGGGCGTCCGCGTTCCGCAACGAGGATTCGGTGTCCGGGTCCAGCAGGTAGGCGCCGTAAAAGAGCAGCTGGAGTTTGGCCTGGGGGCCGCTCTCATCGCGCAGGCGCAGGCAGGCCGCGGCCGCCAGGTTGCCGCCAGCCGAATCGCCGCCGATTGCGAAGCGGCTGCCGTCGGCGTTCAGTTCGGCGGCATGCTCCACGGCCCAACGAACTGCGGCAACGCAGTCATCGAGTTGGGCGGGAGGCAGATCCTCGGGCGCGAGGCGGTAGTGCGGCGAGACAACGACCACACCCGCGCCTTCCGCCAGTTCCGCGCAGATTTTGCTGTGGGTGTTCGGGCTCATGATCACCCAGCCGCCGCCGTGGAGGTAGACGAGCATCGGGAACGGCCCCTCGCCCCTGGGTGTGAAGACCTTCACCGGGATCTCGCCCGACGGGCCGGGGATCATGCGGTCCACGATGCTCCCAATCTCGGGCGCTCCCGCATTGAAGGCAGCAAAGCCGACCTCCGTATTGGCGCGGGCGACCGCGGCCGGGAGGTCGATCATTTTCGGCGCGCCCGCGGAAGCGGCGGCCATCATTTCGAGCAGGGCTTTGACCTGGGGATCCATGCGTTTCTCCTCGCGCCGGCGGCTCGGCCGGGCGCTCCGATGCAGATGGGCGGAGTCTACCGGGGATTGGGGGCGAGGCACACGAGTGGTGGCCAGCCGTGGTCCTCCCGTTCGTCCTGAGCTTGTCGAAGGATGCACGGGACGCGCCCGCGCCTGGCGAACGAGCGCATTGGCCCTTCGAGGGGCTCCTGGCGAACGGTGAGCCCTGGCCGTGAGCCGATGGCCCGATGGCCGTCAGCGGAACTGGACGACAGCGAATCCGCGCACCGAGGGTTCGCCCGATTCGTTGACGATGCCCATCTCCAAGTCCGCGCGCTGCACGCCCTCTTCCTCGTAGACGCGCGCCACCCGCCCGACGACAGTGATCGGGCGATTCGTCAGGTCCGGGCGGCGGTGGGCGGCGCGCACCTGGCGGACGAAGCCAGCCTCGCCCAGCCACGCCTCAACCGCACGGTAGATCAGCCCTACCTTCAGCGGGCCGGGGATTATCGTGCCGGGCATACCGATCTTCTTCGCCGCTTCGGCATCGTAGAAGAAGGGCGGGAAGTTCCAGTTCAGGGCGCAGTAGCGGATCACCTGGCCGAGGTTCGGCCGCAGTTCCAGCGGCGGCAGTTCGTCCCCGTCGCTCAGCTCCGAAAAGACCGGCGCGCTCACTGTTGACCGCCGTCGCGGGCATCGGCGGCGCTGTACTGGGTCATCGTTCGCACGCTGCGCGCGACCACCGCGCCGCTGGCGGGCTCGCTCAACGCCACCTCGCTGCGAAAGTCGATGCTGTAGCCGAAGCGGCCACCGAAGCGCTCCGAGATATCGACGATGCGGTAGGTCATCTCCAGCTCCTCACCCATGCGCATGGGGCGTTCGAACTGCCACTCGTTCGAAATCAAGAGTGACTGGGGCAAGAGTGATGGGATGCTCGGCGGCTCGGTCTCCGAATCGAGCGCTTCGATCACGTAGCCGGGCACGTCCGCTCCGTCCGGGGGGCCGTAATCGTGCTCCCCACGATAAACGTCAAGCGCGCGCTGGTAGGCGCGGCGGGTGACCTGCACATTCATCAGGGGGTGCGCCTGGCCGATGAGGGCGCGAATGTCGTCGGTCATCAAGGAGTCATCGGGCACGCTTCGCAGCGTACGCGGGCGGCGGGCGAGCCTCAACCAGCGAGTGGGTGCCGGCGGCAAATCGGGGAGCGTCCGGGTGGTGGGTCGCAGGCGGTTTGGCCCGCACGCCTTGATCGGCGGTAGCGGAGAGTCAGTGCGCTCTTGCTCTCGGCTTCCGTGGGGCGGCGCCCCGCTCATCCTTC
>JBDSJC010000100.1:0-8264 GCA_039917655.1 Tepidiformaceae bacterium
AACGGTGGCGGCGCCGACAACGACCCCGGCCGCCAAGACTGACGATAAGAGTGAGTCTGCGGACGACGAGAGCCAGACCGACGACAAGAATGCCGTAGACCATAAGAGCACGGGCGACGACAAGAACGACGCGGATGATAAGGAGTCCACGGACGACAAGAGCGCCGTGGACCACAAGAACGCGGGCGACGACAAGAAGTCCGCGGCCGACAAAAGCAAGACCGATGACAAGAGCGCCGTGGACCGCAAGAACGCGGGCGACGACAAGAACCACGCCGACGACAAGAGTGCGGCCGTCGACAAGAGCACGACCGAAAAGAAGTCCCCGGAGGATGACAAGAACCACGATAGCTAAGACCTGATGGAGGGTGTGGGCGCCAGCGCCCACACCCGTCTTCGTTGCCCAGTACGCGTACCTTGTTTCGGAAACCGTAGGCTTTGGAAGAGATCCGTTGCCGCCAGCCTTCCCATCCGTCCGTCCCACCGCCCGGCCCTGAAGCCACGGGGATAACCTACAAGCCAAGGAGAATCTCCGGCCAAAATGACCGTCTCACCGGATCTGCTGCAAGAGGTGCTCGAAGGGCGCGGTCTCGCCGGACCCGATCAGGCGGAGGCTGCGGCGCTCTTGCGGCTGGCTGCCACGGTGCGGCGGCTACAGCCCGATGGGCCATCTTCAGCGGCAGTAGCCCGCATTACAGCGCGCTTCGAAAGCACAGTTGCGCGGCCAGGGCGAGGTCGCCTGTTCGTCTTGCTGGGTCCATGGCTCGGTCTTGGCGAACGCCCCCGCCCTCTTGTCCAGCGGCTCGCGGCCGGTGCCCTGCTTTTCGCGAGCGTCGGCGGTGGGGCAAGCGTGGCCGGCGGCCTCGATCCGGTAAGCACCGCCGGTAGCGTCGCGAGCCTCATCAGCAACGCGGTCACGAATCTCCTGCCACGCGAGGACAACGGCGGGCTCGCCGTTCCCCGGCCGACGGGAACGCCGTCAGCCCCCGCTGGAGCAACAACAACGCCCTCTGGGACACCCTCTCCAGGCGCCACGCCAACGCCTGGGCTGACTACAGTACCGCCAGAATTTGCGGCAGGGGCCAGCGGCGCGGTCGGGCCCCCAATTCCCCCAGTTTCTTCGGGCAGCGGCCTTCCGCCCACCGCGACACCCACTCCCACCACGCTGCCCGCTGTGATTCCACCCCAGCCGTTCGTCCCGACTACAGTCCCCACCACGCCGTCGGCCACCGTTCCGCCCTCAACCACGAAGCCGCCACTGCCCTCTCCAACCGCAACGATGACGCCACAACCTCCCCCACCCACGGCGACGACGACGCCACAACCACCCTCACCCACGACGACGACGACGCCACAACCACCCTCGCCTACTCCAACAGCGACTGAAACTCCGTCGCCTGATCACGGCAGCCCTTCACCCACGGCCTCGGTTACCGCCACGGAGACGCCGAAGAGTGATGACCGGAACGCCGCCCGGTGACTGCCTTCTCCCCTGGGCTGCCGTGGCGAGGGCGAAGCCGATGGGGGCTGCGTTCGATCCTCGCCGCGGCCCTGACGGCGGCTGGAGTTGAACCAGCGCGCCGGGCAGTTCTGGCCTCCGAGCCAGAACTGCTCCGGCGACGTGACCCGGCCGCATGGCGCGCGTTGTTCGAACGGGAGATGCCCGCCATCTACCGCTACTCCGCCTCGCGCCTGCAGAGTCCCGCGGAAGCTGAGGATGCGACCAGCGAGACCTTCGCTGAGGCGTGGGAGCATGCAGACTCCTTCGCCGATCAAGGCCTTCCCGCGCGTGCGTGGCTCTTTGGCATCGCCCGCAACGTCGTCAACACCCATCGCCGGAAGTTGGTGCGCCGGCCGCCGCCGTTGGCCCTCGAAACGTTCGACGCAGGAAAGTCCGACCCTGCGCTTGACCCCGCACTCATTGACCTTGCCCACGCCGTATCCGCCCTCGACCATGGGCACGCCGAGGTCATCACCCTTCGGTTTCTCCACGGACTCTCCATCCAGGAGACCGCAGGCGTGTTGGGGACGACAGTGGACGCGGTGAAGGGCAGGCAGGCGAGGGCGCTCGTCGAGATGCGTAAAGCGCTCGGTTAGCCGGCTTCCGGCACTGCCGCCTCCCTCCCGGACTTTGCCGGCCCGCGCCGGCTGGCGCACCCCTCTCTCGCCCGCTTCCCACATCGTGCTACCCTGAGCGCGGTAAGCGGGCGTGGCTTAGTGGCAGAGCGCGACCCTTCCAAGGTTGAAGTGCGGGTTCGATTCCCGCCGCCCGCTCCACCCCTCCCCCGCGCCGCGTCACCCTAAGAGCGGCCTCGTCTACCATCTCGGCGTGGGAATTGCGATCGGTAGTGTGGTTGCGCTGGTCTACCGCGTAACCTCGCTCTTCCTCTGGGCTTCGATCGGCATCATCACCGCCCGTACCCTCACGTTGGACGACCGCGGCGTGTATGCCTCGGCCGTCATCGTCATCGGCGTGACCAGCGGGATCGCCAGCTTCTCCAGCGCCGCCAGCTACCTGGTCGCCAACCAGCACCGCGAACCGGCCGAGGTCGGGAGCCACGGGGCGCTGCTGGCCCTTGTCGTCGGCGCAGCCGTTGCACTCGGCGCCCTGGCCATCTCACCGTTCGTCCCGGCGGACCTCCACCTGGTTGTCATCCTTTGTGGCTTTTCCGTCCTTCCGGCGGTTGTGCGCAGCACGCTCTCCGGGGTGTTGCTGGGTTCGCACCAGTTCAGCCGGTACAACGTGGCGACCTCCGCGGCCGCCGCAATCGGGCTGGTCACCATCGCCGTCTGGGTGGGCATCCTCCGCCACCGCAGCACCGAATCGGCCCTCCAGGCCTGGACCGCCGCGCAGTACCTCTCGCTTCTGCCGGTGCTATTTTGGGGCCGTCACTGGTGGAGTTGGCCCTGGAAACACGGTTTCAACCGGGCTGTCACCCGGCGAATGCTCTCCTATGGAGCGGTCACAGGGGCGGCGAGCGTCATCGCCTTCTTCAACTACCGGGTCGATGTCCTGATGGTCATCGGGCTTGATAGCCGCGAAGGCGCGGGCATCTACTCGTCATCCGTCGCAGTTGCGGAGGGCCTCTGGCTCTTCTCATCCGCCATCGCCATCGCTTCGTACGCCCGTGTGGGTTCGACCAGCCGTGAGGAGGCTGCCCACCTCACGGCCCTCGCCGTCCGCCACACGATCATCGTCGTTGTTAGTGGCGCGGTGGTCGCTGCGGTGGTCGCCCCGCCGTTGCTGGGCATCGTCTTCGGCGATGTCTATCGCGCCGGTGCAACACCCCTTCGTATCCTCTGCATCGGCACGGCGGCCTACGCCCCCGCTTCGCTGATCGGCAACTACTTCACGGTCCAGCTCGGTCGCCCGGCGATCGCCCTGTGGCTGGCCGGGCTGTCCTGCCTGATCAGCGTGAGCGTTGGGTTCGCCCTCATCCCCACGATCGGCTACACGGGCGCGGCCTGGGCGACCACGCTGAGCTATACGCTTTCGGCGGCCATCGCAACCGTCGTCTTTCTGCGTATCACGGGAATCCCCGCCAGTGAACTCTGGCGCATCCGCCAGGACGATGTGCTCAGCTACTTCCGCCTCGTCCGCCAGGTGATCCGCCGCCGCCGGCTCATACCCGCCATGGGGACGAGGAACTAGGGTGAGGATTTACGCTCTTCCGCGGATGCGCTGACGGCGCGGAACCGGCGCTGGCCGAGCGGATCGCTGCTCCGCAATCCGCTCACGATTCCGGTCCGCCCGCTGCAGCACGATGGCCACGACGGCGACCGCAATGTAGAGCACAAGCACTGCCTTGCTTACGGGGTTAGTCACGCGCATCTCCGTTTCGATTGCGCCCGCCCAGTTGATCGCCAGGATCGGGAGGAATGCGCCGACTGAAAAGACGATGCTGCTCACCACCAGCCACCTTCGCCCGGAGATCATCGCGAACGGCAGATACCAGATCTGGTACCACGGCAGATAGCCAGGGGAGCAGACGAAGAGGAAGAGAAACATCGCGGTAGCGAACGCCGTTACGAGGTCCCGCGCATCGAGCAGGCGGTGATAGGCCACGATGTAGGCCAGAAGCACGAAGAACAGCGCGTACGACGTCCCTACCAACACGGATTGCGCATCGCGCTGGGCATCGATCCAATCGGCGAACACTCCCCACGGGGTTGTCACTGCGATCGCGGACGCTGGCCCCACCGTGCCGATGCTGGGCCACAGTTTGAAGGCGAAGATCACGAACGCCAGGACCGCGACCAACGCCACGAATCCAGCCATGTACTTGCGCCAGCGCGGAAACCAGTAGGCGCCGAGCACCGGACTGGCAAGCAGCAGGCCGAACTTGGAGAGCACGGCGGCGCCCGCCAACGCCATCCCACCCGCGCGGTCCCGCCAGCCGGGACGGATTACCAGCAGCAGCGCCGCCACGCCGAGGGCAGCCATCAGGCTGTCATTGTGTCCATCGCCGGGGAACTGCCAGAGCATCAGCGGGTTGAGCCCGATGAGGCCTGTCACCAGCCCGGGGTTGCCCCCGATCTGTTTCGCCACCAACCCGCCCAACGCTGCCGTGATCACCAGGAACACCGCCGCCACCACCTTCTGCCCGAACAGGTTGGCGCGAAGCCCATCGCCGGCGAACGGGATCGGCGCCCCACCGATCGCGTAGGCGACTGGCCCGTAGCCGCTCGGGTTGTTCTTGAAGGCCAGCACTTCGCGGGCCACCGGGTCATCGATCTTCGCGGGCACGGCATCGAACGTGACCGGCAGTTTGCCGTGCAACCAAAACGTCCGCACGTCCGCCGCCAGGTGAACGGCGTCCGGGGAGGTCAGCTCCACCGAGGGGAGGAACGAGAGGCAGCCCAGAACAGTCGCCACAATTGCCGCCGCGTAGCTGTGCCGGAATCCCCTCCGCAATGCCTGCAAGCAGACAAGGTAGAGCACTGTCGCGATGCCGATGACGAAGCCAACCTCCATCATGTCCGAGACCTGAACGCCGAACACACGAAAGATTCCGGACCGCCGGACGATGTCCAGGTCGACCGTCCAGAGCCGCGCGCGCAGCGTGATCCCAGCCAGCCAGGTCAGGCACAGCGCGAGCACCGCAGCCACGAACGTCGCCTCCGTCCGCCATGCGCGCAAGTCCGGCCGGGCCTGTTTCTCGGCGATTGGTTTCTTAGTGCGCTTCGATGACATCCGGTGTCCCAGCTGAAGTTCGAGACGATTCGTCCCAGCGCCGTTCCGCCGCGGTGATCACCGCCCATACGCCCACCGGGAACCAGAGCAGGCTGAGAATCCCGTGGCGCACCGCGAGCTGCGCCCCAGCGATGCTCAGGGGCAGCAGTCGCGCCCGGATGGCGATCACCGCCGGCAGCACCCATTCTCCCGCCAGGGCCACACACACTGGCGCCAAAGGCAACGCACCCGGCATCCGTGCCACGCTCAGAATGAACGCGCCGGTCACCGCTGTCCGCGTCAAGACGCGCGTGGGCACCAGCAGGAAGACCGCCGTGTCGAGCGCGCCAAGGTCGCCCCGCAGCGCTTGCCTGGCGACCCGCGGCCAGAGATGCCAGACAACTCCAACGTGGCCTCGCGCCCACCGCGATCGTTGTCGTAGCGAATCGGCAAGCTCGTGCGGTTCACCCACTTCCACATACGTTTCCCCCACATAGCGCACCCGCACACCCTCCGCTGCCAGCAACGCCGTGCTCTCCAGGTCCTCGGTCAGCGTCCTGGTGCTCCGCAGGACGCGCTCCAGCAGCGCCGGGCGGGCGAAGAATCCGCTACCGCTGATCGTCGTCCCCAGCCCTAGTTCCTCCCGTGGCCGCCACCAGAAAACGTTCCGCGACTTCCGCCCGAAGCCGTACCCGGCAGATAGCCAATCGTCATCCGCCCGCGGCATGGTTTCTACTTGCAGACAGTCCTCGCCCGGGCTTGCCGCTGCCACGCTTTCAATGAAGTCCACCGGCACGCGGCTGTCGGCATCTATTACGCCTACCAGGTCATACGCCGTGCTCAGGTGCGCCAGCCCCGCCAGGATTGCCTGCGACTTGCCCGGCTTTTCGGTCGCCAACTCCAACACGCTCGCCCCATGCCGCCGGGCCGCGGCCCGTGTCCCGTCCGTGCAGTTGTGCGCCACAACAAGCACGTCCATCAGCGTCGCCGGGTATGTTTGCGCGCTCAGGTCGTTCAGGATCCCGTCTATCACGCGCTCCTCGTTCCGCGCACAGATGATCAACGCGAACCGCGGCGTCGCGACCTTCGCCGACCGCGGTCGCTTGCGTTGGCCAAGCAGCGTGATCGCGGACTGGTAGAGCGAAACGGCCAACCAGAGGATCTGCGCCGCAATCCACACCAGCCGTCCAGTCCGCAAGATCATACGCATCGCTCGGAAGTATGAGGCCGCTGTTGCTTTCGCGCCCCCAAACGAAAAGGGGGACGGCATTGCGCCGTCCCCCTTTCCCTGTGCCGTTCGAAGACCTACCCGCGAGGCAGCCCCAGGCCGCGCGTCGCGATAATCCCCTTCTGAATCTCTGTCGTGCCGCCGGCGATAGTGGAGCTGACAGCTTGCATGTAGCCCATGGCGCTGCGGTTTTTCACGTTCCCGTGCATCCCGTAGAGATGCATCGAGAGGTTGGCGATGCGCTGCGAAAGCTCGCTGCTGAACATCTTGCACATGCTCGCTTCGTAGTTGGGGATCTTGCCCGAAACCTGCATGCTGACCACGCGGTAGCTCAGCATCTTGGCCACTTCGCACTCAATCCAGCGTTCGACGAACTCGGCTTTCACCTTTGGGTTGCGTTCGAACGAGACCTCGCTGTTCTCGGATTTCGATTGTTTGATCAGCCCTTCCAGCGCCTTGCGCACGCCGATCGCGCTGCCGATCGAGCTGCGTTCGAAGTCGAGCGTCGTGGTCCCTACGTACCAACCGCGGTTTTCGTCGCCGATGCGGTTCGCCACTGGCACTCGTACGTCTTCGAAGAACACTTCGTTGAACGTCTGCGTACCGGCGAGCGTTGTCAGCGGCCGGACCGTCACGCCAGGGCTCTTCATGTCCACCAGCACGTAGGTGATACCGCGGTGCTTCGGAGCATCCGGGTCCGTCCGCACCAGCATGTACATCCAGTCGGCATACTGGGCGCCGGTTGTCCAGATCTTCTGACCGTTGATTACATAGTCGTCGCCGTCACGGACGCCGCGCGTCTGGAGGCTGGCGAGGTCGCTCCCGGCGCCTGGTTCGCTATAGCCCTGGCACCAGATCACTTCGCCGCGCACGATTCGCCCGAGATGGTGGGATTTCTGCTCCTCTGTGCCGTGCTCAATAATCGTGGGGCCGATCATCATTACGCCGAACCCGCCAAGGTTCCCTGGCACGCCGGATTCCGCGAACTCCTCGTTCATCACAAACTGGTCGACCACCGACATGTCTGCGCCGCCGTATCTGGTCGGCCAGGAAGGAGCGATCCAGCCCTTCTTCACAACCTTATCGCGCCACTCCTTGATCGCCCCCATGCGCCCGAAGAGGGCGTTTTCGCCCTGCTCACCACCGGCCTGTAGCGCGGCGGGCGCTTCGCTCGTAATGAACGTGCGGACTTCCTTGCGCCAGGCAGCTTCTTGTTCGGTGTCTCCAAGACTGATCGTCATGCGTGATCCTGCTTTCCGGTAAACGTGTGCTTGCGAATTGTGACTTACCCCCGCAGGTTCGGCAACCGAACGCCGTTCGGACGGGTTTCCGCGTTGCCCTCCCCTGTTATCCTGTAGCCATGCCCCGGCCAGCACCCGTCTCCCGCACCCCCTGGCAAGAACGCTGGGAAGAGATCAAGCCCGCGCCCCTTCGCAACGTGCAGGAGGTGCTTCCCGGGCTCTTTCAGGTGCGCACGCGCGGCTCGCGCGCCTACCTCGTGGTGGACGGCAACGACATTACGCTGATCGACACCGGTAACCAGGGATCCGGGCCGCGAATCCTCCGCGCCGTCGAAGAGATTGGCCGTTCACCCCACGACATCAAGACGATCGTCATCACCCACTACCACTTGGACCACGTTGGCGGCCTGCCCGAACTCCAGGATTGGCTCCCCGCCCGCACCGGCGTCCACCTCGCCGACGCCCGCCACGTCGAAAGCGAGGCCCCGCTCCCTAACCCGTTCACCCACCCCTTGCTTGCCCGCATCTGTGAGCCCTACTTGCTCCGCAACGACCCCGGCGCCGCCCGTGTGGATGTCTACCTCAGCGATGGTGACGAACTGCCCGCGCTCGGCGGGATGCG
>JBDSJC010000101.1:0-3045 GCA_039917655.1 Tepidiformaceae bacterium
GGGCTGGAAGACGCCGCGGGCGCACAGTCCGTCGCTGAAGGCATCCCCGAGCGCCGCGCCGAAATCGTCGATCTCGCAC
Organism: Tepidiformaceae bacterium; assembly: GCA_039917655.1. Lineage (GTDB taxonomy): Bacteria > Chloroflexota > Dehalococcoidia > Tepidiformales > Tepidiformaceae > PNKC01. The sequence goes on from JBDSJC010000101.1 coordinate 80, forward strand.
GCAAGGCTCTCAACTCAGCCTCGGTGCGCGCGGCCGTCGCCTCTGGCCGCTTCTGGCGCGAACTCTACGTCGCCGCCAACGTCGATGGGACGGTTGTGGAGGGCTTCATCGACCTGCTCTACGAAACGCCCGAGGGGCTTGTCGTGGTCGATTACAAGACCGACGAAGCGGGCAGCGACGAACAGGTGCGGTCCGCCATGGAGCGTTACGAACTCCAGGGCGCGGCCTACGCGCTCGTTTTGGAGCGCGCGATGCCCGGCCGCAACGTCGTCGCTTGCACTTTCGTCTTCGTCCGCCCCAGCCGCGAAGAGCGCGTTGCAGACCTTGCGGGCGCGATGCAGCGCGTGCGGACGCTGCTCGCAGCGCCGCTCACGGCTACTGCCGGCGCGCCTGCATGAAGCTGGTGGTGGGCGCCGCACGGCCTTACTCCCTACCGAAGATGACACCCGGGTTGAGCATTCCCCGCGGGTCGAACGCCCGTTTGATCGCCCGCATCGTGGCGATATCGACGGCGGAGCGGGTCAGTGCCAGCCAGCGGGTCTTGGCGATGCCGATCCCGTGCTCGGCGCTAATGCTCCCACCGAGTCCCGCTGCCAGGCGCAGCACTGCGTCTGTCGCCCGGTCGTCCTCCGCGTCCAACCCGAGCACGTTAACGTGCAGGTTGCCATCCGCGATGTGGCCGAAGACCACGCAGCGCGCCTCGGCGGCTCGCGCGGAGACCGTCCCTCGGACCCGGTGCTCGAACTCGGAGAGGCGCGGCAGGGGAAGCGCGACATCCAGCTTATGCGGCACGCCCTCGGCGTTGATCGATCCCGTATGACGTTCCCGATAGGCCCACAGGCGTTCGCGTTGGGGCCGGTCGGAGGCGACCGCGCTCGCAAGGAAGCCGCCCGCGGCGTCCAGGGCGCTCACAAGCTCGGCCAGCGGGTCGCTGCGCGAAGCGCATTCGAGCAAGAGGTACGCCGGAAACGGCTCTGCAAACGGCAGCGGCAAACCGGTGTGTTTGCAAACGAGGTCGATCCCATCGGCAAAGAAGATCTCAGCGGCCTCCAGCGATGGTGCATCGCTGCGTACCGCCGCAACGATAGCGAGAGCCGCATCGACGCCATCGACCGCGAGCAACGCCACGGCACGTTGGCTGAACTGCGGCACCAGCCTGAGCCGCGCCCGCGAAATCACAGCCAGCGTCCCTTCGCTTCCGGCCAGCAGACCGGGCAGGTCGTAGCCGGTGTTGTCCTTCGACAGGCCTGGCATGCGGCTGAGGACTGCGCCCCCGGCCGTGACCGCCTCGATTCCGCCGACCTGCGCGCGCATAGGGCCGTAACGCATCACCCGGATGCCGCCGGCGTTCGTGGCGATCATGCCGCCGATGGTCGCGCTATCCCGCGAGGCGAGGTCCACGCCGAAGTTCCAGCCGGCCGCACGCACGTGCTCCTGGAGGTTGCCGAGCGTGACCCCGGCTGAAACGGTGACCTCACCACCGACCGCATCGACGGGTCCAATCTCCGTGAGTTGCGAGGTGCTGAGCACCACCTCGCCGCCACGGGGGACGCCGCCGCCAACGAGCCCGGTGTTGCCGCCCTGCGGTACCACTGACGCCTCGCCCTCTGCGAGCAGCGCTAGCGTCGCGGCGAGCTCCTCCGTGCTACGCGGGCGCACGACAAGCCGCGCCGCGCCCGTGTAGCGGCGGGTCCAATCGGTCTCGTAGGTGGCTTTGAGGTCGGCGTCGGAGAGCACGTTCGCGGCTCCGACGATCCCGGCGAGGGTGTTAGCGAGGGCCTGGCTGGAAGGCATCGCCTCAGTGTAGCGCCAGGCTGCGGGTGACGGCCGCGTCCGCGCATTGCCACTCGCTGCTGATTTCGTTCAGCGCGCACGAGCATAGAATCATGATCGACATCAATGATTGAGTCATCATTCAGGCGGCCCGCTGCCGCTAGTCGTAGCCGTGTCGAGGAGAGAACCGTGGTAGCCGCAATCTATGCCGGAAGTTTTGACCCGATCACCAACGGACATCTCGCGATCATCCGTTCCGGCCTTTGCGCGTTCGACAAGCTGATCGTGGCCGTGTTGTCGAACGCTGCCAAGAAACCGTTGTTCACCGTCGAGGAGCGGATCACGATGATCGAGGACGCCGTTGGGCCGGAGCCTCGCATCGAAGTCGACCGGTTCGAAGACGGGTTACTGGTGGACTACGCCAGCCGCCGCGGAGTGAGCGTCATCCTTCGCGGGCTGAGGGCCGCGGGCGACTTCGAGTACGAGCTACAGATGGCCAACATGAACCGCCACCTCAAACCGGGTATCGCCACGGTCTTCATCGGGGCGAACGACTTCTCCTTTGTGAGTTCGAGCCTGGTGAAGGAGGTGGCGGCGCTCGGAGGCGACGTCCGGGGGGTGGTGCCAGAGCTCGTTGAGCGCAACCTGCGGGCAAAGTTCGGGAAGTAGCCCTCGGCACGATCGCCGCAGGACTCCGATCCTCGCCCGATCAGCACTGCTGCACCTCCGTTCGTCCTGCGCTTATCGAAGGATGCTTCGACCGAATGCGTGACGGCCGCGGCCGCGAAAGCGTCCGTTGGGGCCCGGCGAATGCGCCGCTTGGCCGCATCCCCTGCCTGGTGGAGGCGCGACCCTAGACACGAAAGCAGGAAACCACCATGAAAGTGCTCGTCGCTTACGCCTCTAAACATGGCTCAACGGCCGAAATCGCTCGCGCCATTGCACTCGACCTGAGGGCTGACGGCCTGGCGGTGGACGTGCAGCAGGCCGGCGATGTCAGCGCTGTCCAGCCCTACGACGCCGTGATTCTCGGCAGCGCCGTCTACATGGGACACTGGCTGGATGCAGCCCGGGATCTGGCCGCGCGCGAGGCCGTGGCCCTTCGCCAGCGTGACGTCTGGCTCTTCTCCACCGGGCCGATCGGCGAACCACCGAAACCGGCGGAAAACGCTGTCGATGTCTCTGAGGTCATG
>JBDSJC010000102.1:0-7715 GCA_039917655.1 Tepidiformaceae bacterium
TGTGCAGCTCGGCTGAGGGCCGGAGCCGGCGATCTGCGTTGCACTGTCGACGCTGAACGCCGCGGGCACGTTGACGGTCACTTCAAGCGGCGGCGCAACGGTTGAATCGCCGGCTGAGTTGACGCAGTAGTACAGAGTCGTGCCGACCGGCGCAATCGCCGGGGCTGCGACGGTGCAGGCTGTATCGGTGAACGGCCCTGTAACGATGTAGCTCGCCTGCGACACAGTGGCTTCCGCGGAGCGGAACTGCGAGCCGACGGTTGCGAAGACGACGAAGGCAGCGACGATGGCTACGAGCCATGCGATTCGCTTTCCGCCTACGGTCTGAGCAATTTCCTTACTCAAATGTTTCTTACCTCTCCAGTCATTTAGGTGACTGTTCTAAGTGTCCTCCCCGCGGGGCGAGTGCTGAGTGCTGAGTGCTGAGGACTGAGTCCCCACCGCCAGCTCCCAGGGCGTTCCCTCGGGAATGGGCGCCGGTCCTTCGGAAGCGAACTCCCTCGGCCGGTATATCCGGACTCGCCCGGATTTGCGGGCGTCTCGTGAAGGGTTTCGGACCACCGGGCGAGGGATCTGTCCCTTCCCTATAGATAGGAGAGGGTTTGGCCGTCCCTGTTGGTGGCAGTCCGTCTGCCTTCAAAGTCTTGTGAGGTCGCCCACTCGTCTGCCGCTTATCCCCGGCGCTGGGTCCAAGGCGGGTCCGGGCTTTCCCTCTTTACGATTCGGTTCAGTTGGTCGTTTCTCTCGTGCATTCACCCCTGATCGAGCCGGCGGCCGATAGCCGATGGCCCGATCGCGCCAAGGTGTTAGCGCGAGATTGCACGTCCTCCTTTCCGAGCGTGGAATTTTCCTGTCGGACGCCGCTCAACATAAGAACGGGTTCCCTGCCGAAGCGGCTGGGAACCCGGTTGAGCTGGCGTATGCGAAAAACCGGCCGCGAAGGAGGCGGCGCGGTTGAGCAGGCTCGAAAGAGCGGTAGCGGGCAAGACTCCTCCAGATTCGGCGCATACCAACGCCGAGCCCCCGCAGCCGTTACGGCGCAGGTAAAGTCTCGTGAAAGGTACTGATCTCGTAGGCAACGGTCAATCCTTTTCGGGCCCGCCACGCCCATGCGTAGCGAGAGGGAGATAGTCCCTCTGAGGTAGAGAACGCGTAAAGGGATGCGGGGGTTAACGCCCTTTGCAAGGAAGTTGAGAGGAACCTCGGTGCGTTTCCGCCGGCACACTGTTGGCTGGTTCGAACCGCCTGCCCCTCACCGCCGGCCGCGCCTGGCATCGGAGGCTAAACGGGGCCATCCGTTGGTCCCGAGCCCATCGAAGGAAAGGGGCCCCGTTTGCCCTTCGGGCCGCCCCTCCAGAGTCGCGCGGGCGAGCTGTTCGCGGGTCTCCGGCGCGCGCGGCCCTCATCCCCCGGCCCCTTCTCCCACTGTGGAGGGAGAAGGGAGACGCAGGCCCGGGGCGGTTCGGCTGGTGCCGAGGAGAGGGCGGAGCCTGGGGTTCCGAGGGCTTTCTAGCGCGCGCGGCCCTCATCCCCCGGCCCCTTCTCCCACTGCGGAGGGAGAAGGGGAGACGCGCCTGGGCGGTTCGGCTGGTTCCGGGAACCCTCTCCCTCCGCAGTGGGAGAGGGCAGGGTGAGGGTCCGCAGCCGACGCCAGACGCCAGACGCCAGGCGCACAGGAGCCCGTTCCGGTCCGAACCAAACAGCGTTCGCGAGCTTGTCGAAATCATTACCTCTCCGGTATGCATACTGCGTAACTAATGCGCCACGCACTCCTCGCGCTCCTCGCAAGCGGCCCCGCGCACGGCTATCAACTGAAGCTCCGGCTAGAGCAGGAGTTCGGGTTGGCCTGGGCTGGGGTGAACATCGGACAGGTATACACCACGCTCGGGCGGCTGGAACGGGACGGGCTCGTGCAGAGTTGCTTCGTGGCCCAGGAGAGCCGGCCGGACAAGAAGGTTTACGAAGTAACCGCCGCCGGCCGCGCGGGCTTGAACGAGTGGATCGCCTCGCCGCCCGAGCTGCCGCGACTGCACCAGGACGTGTTCATGAAGCTGGTGCTGGCACGGTCGCCGGGGGTGAACCCTGTGTGGAGCGCGGCGGCGCTCATCCAACGCCAACGGACGACCTACCTGCAGCTCCTGCGCGACATGAACAACCTGGCGGTGAGCGCGGGCCGCAGCGAGACCGAACTGCTGCTCCTCGAGGGCGCCATCCTGCACCTCGGGGCCGACCTTGATTGGCTGGACCTGCTCGAACACCGCAACACACCCGGGGGCAGCCCAGCGCCGTTGTGAGCAGCGCTAGCACCGCATTAATAAGGCATGGAGTCCCGCTCTCGAAAGCCTTCGCCGGTGCGCCATCTAAGAAGGGACGGTCCGCCCGGCCCCTGCTCTCTGGCGGTTGGGGCTCGGACTTGTGCGGCTCTCGGCTCTCGGCTAGCCCGGCCTCGCGGCGGCGAGTTGGCGCATGCGTTCGAAGTCGATGCTAATGAAGAGGCCTTCGGCTTCGGCGCAGAGGGTTTCGCCGTCAAAGAGCGTGCCGCTGGTGTAGATCTTGCGGCCTTCGACGCGATCGACCTGGCCGATGAAGCGGATTTCGCGATGGAGCGGCGTGGGCTTGCGGTAGCGGACGGTGAGCGAGCCGGTCATCCCGGGGTTGCCGGTGAGCGATTGGGCCATGCCGAGCAACTCATCGAAGGCGGCGGCCACGAAGCCGCCGTGGACGTGGCCAGGCGGGCCTTCGTAGGCGGTGCCGAACACGACGGAACCTTCGACGTGATCGTCCACGACGCTGAGCCGCAGCGGCGGGGCGACGGGGTTGCCGAGGCCGATCATTGGGCTGCTGTCAAACATTGCGCGCGAGTCACCGGAGTTGGAGGATTCGGCGAAGCCCCAGAGGGCACGGTGCCGGGGCGCCCCTTCGAGGACGGCGAGGAGCTTCTCGGCGCCCTCGGCGGCGACCACCAGTTGAGCCTCGGAGGCGGCGGTGTCCATCAACGCCTCGGTCATCCCGCGGAGAACCGCGGCAAGGCGGTGAAGGGCCGCCCGCTCGGCGGCTGGCGGGGCGTCATCCGGGATCCAGTGCGAAGGGAGGGCCATCCGCTCGGTTGGGCGATCGTTTTCCATGGAGCCAGTATGCCAAGCGCCGCCGGATGCCGCTGGGCTGGGCCTCCAGGGGGCAGGCGGCGGCCCTCGTCCCGGCCGGTAGGTAGACTGTTGGTTACGGTTTGGTGACAGACCCGGTAGGTCGATGATCCGCGCCGCGTGAGTGTCCAGGCGAGGGCGAAACGGATGACAAGTGGGGATTAACCTTTGCTGTGAGCGGACGTTATAGCTAGTACCAAGGCAGATCGCTGCCTATGCTCGAAAGGAGGACGGTCGGGCTTCGAATAATCAGCCACGGCCCAGGGGGCTGGGGATTGGCCAACCAACCGGTAGACACGGTGGCGCCTGAGTTCGACGAGCAGGCAGTTGTTGAAGCTGCCCAGCGCGGCGATCAGCGAGCGCTCTCGGAGTTGTACGAACACTACTTCTCGAAAGTCTACCGCTACGTCAATGCCCGGCTCGCGAACAGCGAGGATGCCGAGGATGTCACAACCGAGATCTTTCTCCGGTTGATCGATAACATCGGCAGATTCACCTTTCGCGGTCTCCCCTTTGGCGCCTGGGTCTTTCGCATCGCACGCAATGAGGTTGTCTCGTTTGTGCGGCGGCAGAAAGTCCGGGGCGTGAGTGCCGAGCTTCATGACGGCATCCCGGACGGAAGTCCGGACCACACGCTGGCGATCGAGACACAGCTTACGATCGCCGTCGTGCGGGAAGCCACCGAACGGCTCCCTGAAGCGCAACGCCAGGTTATCTCCCTCCGCTTCGGCGCCGGCCTTTCGGTCGCCGAAACCGCGGAAGCCTTGAAAAAGACCGAAAACAACGTGAAAGTCCTCCAGCACAAAGCGATTGCCAAACTCCAAACGATGGTCCAGCGCGACTGATGCGACGCTTCTTCGAATCTCAACCCGGCTTCGATGCCGCACTGTTCGCCGAGGCCCAGGCGCTGGCCGATGATGGGCTCGATCGCGAGTTCGTCCTCGCGCTCTTCCCGGACGATGCCGAGTGGCTGGCGGGTCTGCTCGATTTCAGCGCGGAACTCAAGGAGGCGATCGCGTCCGAACCGCCCAGCTACTACTTCGAAGGCTCCCTCAAGAGCAAGTTCTTGGCCGCCGGCCGAGCGGCAGCCCGCGCGCCGGAACCGCAGCCCGTATTCGCGCTGAGCCGCATGCGCACCGTTGCCGCCAGCATGTCCGTGGCGATGAGCGCGGCGGTGGTCGGCGTGATAACGCTGGGATTCGTGACAGCCGGGAGCGCAGTCCCCGGTGACTGGAACTACAGCTTCAAGCTGGCGAACGAACGGCTCGAATACACACTTTCGCGGGGCGACAGCCGGGTCGATATCCAGTACAGCCAGGCGGAGAACCGGGTTCAGGAGATCCGGGTTCTGTCCTCGCGCGGGAACGTCTCGGCGGCGGACCTGGCGGGCCTCGAACGGGAGGCGCGTTCACTCGCGGAGCTGGCCCGCAGCCAACCGCTGGACGAAGACCAGCGCAACCGCCAACTGGCAATCGTGAAGAGTGCCTCCGCGGTGATCACCGACACGCGCCAGAAGCAGCCAGCGCTCGACATCCCGGCGGCAGCCGCCGCAGCGGCCCTCAACGATGCAGCGACGGCTTTGCCCATCCCTTCCACTCCCACTCCCACTCCCACAGCGACAGCCACGGCTACCGCCACACCTCATGCGACCCCATCCGGCTCGCCCTCGAGCACGGCGTCACCTACCGCTACCCCGCAGCCCACGGGCACAACGACGCCAACCGCCACCGGGACGCCGCCACCGGCCGCAACGCAAACGCCGCCCTCGGCGACAGCCACGCCGGCGCCGCCTTCGGCCACGGCAACGCCCACAGGTTCGCCCCCGGGCGAATCCGGCAGCCCAAGCCCATCGGCGACTACCGGACAGTAAACCCCCGGTTCGCAACGGCCCTGCTTCGCGTTGCCCCTTTTTAGCCCCCGTCCTACTCTCGAATGAGCCCCCGGAGGATGCCTGTGCGATACCTTCTTGCTGCCTTCCCGGCGGTCCTACTGCTCGCCGCTGCCTGCGGCGGAGACTCCGGCGACAAGAAAGCGTCGGACGCAAGCTCGGCCGCCGGACCAACGGTAACGGAGGCGCAGGCGAGGCAAACGGCCACAGCCAAGAGCCTGGAGCAGCCCTCCGTGGCTGACCAGCCGCTACCAACGCCAACCAAAGTAGCGGACGACGGGATCGTGGTGCAGGTAATCGGCGCCAACGCCTACACGCCGACCCTGGCCGAGTTCAAGACGCTGCCAACGGCCGAGATCAGGGTGGATGGGCAGGCGTATTCGGGCGTAACGCTGGCGACGCTGGCAGAGAAGAGCAAGGCCGCGACAGGCGTTGCGGCCACCCTCGATGGCGTGCGGCCAGACGGGAAACGGCAGGGAGCGGTCCGCTTCGCGCTCGGGGATGTCGCTTCGACAACGGTCCTGGTGCTGGCGCCAGACGGTCAACTCTCGGTAGCCAGTACCTGGATCCCCAAGGAACAGTGGCTGATCCGGGTCACGTCGGTGGCCTTCCGTTAGTAATGGGAACGCCTCCCGGGCGCTCGGGCTTTCCCCTATGTTGGCTGTTCACCAGCGAGCGGTAGAATGCGCATGATGGCAAGCAGAGCACCCCTGGTGCTAGCCGCCGCGCTCTTTGTGCTGGGAATGGCCGGTCTGGCGCAGACTGTCCGCCAGACCGGCCATGGGGCGACGCCGACGCCTCTGACGGAACTGGCGGCCCGCCCGCTCGTACCTTCCACTTTGAGTCCCAGTCCGATTGCAATTGCCCCCACGCCGATGGACGCCGTAAGTGACGTAGTAGCGCCTTCTCCGCCGCCGGTCGAGACTCCCACGCGGTCTGGGACAACGGTGTTTGCGCCCGTGCCGCAACCATCAGCAGCCACTGTGGCAGCCACGGACACGCCGGAGCCAACGCCAGAACCTCGCTCGGCAGCGATTGCGGCGGGCGTGGCCGCGGACGGCGACGAGACCGTGCCGGCTTCAGCGACCACAAATCCGTTGCATCCGCTGCACTTCGGCATGGTCGCGAACGGCGAAGCTGCCGGGTCGCCGGCGGCCACGGCAACGCCAACTCCCGAAGTGACCAGGACTGCGGAGCCGGCGCCTGTAGCAACTGGTACGCCGACCCCGTAGAGTTCAAGGCCTGACGTAGGAGAGGTCCACCCACCCCGGACGCTCCCGGCCACTCATCACTCGGACCCACGTGTAATCGTTATGGACGCGGGTCTCGCCGGGGCGCAACGCCATACCGTCGGGTGCGCAGTAGAGCACGCAGCCTTCGATGACAGGCCGATCACGGACTGGTGCGCAGCCGCCTTCGCCACCGCCAATATGCACAAGTGGTCCGCGTTGGAAGGCGATCGTCAGTGGTTGCTCCCGGCCGCCCGGCGCAGCGGTCTCGATTGGGTGACCCGCGCCTTCTCCTCGCCAATTGGGAGGCCCAGACGCACGGCGATCTCGGCGTCAGGCGCGCCGCGTTGCAGGTGCTGGAGGAGAGTCGTCTCCGGCACCGTGAGCGAATCAACTGAGGAATCCTCGGGCTCCATCGTTCAATCCTACGCCCGGGCGCCGGGCCCGTTGCTGAGTCACGATGCGTAAACGCCCCCGTCGCAACGGCGAGGGCGTTTCGTGGACTGTCTCCTGTCCAGGCGCTGCTAGCAGTTCGAGCCGCAGGTAGGGCAACAGGCCGCGCCCGGCGTCGTGGCGGCGAACGTGATGCCCGCAGGCTTCGCGGCGAGCGGCTTGATGGCCACAACGCTGGCGGAGGCGATGCCCTTGCCGCCGGGATACTCCACCGCGTTCGAAGTCACCTCAGCGAAGCCCGCAACCTCGATCTTGCCGAGGTAGTCGGATTCGAGGAGGGCGCCCGCGATGCAGTCAGCCCACTGCTCCATGTCGTCCTTGACGGATTCGGGCACAGGCTTTGTCCAGACCATGTCCGAAACCTGGAGCCGCCCACCAGGCCGGAGGACGCGGAACGCCTCGCGAAACACCTGGTCTTTATCTGGCGAGAGATTGATCACGCAGTTCGAGATGATCACATCCACTGTGGAATCGCTGATCGGCAGGTGCTCGATCTCGCCCAGGCGAAACTCCACGTTGGCGGCCCCGACCTTGCCGGCGTTCTTGCGAGCGAGGGCAATCATCTCTGGCGTCATGTCCACACCGTAGACCTGGCCGGTTTCGCCCACCATCTTGGAAGCGAGGAAGCAATCGATACCGCCGCCTGAGCCGAGGTCGAGCACCACCTGGCCGGGCGTCAAGGCAGCGATCGCCGTGGGATTGCCGCAGCCGAAAGCGACGTCGGTGACGGTGCTGGGGAGGTCGCTGAGGTTGGTATCGGCGTATATCCGGGCGATGTTGGTGATATCGAGATCGCTCGATTCGTCGCCGCAACATGAGCTTACGTCGGAGGAAGCAGTGGACGGGGCGCAACAGCTCTCTCCGCTGCTCACGAGCGGGATCTCGTCGGCGCGGTCGAGCACGGGCTTCACGCGTCCGCCGTAGGCTTTGGAGACTTCGGAGCGGATCTCGTCGTTGGTTCGTGTGGCCATGGTTTGGGTTCTCCTTCGCAAAAATACGATT
>JBDSJC010000103.1:0-29037 GCA_039917655.1 Tepidiformaceae bacterium
ACAGCCGCTGCTGCCGCTGCGCATGCGCGCGGGTAACGCAGGCGGCACGAAGCAGCGACGTTTCGAGTTCACACACCAGGGCCGCCCACGAGGCGGCCTTTCTGTGAAAGCAGCTGGCGCGCCTGGGGGAGACAGGAGCAACGATGACTGCAGTGACTACTTCACAGGACTCCGCGCGATTCATCTCGCGCCGCATGCAAGCGGTCCCGCCGAGCGGGATCCGCAAGTTTTTTGACCTCCTGAGCACGATCGATGACGTGATCTCGCTGGGCGTTGGCGAACCGGACTACGTGACGCCGGAGCCGATCTGCCGGGCGGCGATCGCCAGCATCGAGCGCGGCGACACCCACTACACCTCGAACTATGGCCTGCTCGAACTGCGCGAGAAGCTGAGCGCACACATCCAGCGGCTCTACGGCGTGTACTACGACCCCCGGGACGAGATCGTGATCACGAGCGGGGCGAGCGAGGCGTTCGATATTTCGCTTCGGGCGCTGCTCGACCCCGGCGACGAGGTGCTCTGCGCAGACCCCTGCTATGTGGCCTACCTGCCGGCGACGCGCATGGCCGGCGGCGAGTTCGTGCCCGTGCCAACGTACGCTCAGAACGACTTCCGGCTGCTCGCCGCGGACCTTGAGGCGGCCATCACGCCGCGAACGAAGGCGATCCTGCTCGGCTACCCTTCGAACCCTACCGGCGCCGTGATGGGTCGCGAAGACCTGGTCGCTGTCAGTGAGGTGGCGGCGCGCCACGACCTCGCGGTCATCTCCGACGAACTCTACGACCGCATGACCTACCGCGGTTCGCACACCTGCTTCGCCTCGCTGCCCGGGACGCAGGGCCGGACGGTGCTGCTGGGCGGCTTCAGCAAGGCGTACGCGATGACCGGCTGGCGTCTCGGCTGGGTGGCCGCGCCGCGCGAATTGGCGGAGTCCGTGATGAAGGTCCACCAGTACGTCATGATGTCGGCCCCCACGGCGGCGCAGTACGCGGGCATCGCGGCGCTCGACCACGGCGAAGACTTCGTAGCAGAGATGGTGACCGAGTACGACCGCCGCCGCCGCCTGATCGTCGATGGCTTCCGCGCTATCGGGCTGCCGACGTTCGAACCGCGGGGAGCGTTCTACGCCTTCCCGGACATCTCAGTCACAGGATTCGATAGCGTCACGTTTTCCGAACGGCTCCTATCTGAGGAACGAGTGGCCGTGGTTCCGGGGAGTGCGTTCGGGCAATGTGGTGAAGGGTATGTGAGGGCATGCTATGCGAGCAGCTATGAACAGATCGAACGGGCGCTGGAGCGCATCGGGCGGTTCGTGCAGAGGCAGCGCCATGACTGAGCGTGGTCGCGGCTTTCGAACGTCCACCGCGCTGCTCCCTTCCCGATCTTCACGTTTCGAAGACCAGCACCGAATACACTGTTAATGGGGAACAGCATGGCCACAACGGAGAGCATCACGCAGTACGAAACGGGGTCCGACGAGATTCCGGCGGGGTCCGCCCCGCTTTTTGGGGATAGTCCTCCGGATCCCTTCGCCGCACACAACCTGATGATCCTCTCGTCCGAAGCGCACCAGCGGTTGCGAATTGACGAACCGGCGACCTTCGAGCGCGAATTCTGGCTGCGCCAGCCGGGTCTCCAGGGGCGGCTCGAAGTGGCCGCGACGGCCACCCCGGGCGTCGTCCACCTGCACGCCGATGTGCGCTGGTCCGAATCGGGAGACGCCTCGGAGGGCGTGGTGCACATGGACGCCGATGTGCGCGAATCGTGGTTGGCGCAGGCCGCCGGGCCACAGCAATCGGCGGCGGAAGTGGTGAAGGCCCTGGCGCGGGTGGCCGAGCTTCCGCACCAGTCCACCGTGCAGGTGACGGTGGATGGAGATGGCGCGGCGACGAGCTAAACGCCGAGCAGATCCCGCGGATGCGGGAGGTGCCTTTGGGGGCGATCTTGCCGGCTTCGAGAGAGCCTACGGCTCCGGCACCTCTCCGGGTTGCAGTTCGCGAAGGCCCTCGGCGGCGTACCCAGACGGATCTCGCGACAGCCATTTGTCGGCACACCCGAGGAACGCACCAGATCTGACGACGGTAAGCCCAAGTGCTTGGTTCGCCCGTCCTCCCCGTCGTTCGCACCCCGCAAAGCATCGTGATAGAATCCCGCCCGCACACTGGTTGCCTCCTCGCGGAGTCCGCCCCTTGCGGGCCGTTGCGCGGGCGTCGCCATGAGAACTGAAAGGGACACATAACCGCATGGATCTCGGCCTTAGCGAAGAACAAGAACTGCTCAAAAACTCGGCCCGTGAATTCCTTGAAAAGGAATGCCCGGAAGAGCACGTCCGCGCCATGGAAGAGGACGAGAAGGGCTACAGCCCGGCGCTCTGGAAGAAAATGGCCGACCTCGGCTGGCAGGGGCTGATGATCCCCGAAGAGCAGGGCGGCGCCGGCTTCTCCTTCCTCGACCTCTGCGTGCTGGTGGAGGAGTTCGGCCGCGCACTCGTCCCGGGGCCGTTCATCCCCAACGCGACGTGCGCCGCGGGCTTCATCCTCGCGGGCACCGACGCCCAGAAGAAGAAGTACCTGCCCGGCATCGCCGACGGCAGCGCTATCCATACCTACGCGATCACTGAGCCGAGCGGCCGCTGGGACCGCGAAGGCATCACCATGAAGGCCACTGCCAGCGGCAGCGATTTCGTCCTCAACGGGACGAAGCTGTTCGTGCCGGATGCTGCCGTCGCTGACTACTTGAACGTCGTCGCCTGGAAGCCGGATGGCAAGCTCAGCACCTTCGTCGTCGCGCGCGACCAGCCGGGCATCGCCGTCACCGTGCTGAAGACGATCGCCAGCGACAAGCAGGCCGAAGTGATCTTCAACGACGTCAAAGTCTCGGCTGACGACGTGATCGACATGGACCAGAAGACGTCCAGCCGTCTGCGCAACATGGCGACCAACCTGGAGAACGCCTACCTCGTGGGCCTCGCGCAGCGCGACTTCGAGATCTCGGTGAACTACGCCAAGGAGCGCGTCCAGTTCGGGCGGCCGATCGGCTCGTTCCAGGCGATCCAGCATAAGGCTGCGGACATGGTCACGGACGTCGATGGCATGCGCTTCATCATGTACAAGGCCGCCTGGGCAACCAGCGAGGACGAAGACTCGGCCGACATGGACACCGCCATGGCGAAGGCCTGGTGCAGCGACGCCAGCCGCCGCGTTGTCGCCCATGGCCAGCAGATCCACGGTGGTATCGGCTTCACCAAGGACTACATCATCCAGCTCTTCTTCCGCCGCCAGAAGCGCGCGGAGCTGTTCTGGGGCGACGGTGATTTCCATCGCGAACGAGTCGCACAGATGCTGGAGATCTAGTCTCCAACGGCAAACCGAGGAGAGGGGTCCACGCAAATGGACCCCTCTCCTAATTTCCAAGGGTTCTGCCGAATTGGTACATAGCAAGTAACGGCAGACACTTATCGCCTGACCCGCGGAGCGCCGCGGTGACGAATATGGGAGGGATCAATGACAGTACGAAAGTTCACTCGATGGGCGCTTTTCAGCGCTATCGCCATCGTTGCGATGATGGCGCTGGCCGCTTGCGGCGGTGGTGACAGCACATCCAGCGCGCCCGGCGGCGGCGGCGGCACGGGAAGCGATGAGAACTACGTGGCGGACCTCTGCAAAGCCACCAAAAAGTTCACCGACGACCTCGCCAGCGTCACCAAAGACCCAAGCAAGCTGAAGGACCCCAACGACATCGGCAAGCTCTTCGCTGAACCCTTTGATACGTTTGCGAACTCGGTAGCCAAGGCCAAGCCACCATCTGACCTGAAGGATTACCACAGTCAGGTCGTCAAGACGCTGAAGGACGCTGCTCAAAAGATCAAGACCAGCAACGACTTGTCTGCGTTGTCGTCCCTCGGCGACAGTTCGATCCCCGATCCCCCCCAGGCGGCGAAGGACCGGCTCCAGAAGGCCGCGCAAAAGAACAAGGACTGCACTGACTCGGGCTTCGACTTCGGCAAGTAACCGCCGGTGCGGGGTTCGGGCGCACAAGCATCAGGAGAGTGAAGAGGCCATGCGCGCTGCATGGCCTCTTTGCGTTCGGTACACCCTCCGTTACCGGCCGCTCTGCTTTTGCGTTGTCCGGATCCCGCCTGTGCCGCAGCATTCGTTGAGATGAAATCGAAAGGTCACGCTTGAGACGCTTTCCGTTCCGGGCACTCCCGCTGACCGCAGCGGTGGTCTCCATCGCCCTCTGTGGGGTGGCGCTTGCACGGCCGCTCGATGCCCCGGCCAGTGCCGAGTCTGATGCGCCACGAGTCGTTGAGGTCGTCCGCTACGCCACGCGGGGCGAGTACACCGTGGAGCAGCGGCTCTGGATCGACCTCGACCGGGCGCCCGACGCGGAAGCTGCTGCCGACCGCGCTATGGGCGTCGCGCAAGGCGAGGCAACGGTCACCGCGCAGTACAAGATCGGCAAGCACAAATGGGCGCCGGGATCCTTGCCTCTACAGGTGTCCTACAACTCGGCGGGAGCCGGCGCGAATCCGCCGGCAATTGAGGCGATTCAAAACGCGGTTGAGCAGTGGAACGCGGTCACGCCGGCGACGTTCTCGTTCGCCTTTGGCGGGACGAATTCGCGCGGGACGGGCGCCTGTAGCGAGAGCATCGAGGCCGACGGTTTTAACACGATTCAGTACTCGACCGGGCTGAGCGCCGGAGTCCTCGGCCGGACCTGCACGCTCTTCAAAAGCAGCGGCTCACCAATCCTCGAGTTCGACATGGAACTGGACGCCGGGACCGGCTGGTCTATTGCGGCGACCACGCCTCGCGGAAGCTACGACCTGGCCTCGACGATCCTCCACGAACTGGGCCACGCGGCAGGCATCTCGCATCCCTGCGACTCAGCCTCGGGCTGCACTGCCGCGGAGAAGCTGTCGGTAATGTTTCCGTACCTGAACGACGGTGACCAGCGGCGCAGCCTGACCGACGACGACAAGAACGCTTTGCGCGCGCAGTACCCTGGCGGACCGGCGCCAACGCCCGTGCCCACGCCAGTGGTCATCCCGCCGTATAACCGGGAGTTTTCGGCGATCATGGTCAGCCTCGCGCGGGACTGACGGGGACTTGGGTTAGTGGGAGTGACCGCCGGGGCCGTGTGAGTGCCCGTGGCCCCCGAAGTCGTCGGGCATGCCGCCCATGTCGCCGCCGTCGTCATCGCCGCCGTCGCTGTCCCATGGGGCTGGGCCGTCGCCGAGCGAGGCATCGGCGCGGCCAACGAGCGCGAAGCCACCGAACGCTTTGTGCGCCTGCTTGCCGCATTTCCCGCAGGGGATCAATTGGAGGACATCGGACATGGGCATTCGCTTTTCGGTGCGCGCGCCGCATGCGGAACAGAGGTATTCGTAGAGAGCCATGCGACGATCGTGTCGGCTGCGGGTGCGAGGGTCAAACTCGAGGCGGCGGACCCTCTACGCCGGGCGGAGCTGGTAGATCGCGCGGTGCGCGATGCGCATCACCGGACGGGTCTCGTTCGCGACGATGATTACGTCCAGGTCGACGAAATGGTGGCCCTTGCGTTCGAAGAGGTCCGTGACGATAGCGGCGCTGCGAAGCTGATCGCCGGGATGCGCGGCTGAGAAGTGCTGCACCTCGCTTGAAACGTGGACCCACGGTCCCAGCAACACGTTCGCCGTCAGTGCCGAGTTCCCCCAGCGGACGAGGTAGCCGGGAGCGGCCACACCATCCACGCCGTGGTGGAGGGAGAGGTCATCGGCGACCTCCGCGAGATACTCCGCGTAGTAGCCTTCGAACTCGAAATTCCACTCTAGCGTGCCCAGAACCGTGCCAATGGCGAGCGATTCAACACCGGCCTCGGGCCGTTCTGCGGGCAGCGGCGCCAGAGGTACGGCGTCCGGCGATGGCGGGCGCACTGCATCGAACGGGAGGGACGCGCTGCCAGACCCACAGAGTTCGCCGTCCTCGTTATGTGCGGCGACTTCGAACTCGACGGCGCGATCGGTCACGGCCGTTACGGTTGCCAACACGCGGCATTCGTCGCCTTCGTAGAACGGCTTGAGGAAGCGGGCGCTGATCGTACCGCGTTCCACCCAGGGCAACCCGAGGTGTTCGGTGAACGGCCGCGTCATGTAGGCGTGCACCGTGACGCCGGGCACCAGGCCGCCGCGAAAGCCGTACGCCTTCGCCACCGAGTCTTCGTGGATCTTGTTGTCCGAATGCGTTGCGGCGTTGTGCGCACGCACGGAGAATTCGGGAAGTGACTGGCCAACGGAAAAGCGCGCCATAGCGGGCGAAGTCATCTCAGTCCCCCTGGCGATCGGTTTCGAACGTGGCGGCGTGGCGGACGACCTTGCGGAAGGGGTCGAACATCGAATCGAAGCGGCGCACGTTGGAAGGGCGGTGGATGCCCTGGTGCTCGCAGGCCGAGCCGACCGAGCAGCTTGCGCAACAGTAGGCGCGGCCGGCCATCAGGTGCGGTGGTGTCGAAAAGTCGGCGTAGCAACGGATGCAACGCGAAACGGGTGCGGCCAAGGCGGGCTCCAGGGGACTTGCTTAGGTCCCGCCATTGTGACGCGGCGTGGCGTGGCGGGGAAGAGCGCCCATGCCCCATGCTGTGTGCATGGTACATATCAACCGGGTCTACACGCGGGCGGGGGACGACGGCAGCACGGCGCTCGGCGGAGGCCAGCGCGTGCAGAAGGACAGCCTGCGCATCGAGGCGTACGGCACGGTCGACGAACTGAACTCCGTTATCGGGGTAGTCGTGGCAGCCGGGCTGGACGATTCGATGAAGCCGCCCTTCTTCGTCATTCAGCAGGTGCTTTTCAACGTCGGCTCGGACCTCTGCATCCTTGAAGAGGACAAGTTGCGATTTAAGGTGCCGGGGATCGAACAGCGCCACGTGGATCAGCTTGAAGGTTGGATCGACGGCTGGAACGATGACCTTGAGCCGCTGAAGAGCTTCATCCTTCCCGGAGGCGACTCCGCGGCAGCACAGTTGCACGTGGCACGCACCGTTTGCCGCCGGGCCGAACGCATCACAATCTCGCTGTCACGCGAAGAGCCCGTGGGGGCGTTCGTGGTGCCCTATCTCAACCGCTTGAGCGACCTGCTTTTCGTGGCCTCACGTTACCAGGCGAAGCTGGCGGGTGTGGGCGACATCCTCTGGGACAGCCGGGGCTATTAAGCGCGCCCGCCGGCCACCGCTGCCGGCGAAATTGCCCATTCGGCCAGGTTGTCGATCTTAGCGAAGGCGTAGGGCAGGAACGCTGCGGCCGAGATGGTGGCCACCACCTCGGCGGTCGTGTGAGTGTCGCTCTCGACCAGCGTTGCGCCGGTCACCGAAAGCACCGGGATGTCGATCAGCGGGTCGTGGACGGATTCGCGGAAAGTGACCGTTCCGTTGCCGCGGACCAGCCGCCGAGTGTGGCCACGGTGCGTGACGCGGATGAGCTCGGGCTCGTGGGCAAACCCGCGGCCGTCGGCGGATGGCATGAACTTCACGTAGTAGTGGCTGGATACGGTGTCGCGAACGAAATCCATCATGGGGTCTTCGAAGATGCCCCGCAGCTCCATATAGGTGACCCCGTGCCGGGTGACGGCGCCGCGTGCCTGCCCGTTGTCGTTGATCTCCAGGGTTATGTCCGCGAGCTTCTTGGGTTCGGCGTACAGCTCACGGCCGAATATGACAGCGGTGTCCGTGCTCATCGGCATCGTCAGGCAGTAGACGCCCTCTTCGCCCTCGTAGTTGCAGCCGATACTCACATTTGCGCCAAGGAACGGACCCACGCAGTTAGAGCGGCCAATGTCGCTTACCGAGACGGTGACACTTGGCTTGCTGGCCGGGAGCAATGGCGGCGGCAGCAGTTCGCGCACCACTTCGGGGTCTGTCTCGAATGTCACTGCCAGGGTGCGAATATCGAGAAAGGCAGGCGTGGCGAAGGCATCCTGGAGCTTACCGATGGCGTGGGCGTCTTTAACGTAGCGGGTGAGTGGCATGGCGGGTCTCCGGGATCGGTTGGACTCAAGTCTACGGCTGGAAGCAACCCCGGCGCCTGGCGGCTTTAGCGCTTCAGCCGGACGATCGGCCCTTCTTCGAAAATCCAGGCGTTCTGGAGCCCCAGCCGCTCATGGATCGTCACCGGGATGCCCAGGTCCGCGAGGTAGAGTTCGCCGACGTACCCCCGGCTGGCGATCTCCAGGCAGCCTTTCTTTGGCAGGTCGAGCATGAGCGTGGTTGTCGCCCGAATGACCGGGTGGCTGGCCAGCCCAGTGGTGGCGTTGACCCCTGTCGGTACGTCGATCGCGAGGATCGGCCGGCGCGAAGCGACGGCGAGCTCGGTGACCGCTGCCGCGATGCCCGCGGGAGGACCTTCGAGCCCGTAGCCAACGAGCGCATCGATCAGCAGGTCGGCTTCCGCGAGCTGGTCCTCGAGGCCGATCTCGCTCGTATCGAGGCTGCCTGGTTCGACGATTCCGGACGCCTTCAGGATCTGAAGCTGGCGGCGCGTGGTGGGCGAGATGTCCTCTTCCACCCCGGCGAAGACGGGCTGTGCGGCGACACCGAAGTTGGCCAGGTGCCGGACAGCGGCCATACCGGCGGCGCCCTTGTTGCCCCCACCCGTAAGGACCACAACGCGCCGTCCGCGGCCCTTGCCGCCAAGCATGGCAAGGGCCAGCTGGGCAACGGCACGCCCGCCGTTTTCAGTGATCTGGAGGATGTCCAGGCCGCACTCTTCCTGGGCGGCACGTTGCACATCGCGCATTTCGGCAGTCGATACGCCGCGCACCTCCGAGAGACGGCGCTGCGGGAAGCCGCTCGGGTCAGCCTTGACGGACATGCTCTAACTCCCCGTGGCGGCGTGGGCAGGGTTCAACCGGTGAGCCTCTCAGGGCTGCGGACCGCACGCCTTGCTCAGCCACGCGGCAAGCTTACGTCCGTTTGTGATATCCGTCACGGAACCCGCGCTCTTACTCCTCCGGGTAGCTTGCCGTGACGCGCGCCGAGATCCCGCCGCGCGTGTTGAACTCGCCGCACACTTCAAGGTAGGCAGGCTCGATCGCGGCCACGACGTCATCGAGGATCGTGTTGACCACGTCTTCGTAGAAGATCCCCTTGTCGCGGAAAGTGTGGAGGTAGTACTTGAAGCTGCGCAGTTCGATGCAGCGCTCGATCGGCGCGTAGCTGACGGTAATCGTGCCGAAGTCTGGCAAACCGGTCATCGGGCACATACTGGTGAACTCGGGCGCGGTGAATTCGATGACGTAGTCGCGGCCCGGGAAGCGGTTCGGGAAGCTATCGATCGTCCCGTCGGTCTTGAAGCTGTTGTCGGACATGGGATAAGCGTGGGCCCGGTGCGGGCCAGGGGCAAGGCGGACGGAGCGCCGCCCGGTTCAGGCGCGGGGCAGGCCCAGGCCGCGGGTGGCGATGATGTTGCGGTTCACTTCGCTGGTGCCGCCGGCGATGGTGTAGCTCGGTGCGGCGAGCGCCCAGCGTTCGACGCGGCCCTTCAACGGCGCGTACTTCGAGGGCGGTTCGACCTGGCCGGCCAAGCCGAGCACACGCATGCCGGTGACGCCCATCTGGCGCTGCAACTCGGTGCCGAAGACTTTCGAGACGGACGCCTCGGAGTTTGGCACCTTGCCTTTGCTCTGCATCTCCGCAACGCGATAGCAGAGCCAGCGCCCGATCTCGAACTCCATGTGGCGTTCGGCGAGTTCGTGACGAATCTCGGCGCGGCCACGCAGATCTGGCGTCTCCCTGACGAAATCGATCAGGCCGCCGAGAGTGCTGCGGGTCATGACGACGCGATTAATGGAGCTGCGCTCCTGGTCCAACGTGGTGGTGGCGATGTACCACCCTCGATTCTCTTCACCAACGCGGCAATCCGCCGGCACGCGGACGTCGTCAAGGAATACCTCGGTGAAGTGCTCGCTGCCCATCATGTTTACGAGCGGGCGGACGGTGACGCCCGGCGTCTTCATGTTCAGCATGAAGTAGGTGATGCCGCGGTGCTTTGGCGCCTCGGGGTCCGTGCGGGCCAACAGAATGCCCCAATCAGCGTCCTGGGCGCCGCTCGTCCAGATCTTCTGGCCGTTGAGGATGTACTCATCGCCATCACGCACGGCCCGCGTCTGGAGGGCGGCAAGATCCGAGCCAGCCCCCGGTTCGCTGAAGAGTTGGCACCAGTGGACATCCGCGGTGCGCATCGGCGGCAGCCAGCGCTCCTGTTGCTCGGGAGTACCGTGCATCATCAACGAAGGGCCGGCCAGCCATACTCCCTGGTCGTAGGCGCCGGGAGCTCCGGCGCTGCTCATCTCTTCCATATAGACGGTCTGCGTCATGTAGCTGGCGCCAGCGCCGCCGAATTCCTTCGGCCAACCCATGGTTAGCCAACCCTGCCCGGCAAGCTTCTTCCTGAAGTCCTTGGTGAACGCAGCCTGGTCATCGGTGATGTGGTCGCGGTCGTTGCGCATCTCCCACTCACCAGCTGGGAGTTGAGCTGCGAGGAACGCTTTCAGCTCTCTGCGGAACGCGGCGTGCTCGGGTGAATCGTGGAAGAACATGGCGTCAACTCATCGAGGTTTGCGCCGAGTATAGACGGGGGAGTCCCGCGGTTCACGGAGGGATCCTGCATTCGTCATGCTTTCCATGCAGCAAACAGGGTGAACCTTACGAGTGAATCCTTGACCGCGGTAAATGACCGCCATGCCAAAGACAAAACGTCAAAATCTTAACAGTTAATGGGATCTACGCGGGTTGAACCTGAGAAGCGACCGAAACCGCCCTGGTGGCCGAGCAGCCGATTGGAGGGGAGTGAATCCCTGCAAGACGCAGTGCGGGGCAACCGGTACTATCCAGCGGCCTTCGTCAGCGCGTTCGGCGGCATTCCAAGCGCACCTCCCGTCGCCCCCCGGGTCAGTGCGGTCTCATAGCTCAGCCTCTCGAAGAAGCGGGGTCTGCGAGCACGAACGCGACTTTCGAAGAAGCAAGGAGAGCCTGTGCGTTCGCGGTCCGTGCTTTCCCTGGGCGTCCCACGCCAGATCCTGCTGCTTGGGCTGGTGGCCGCCGCCATCGCGCTCTTTGGCCACGAAGCGGCCCGCCCGGCGTTCGCCGTGGGCGAAGGCACGTTTGGGCTCGACAAGCCCGAGTACGTCACCCAGGAGGGCACGGCTGTGGCGGTCACCGTAAATCGCACCGGCGGGGCGGTGCTCACGCAGGATGTGGTGCTCACAGTCCAGCTTTCCGAAGGAACGGTGGACGAGGACTATCCGTCGGGCACCATCACGCAGCTCTACACCTTCAAGCAGGGCACGAACGAAGCCTCGAAGACGTTCTTTTTCCAGACGTTGAACAAGTCCCGATATTTCACGCGCAACGTGCGAGTGACGATCCTGAGCGTGACGGGAGGGTCGATCGACTTCGGCAAGAGCACGGCGCCGATTCACATCGTGGGCATCTTCGCGCCAACCGTGACCAAGGTCGCGCCGCGCAGCGCGATTCCCGGCACGTTGATCACGATCACCGGCACCAACTTCGTGGCGATCTGCGGCGTGTTGCCGATCTCACCCGGTGACCCCCCCTGCACCCGCAGCGTCGAGTGGTATCCACGGTTGGCGTCCGGTTCCACGTTCTCCAGTACAACCTTCAGCATCCTCAGCCCAACCTCACTCACTCTCGCGGTACCGCCAATCATCAGCGACGAGTACGACCTCCGAGTGAAAGTGGAGACTGGCTCGCCAAGTGGAAGCCCAGCCATCGAGGAGAGCTTCCGTTCGCTCGCGGATCGCTTCACCGTTACGACTGGGCCAACGGTCACGAACGTCTCGCCGGCCAGTGGGTCAGCGGCGGGAGGGACGGCCGTGCAACTCACCGGCAACAGCGGGCTGGACTGCACGAATCCGGGCGTTGCGGCGACCATCTTTTTCGGCGGCGTCCCGTTGCCAATCGTGTCCAACAACTGCACGAATATCAGCACCAGCGCCACCGTGAACATCATCCGAGTTATATCCCCCGCTCACGGCCCCGGCGTTGTGGACGTCACCGCCGGGTTCAGCCCGCCGACCCAGGAAACCAAGTACACCTACACCGGCGGACCGCAGGTCACCGCAATCACCCCGGCCTTTGGTCCGGAATCTGGCGGGACGCTCGTGATCATCACCGGCAGTGGATTCCTGGCGCAGCTCCCGGGGCCCTCCGTGCGGCGAGTGCTTTTCGGCGGCAACGAATCCGTTAACCCCCTTTTCCAAACAGACACGCAGATCACCGCCACCGCCCCGCCGGGGGCCGGGACCCAACAGGTGACAGTGCGGACGACGCTTGGCGACAGCCCGTTCACGACCAACGCCAACTTTAGCTACACCAGCGGTCCGATCATTTCGTCGATCACGCCCACGAATGGCCCGGTGACAGGCGGGACGATCGTAACGATTTCGGGGACAGGCTTCCTCCCGGGCTCGACCGTGAAGTTTGGCGTGATCGCGGCGACTGCGGTCTTCGTCGATAGCCCCAACAGCATTCGTGCGGTCTCGCCCCTGGGGGCCGGGAATGTTGATGTGGTGGTGACGGCGCAGGGCATTCCTTCCCCCAACACCGCGGCGGACAACTTTTCGTACACGGGGCCGACGATCACTTCGGTCACGCCCAACGGCGGCCCGATTGCTGGCGGTAACGTGATCTCGGTCAAAGGCCTGAACTTCACCTCGAACGCGACCGTGAAGTTCGGGGGCATCGTAGTGGCGGCGGACAAGGTGATCTTCGTGAGCCAGAACGAGCTGACGGTGACGGTCCCGGCGGCCCTCGCCCCTTCCGCGGTCGACATTCGCCTGACCACGATTTCCGGCGACAGCCCAATCGTCCCCGAAGACCTCTACACGTACACGAACGGGCCGATCGTTGACGCTTTGAACCCCGCCACCGGACCGACGACGGGCGGCACGATCGTGATCGTCACGGGGAAGAACTTTACGGCCGGCCTGACCATCAAGTTCGGGGACGTCAACGTCGACAACCTGAACGTGAATAGCGCCACGCAGATCACGCTGCTCACGCCTCCGGCAGCCGCCGCGGGGGTGAGGGACGTGCGAGTCACCAAGGGCCCGGACACCAGTCCGATCAGCCTGACGGCGAAGTTTACCTACGTTGCGGCCGTGCCGATCATTACAACGATCGACCCCAACTCAGCGGCAACGTTTGGCGGTCAGGAAGTGACGATTACCGGTGCGGGATTCAGCGGCGTGGTGTGCCCAGGGGCGGTGAAGTTCGGGACTGTCCCGGCGGTCAGCTGCACCCTGGTCAATGACACCACGCTCAAGGCCGTGGCCCCACCGAATGTCTCGGGCCAGACAGTGGTGACGGTGACGACATCGAACGGCACCAGCGATATTGTGGCTAACTTCACCTACAAATCATCGAGCGGCAGCGGCGGCAGCACCACCCCTCCGCCCCCCGGGCCGGCGGGCGTCATCACCTACAGCCTCACCTTTCGCTGGACGCTGCTTACCTGGTTTGGGCGGGATGGCATTGCTGTCGGCGACGCACTGCGTGGTTCCCCGGCGACAGCGGCGAGCGACGTCACCACCAGGGTGAGCGCCATCTTCCGTTGGGACGCCGAAAACCTGGTGTACAAGGGCTACTTCACGCTTGCCGAGGGCATCCCCGGCGCGAACGACTTCAGCACTCTGACGCGAGGCGCCGTTTACTGGATTGCGACCGTTTCTCCCGGCGAAGTGGCGTGGACGGTGCAAACAGGCTGATTGTGAGACCCACCTCAGCCGAACATCCAGATAGCAGGTCGCGGTAAGAACTCCATCTGAAAAGCGGTTTTGTGAAGATTTGCTGTGGTCATACCCGGCAATTTCGGTCTATCCTGCGAACGAACGCGCCCGCGGCAAACGCTGGCGCCTTGGGCTAACGGCCGGGGACGTGGCGTGAAATTCGGCGTATTACAGATCACGGACAGCGAGGGAAGACGGCGGGACCTACCGCTCGATCTCCCGTCTCTCGTGGTGGGCCGCGCCGATGGCAATGCGATCGTCCTTGACGACCTGACGGTCTCGCGCCGCCACGCGCGGCTGACCGTTGATTCCGGCCACCTGCTGGTTGAGGACCTTGGGTCCGCCCAGGGGACCTTCA
Source organism: Tepidiformaceae bacterium (assembly GCA_039917655.1). GTDB lineage: Bacteria > Chloroflexota > Dehalococcoidia > Tepidiformales > Tepidiformaceae > PNKC01. Next base: position 14,141 of record JBDSJC010000103.1, read on the forward strand.
TCAACGGCGTGCGCATCGCCCCAAACGTCCCGAATCTGGTCGAAGACGATGCTGAACTGCGGTTCGGCGACGTTGCCGTGCGGTTCGAACCGCCACCGCCCACGGAGCTCCAACTACAGCCTGGCGCCATCTCCTTGCCCGGTGAAGGTGACGGCGCACGAGGCGAAGACTTCGCGATCGCGTCCCGGCTCGGCGTAACGCTCATGGCGCCGAACGCTCCGGTCATCGCCGGCGCGCCATGGATCGCCACCCTGCGGGTCCACAATCGCAGCAATGTCGTCGACCGCGTGGTGGTTTCGGTGCCGGACCTGCCGGCGGGTTGGGTGCGGCTCGATCGGCCAGAACTCGCGCTTCCGCCGGGCGCTGTTGAGATCGTCCAACTCACGATCATCCCGCCACGCAAGGCGGAGTCCCTCGCCGGCGACTACGACTTCACGGTCCAGGTCAGTTCGTTCGAACACCAGCGCGAGGCATCGACGCTCGGGCAGTTCACGCTGGCCCCGTTTCAGAACATCGCGCTGGGATTTGAAGCGCCGCGCAGCCGGCGCGACTTCAGGGTGGTCGCCGAAAACCGGGGCAACGAGGCAGCGACCTACACGCTTGAGGGCGAAGACGCTGATGCCGCTTACCGCTACGAGTTCGAACTGCCGGCGGTAAACCTGCAGCCCGGCGAACGCCGCATCATTGGCTTGCGAGTCCGTCACAAGACCCGGATGCTCGGCGTCCCGATGGTGCTGCCGTTCAACGTCCACGCGGAATCGGATGGGCCGAATGGCCAGAAAGTCACCGTTCTCGGGCAGCTGGCCACCCGCCCACCGCTCCAGAAGTTCGTTGCTCCGGCGATGTTCCTGGTGGCTGTGGGCGCGATCGCCCTGGTTGCTGTCGCAATCTTGCTGCTTCGTTCCGATAGCGTGGTCACTTCCGCCAACGCCGAGGCGAAGTTCTCGGGCGTCCACATGTGCGATAAGGACGAAGCGGCGAAAGCTCAGGCTCGCCAGAAGCAGGAAGATGCGGCCGTCCCGAAGCCGGGCGGCGCCAGCGCCCTGGTATCGGGGACTGACCCCGGCGCTCCGTACTTCGCCCAGAACGACCCGCGCTGGGGCAAGGACGAGTACGCCAAAGCGAAGGATCCGGAGTTCGGTCCGGACTGGTGCGGCAGCACGATCGAACAGTGCGGCTGCGCCATGACCTCGGTGGCCACAACCATGGCGCTCTTTGGCCTGCTGACCATGCCAGACGGCAAGCCGCTAACCCCGGAAGCGATGAACACCTGGTTCAACGAAGAGGCGAACAAGACGAGCCGAGGGTGGGTTAGTCGTGGCTACGTCTACGGTGACGTCATCTGGACAGCCGCCAACCAATTGTCCGGCGAGATGGCTAAAGTGCGCCCCGGGACGCCCACGATCCGCTTCTCGCGGACGGGCAACGGCAGCGACGACGAAGTCAAAGAGCAACTGAAGCAAGGCCGCCCGATCATCCTGGAGGTGCCAGGGCATTGGATCGCTGCCGTCGGGCTCGATGGCGATTCGATCCTGATCAACGACCCATACTATCGCGACCGCAAGACACTCGACGTCTACAAGGGCAAGGTCAAGAGTTCGGTCATCTTCGAACCGAGCGACGACCTGAGCGCCGTGGTCTTTACGGCGCCCTCGGATGTGCGCGTGCGAATCACGGACAAGCAGGGCCGCGTGGTCGGCTCGCTCGCCACGGGCACGGCCGATGATGCTGCGAAGGGCGCCGTCAACCAGATTCCTGGCGCCTCGTACAGCACGCGGCAGGCCTGGCGGGACCCGAGTTGCATCGAAAGCGCACCGCCCCCGGACGCCGGCACCAACCAGATCATCCTTTCCGGGTCCGCGGACGATTACAAGATCGAAGTGCTCGATGCGTCCGGGAAGCCCACGAGCATCACGATCCACACCTACGACAAGAAGGGCAAGTCGTCTGTGCAGACGATCGATAACCCCGGCTCGGCAGTCGCCCAGCTTTCGGTGGACCCCGCCGCGGGCAAGGCGGACGTGAAAGTCATCGCGGGCGGCTTGCCCACCCCTGAGAAGACGACAACGGGCGGCGGCGGCGGCGGGAACCTGGTCCCCACAGTCGCCGCGGCAGCGACAGCTACGACGACCAGGGCCCCTTCGCCCACGGCCACCCCAGAACCCGCGGCCGAGACGAATATCTCAATCGGGACCATCCCGGGCGACCAATTCGTGGCGATCCAGAACAGTGAAGGCTTCCTCGTCGGCGACCAGATAACCTTCAGCCCCGGTAAGGCGAACGAAGAAGACAACCGGATCGTCGGCTTCGGCTCGTTCATCCTCGAAACGCCCCTGAAGTTCGCGCACAGTCCGGGCGAGACGATCAAGCGCAAACCGAGGCTGCCGGGACAAGGGCCGGGAAGCGGAGGCGCATTACCGCCGCCGGTGACCATTCCGCCGCTCACGGCGCCCGAAAACCTCTTGCTCGGCTGTAGCGCCGTCTACTCGGTCGATCCCCACGAAGCGACGCTGATCTGCACGCTCGATATCACCGGGCCGTTCACAACCACGCGGTGGTCGGCCAACGGCAAGCTTTTCGACGAATTCAACAACCAGCAGCTGCTGATCATGAGTTTCACCTCGGACGGTCAGGCGGCTGTCGGCGCGACGGTCTGCAACCGCACGATCTGCAAATCCACCTCCGCGTCGCAGAAGATCCAGTTCCCGGCTCCGGGCACCACCACAGGCTTGAGCGGCGGCCCCGGCAGCACCGGCGGCCCCGGGAGTGGCCCCGCACCGGCGCAAACCCCGCCGGCGACCGGCGTGATTGTGAACTGCAGTACGCAGTTCGAGCAGGGCACAAACCCGCGCGCCGTTGTCACTTGTGGGGCGCTGTTCAGTGGGCCTTCGACCTCGATTTCGTGGACTGCGCCGGGCGCCGTACCAGCCGCGGGCCAGGGCAAGACGTTCACCACGGATGTCATGCCGAACACCGTCAACAAACTGCGCGTGACCGCAACGGTCTGCAACTTCGCGATCTGTCAGACGTCTCCGAACGTGGATGTGAGCATCGGGGGATCGAAGACTACCGCGGCGTTGAAGAGCAAGAATGTTGCGCTCGGAGCCACCACGACGTTCACGGCGATTGTGACCGGGCCAGTGCCTCCGGCGGGCGGTACCATTCAGTTCCGCGTCAACACCATCCCGGTTGGACTGAGCGCCTCGATCTTTACGGCCGGCTCGCTGGGCTTTGCACAGGTCACACTGGCGACCGGCTTCGGGCCACTCGACTACACGCTGAATCCCACGAAGACAAATACCGCCGATGTCTCGATTGACGCCGTCTACTCCGGAGGTACCAACCTGTTCGGGAGCACCTCGGCCGCAACCGTGCTCACCCTCGTCCCGCCGATAGAGGACGGCTGCGACTCTGTGAACAACAACTTGCTGCAAGAGGGCACGGGTCCGTTCAGAGTCGATGAAAACTGCTTGATCGCCCAGACCCTGGACCTCGGCGGAGGCACAATAATCGGCAATGTAGCGGTGACGGGTCCCGGGGTGCGCCAGGCGCCCGGCGGCAGTGGAGCGAATGACGTGATCGTGGTGCCGGGCGGCGCGATCACAATCTCTGGCTCGGGCACTCGGGCCGCGGGGCCAACTGTTTGTGCCGGGTGCATCCGCCAAATCTACCTCGGCATCGGCGGCAACGCGGCGAATGTCCCTGTGACGCCGCCGGTCGGCCCGCAGTGCGTGTACAGCGGTGGCCTGGGCGAGCTAGCGCCAGGAGTGGCCGTCGCTCCTTGGACGGTATCCGCGCCGAGCATCCCTGGCCTTTACTACGTTCGTGCGACGGCCACTGCGGCCTTTACGTGCCAGCCTCAGTCGGTTGGGCCGCCCGACCAGAGCGTTGCGCGGCTTCTTGTGCAGGCTTCCACCTCCACCACCACCGTCGTCACGCTCAGCCCACCAATCGTCCCTCAGGACGGCACCGTGACCGCGACTGTGACCGTCGATCCACCTGAGGCGCGAGGTTTCGTCCAGTTCACGGACAACGGGGTGCCCATTTTTATCATCCCGGCACCGAAGTTAACGACATCGAACACTGCGACCGTTTCTTTCCCGGCTGGTCCTGCCGGTCTACATGAGATTCGCGCCAAGTTCCTCGGTGCGCCGGAGAACCCATTGGGCGATCCGAACTTTCGCTACTACTTTACGCCTACCGCGCTCAGTGAACAGAGAGTCGCGGCTCTCACATCGACATCGCCGTCGACGACAACGCTCGACCCCCTATCGCCTGCTTCGATAACAGTTGGCGGCACCGTAAACGTGAGGGTCCGAGTCACCACTCCGAGTCCTCTCATCGCGCCTGAGGCGACGGTGAACGGCGGTACGGTGACCCTGAGGAACAACGGAGTTGCAGTTCAGACATTGCCACTTGCCCCGGCCATTTCCGGCGGGACCGCCAGCACCGAGGGAACGACCGACTTCTCGTTTATCGCGGGCGACATCGGCGTCGCGAATGCCGGAAGTCACACTTTGACCGCGACCTACAACGGCACGACGTATGTCGCTCCCAGCACATCGGGCACACAGCCGTTGACGATCACGAAAACCACCCCTTCGATTGTCCTTGGGACGACGAACCCTGTTTCCCCGGGGCTAGAGCCGAACCCAGTGAGCGCTGGCAGCACCTTGACGTTGCGCGCGAGCGTCACTGGCGCTCTATTCGCTTCGCCTGATGGCGGCACCGTGGAGTTCCGCAGCGGCGCGACTGTGGTTGGAACAGCGACGGTTACCGCTGGAGTGGCAACCGCCAGCGTGGTCAGCACTTCCGGGCTGCTGAGCGACGCGGGCAGCTATCCGATCATTGCCACGTTTATGGGGAACACCAACCTCAACCCGAGCCCCGCTACCGCCTCGCAAACACTGACCGTGCTTGCGGCGCCGGTGACCGTGACACTGACTGCGCCTGTGGGTGCGCTAACTGCTGGCGGGAGTGGGTCGTTGACCGCCGCCCTTGCTCCGGTGTCGCTGCCGGGACCGGGCGCCTTCTCGACCGGCATCTGCACGGGTCCATTCTGCAAAGTGACGTTCTCGAGCAACGAGGTGCCGATCCTCGGCGGCGGCGCTAGCGCCGTCCTTGCCTCGGGTCCGCCGAACGCAGGCCAGGCCACGCTGCTGCTTAACCTGCTGAATGCCGGCACCTACACCAATGTTGTCGCCACGTTCAGTGGTGACGCCAAGTATGCGGGCGGCGCGTCGGTTCCAATGACGCTCGTGATTGGCAAAGCCACGTCGGCCGTCACGGTCACTCCTCCGGCTGCCACGACGCTGGGGTCCACGGTGACGCTCACCGCGACGGTTGCCGATTCCGGCCTCGCCGTGCTCTCCCCCGCCGGTGGGACCGTGCGGTTCCTCGTCAACGGTGTGCAACTGTGCGGACCGCCCCTCGCCTCGCCTTCGTGCCCGACGATCGCTGCGGGCAGCACCCAGGCGAGCCTTACCGTCCCGACTGGAGTCGCGCCGATCGGCGCGGCCACGTCGGCGGTGGCGCCGGTGGTCGCCTACACAATCACCGCTGAGTTCCTGGGTGACGCCACGAACAACAACTTAACGGCCGCGACCTCAGCGGGAGTGACGCTGACGGTAGCGCGAGCAACGCCTTCGCCGACGGTGTCGTTCAGCCCGGTCGCGCCGGTTATCGGCGCTTCGATCGTGTTCACCGCCAACGTCCCTGGCTCGGGTTCCTTCGACCCGGCCGGCGGGACAATGCAGTTCGAGGTGAACGGGACAGCCGTCTGCGGCGCGATCCCGCTGCCTGCCTGCCCCGTCGTGACTTCGAACTCGGCCACGCTGACGGTCCCGAGCGCGGCGGCGCCCTTCGACTTCGCGACGAATGTAGACCAAACGACCCCCGCGCTCTACAGCATCACGGCGGTCTACGGCGGCAACGCGAACTTGAGCCCGGCAACCTCGCCCGCGCAGGCGCTCACGTTCAGCAAAGCAGCTAGCTCTGTCACCCTCGACCCGATCTCGCCCGTCAGTCCAACACCAACGCTGGGCGACGCCCTCACGTTTACGGCGCACGTGACCGGGGCGGGCGCAGGCAGCCTCGGCCCAGATGGCGGCACGGTGACGTTCAAAGCGGGTGGGGTAGCGATCGGCACTCCCCAGGTTGTTGCCTCGGGGACTGCGGTGCTCGTCTTCACGACGAATGTCGCGCCACTCGACGGGTCCGGGCCCTACGTGATCACGGCAGAGTTCAACGGGACGCGCAACCTGGCACTTAGCGCCACCGCAAGTTCGCAGAGCCTCATCCTCCTCGGCGTTGGGACGACCGTCACGCTGACGATGACGACCGCGACGCCCCAGATCGGCGATTCGAACACGTTCACCGCAGTGGTAGCGGTAGCATCTAACAAGGGTCCGATCGCGGGCACCGTTACCTTCACCACCTCGACCGGCGGACCGCTGCCGGGCACCACAACCATCAATGTCGGCGACGTGACGGGCGGCCGCGGTGCGACTTACGATGCATCGTCTCTGCCAGTGGGTGCGTACTCGATCACCGCGAGCTACCACGACAATCGCAGCAAGCCGAAGTATTCGGATGGCATTTCGTCACCAGCCGCAGCTTTGACGGTGAGCAAGGCCAACTCCGGCGTGACCCTCACGCTGCCAGCGCCCAGCCCGGTGGGTTCTGACGTTACGCTGATCGCCAATGTGGCGGGGACAGGTCTGCGCAGTCCAGTGGGCGGTACGGTGCAATTCCTGGCCGACGGCTCGCAGCTTTGCGGCGCTCCGCTTGTGCTGTCGTGTCCTGCGTTCGTAGGGGCCGCGAACCAGGTCTCGCTCCTGCTTACCACCGGCGCGACGGTCCTGCTCGACGCGAAGAACTACAACATCACGGCGACGTTCAGCGGCAACACGAACGTGAACGCGTCCTCCACGGTGGGCGCGCAGACGCTCACGCTGACCAAGGTGACCCCGGTGCCGACGGTATCGGTGAGCCCGTCCAGCCCGCAAATCGGCGCGAACCTAACCTTCACCGCCACCATCCCCGGGACCGGGGCGCTGAACCCCGCCACTGACAGCTCGGGCGGCGCCACACCGCCAACTGTGACGTTCATGTCCGGCGGCAGCGCCCTCTGCGGTTCCGTCCCTCTGGCTGCGTGCCCGGTCGTGACGGGAACGACGACTACCTTCGCCTTCAGCAGTGCTGTTACGCCTTTCGACTTCGCCACCGCAGCGGACGGGGTGACGCCGGTGAACTACAGCATCACCGCGGTGTACGGCGGGAATGCGAACCTGAACGCTGCCACCTCGGCGGCGCAATTGCTCAGCTTCACCAAGGCGACGAGCACGGCAACGCTTGATCCGGTGTCACCAGCAAGCGCCGCACTCGGAACGAGCATCACGCTCACCGCTCGCGTCACTGGCTCGGGAACCATAAACCCGACGGGCGGGACGGTGACCTTCAAGCTGGTGGATGGGACTCAAGTTGGAGCGCCGCAGACGGTGGCGGCGGACGGCAGCGCTCAGCTCGTGTTCGCCACGAACAACGCGCCGCTGGATGGCGCCGGCGCCTACTCCATCTCGGCAACCTTCAACGGGACCAGAAACCTGGGGACGAGCAACGTTGCGGCGAACCAGCCGGTGACCATCGCCGCGATTGGCTCGACGGTCACGATGACGATGACCACGGCAACGCCGACCGTCGGCCAGACCAACACCATTACGGCGATCGTGACGAGCGCCTCGAACGTCGGGTCGATCGACGGCACAATCACGTTCCAGGATCTCAACGGCGCGACGCTACCGAACAACGTCCTGACGGTTAGCAGCATCACAGGCGGCCGCGGCGCGCAATATGACGCCACCGGACTTCCAGCGCGCAGCTACAACATCCAGGCGCTCTACACGGACACGCGCAGCAAGCCAAAGTACACCACCAGCGGGTCTTCGCCGCAGTTGCTCACAATTGCCCAGGTAGCGCCGAGCAGCATCACCATGACGGGCATTGGCTCGTTCACCATCGGGACGTCGCTGAACATCACGGTGACCGTGAATACTCCATCGCAGTCGCCGACCGGAGGCACGGTTTCGCTCTATGTCGGGAGCACCGGCGGCACGGCAATTTCGACGCAAACCGTTTCGGGCAACACCGCTAGCTTCTCGGGAATCACCACAGGCAGCGGCCAGTTCCCGAATGTGGGCACGTATGGCCTGGTGGCTCGATTCAATGGGAACGCCACGAATGGGAATGTGGCGGCGGCTGATTCGAGCGGCACGAACAACGTGATCCTGACGAAGGTGACGCCGACGGTGAGTATCACCTCCGGAACCGGATCGTTCGCGCTTGGGACACCGCTTAACTTTGTCGTCCACGTCACTGCCGGGGTCGCCAGCCCCGACGGCGGCACGGTGACGCTCAGGTTGGGCTCAACAACCGGATCAGTGGTGGCGACCGCGACCGTCAGCGGCAACGACGCAACCTTTACGCCCATTGCCACGGGAAGTGGGAGCTTCGCGAACGCCGGAACGTACAGCAACTTCGCGGCGACATTCGAGGGCGACACGAATATCAACGTTGGCAGCTCGCCCACGCCTCGTCCGGACGTCACACTCACCCCGGTCGCGCCCACGGTGACGGTCACCTCGTCAGCCGCGACCGGCACAACCTCGACTACGTTCACGTTTACCGCCACGGTCACTCCGAACTTTGCACCGGCTGGCACCGTGCAGTTCAGGGACAACAGCACGGACGTGGGGGCGCTGCAAACGCTTTCCTCTGGAAACTCGGTCCAGATCTCAGGGGTTACCCTCGCTGTCGGCAGCCACACCATCACAGCGGTCTACACAAACACGAGCGGCAACTACACCAACACGCCAAGCTACGTCACCGTAACGATCACGATTACCTGAGCGCCCGGTAAACGCCGCCCTCCGCCGATGGCACTCAGCGCGCCTGACCGCTATTCTCCGGCTGGGCCGTGGGGAGGACGCGGGACCGCCTGGCGGGAGACGCAATGAAATTCGGCACCCTTGAGGTCACCGGGCCCGACGGTCGCCGTCGCGAATTCCCACTTGACCTTCCGACGCTGATCGTTGGCCGCGCCGAAGGCAACGGCATCGTCATCGATGACCTCTCCATCTCCCGCCGCCACGCCCGCATGTTGATCGAATCGGGCCGTCTGCTGATCGAAGACCTCGGCTCAGCCCAGGGTACGTTCGTTGACGGCCACATCATCGAACCCAACGTCCCCAACCTCGTGGAGCCGAGCCAGGCGATCCGCTTCGGGGATGTCGAGGCGCGCTACCTGGCCCCCGTGGCGGGCGCGGCGACGGAAGCCGGGTCACCCGAATCGCTCCTGCCCGGCGCGCTTGGCGCGGACGACGAACCGGCGGACGAAGGCCCGCTTTCGGTCATCCGTCTCAACCTGACGGACCCGCCAGCCCCGATCCAACCCGGCATGGCAGCCTTCGCGCGGCTGGTGATCCACAACCGCGGGCGAGTCGTTGACCAGGTGACGGTGACCGTTGCGGACCTGCCGCCGGAGTGGGTGGCGATCAGCGACCAGACGTTCAAACTCCTGCCCGGCGCCCGCCAGGAGATCTCGATCGTCATCCAGCCGCCGCAATCGCCGGACGCCTTCATGGGCGAGTTCGACTACTCGGTGGTTGTCACCTCGCTCGACTTTCAGCGCGAAGCTGTAGCCTTCGGGCAGATCACGGTGCTGCCGTTCGAAGGGACGCAGATGGGCGTCCAGCCTCTCCGTTCGAAGCGCGATTTCACGCTTGTCGCGCAGAACGATGGCAACACAGTGGCCAACTACGCACTCAGCGGCGCAGACGACGAAGCAGAGCTGCAGTACGAGTTCGAGCTGCCGACGCTGGACCTCTACCCTGGCCAGCAGAGAAACGTGCGCTTCCGCGTGCGTCAGCCGAAGCGAAAGCTGTTCGGCGGGGCCTCGGTGCTGCCCTACAAGGTAATCGCCCGGCCAACGCATATCGATGCCGATCCGGTGCTCGCCGATGGCCTGCTCGCCGTCGTCCCTCCGTTGGAACGCTGGAAGAAACCGGCACTGCTCGCCGTGCTGCTGGCCGTCGCGGTAGTGGCCGCCCTGGCCTGGAAATTCGGCCTGAACGACGGCGGCGGCACGAAAGCGGCGAACGCCGAAGCCGCCTACGCGGGCGTCCACATGTGCGACAAAAACGATGCGGTAAAGGCAGCGAAGCAGGTCGTCCCGGCGGCCAGCAGCGGGTCTGCGGCGCCGTTGTTCGCGCAGACCAACCCCGCGTGGGCGAGCGACGAGTACGCGAAGGCGAAAGACCCGGAGTTCGGCCCGGACTGGTGCGGGACGACCATTGAGCAGTGCGGCTGCGCCATGACTTCCGTCGCGACCGTGATGGCGCTGTTCAGCCTGCTGACCATGCCCGATGGCGCGGCACTGACCCCGGCAACGGTCAATACTTGGTTCAACACGCAAGCGACGAAAACGAACCACGGCTGGGTGAGCCGCGGCTACGCCTACGGGGACGTGATCTGGACCTCCGTCAACGAACTCTCCGGCGAGATCGCACGGGCCAAACCGGGTTCGCCGACGATCCGCTTCGTGCGCACGGGCACCGGCACCGAGGGCGAGATCCGCTCGGAACTGCAGGCGGGCCGGCCGATCATCCTTGAGGTGCCCGGGCACTGGATCGCCGCGGTCGGCCTCGACGGCGACAAGATCCTGATCAACGACCCCTACTACGCTGACCGCCGCACGCTCGATGTCTACAAGGGCAAGGTGAAGAGCTCCGTCCTCTTCGAACAGAGCAACGACTTGAGCGGGTTCGTTATCACGGTGCCGAAATCCGAGCGGCTGAAGGTCACGGACAAAAGCGGCAAAGTCGTCGGGACGCTGAACACAGGCACGGAGCAAGAGGTCAAAGAGTCAGTGCAGCTGGGCATCGACGGCGCCTTTTACAGCACGAAGGACGCCTGGCGGGACCCCACCTGCGTCGAAAGTCCTCCGCGGCCGGGCGACGGTACGATTCAAATCTTCCTGCCAGGCAATAAGGACGACTACAAGATCGAAGTCTTGAGCCCGGACGGGGGCCCGACCACCGTAGCGTTCCACCGCTACGACAAGACCGGCAAGTATTCGTTCGAATCGAAGGACAACACCGGGCCGGCCGTTATCGCCGCCAGCTTCGATCCGGCGAACATCGCCGTCGGTGGGGCGACTACCGTGCCCGGCGTTACGCCGACGGCCGAGAACGGCGGCGCATCGCCCGGTGGCGGCGGCATCGGCGCCGGCGTGGCGGCGGGCGCCACCGCGTCTCCGAGCAGTGCGGCCTCCACCACCACCACCACTCCCAGCGCTGGCGGATCGCCCACCGCGGCGCCCACTGCCACCAGGGTGCCAGCAACGGCGACGCCCCTGCCGCCTGCCAGCGTGGTTGTCGCCTGTCAGGTGACCTACAACCCAACACCCAAGAACGCCGCCCTGAGCTGCACTGGGACGGTCACCGGCACGTACACGACAACCGCTTGGGCGGTGAACGGTGTCTCGGCGCCAGCACCCCCGGGGGCCACAACGTTCGCCACGTCCTTCAGCGGCGACACAGTAGCCTCGGTGATGATGACGGCGTGCAACTCGACGTTATGTACGTCAGGCGTCCAGGCTGTGACGGTGAAGTTCCCGCCCCCGGGCTCGACGAACACGCCCGCACCGACTCCCACCGTGAACCCTTCGGCGACGCCAACGCCGCCGCCCGGCAACCCTCCGCCGGTCGTCCCAATCGCCTGCAACTACGTGTCGGGTTCGAACCCCGTGCAGGTCAACTGCACGGTCTCCTTTAGCGAGCCGTACACGGACATCACCTGGACGGCGGTCAACGGCGCTCCGGCCTCGCTCACGAACTCCAGCAAGAGCTTCACCACATTCCGCCAGGCGCCCGGCGCGGTGCGGGTGACGGCGCGGGTTTGCTACTACGCGAACTGCACGACCTCGTCCGAAGCCGTGGTAAGCCCGCCGCCTGACGCGCCTCCGCCGTCGATGGTTTCCACGAGTACGACTGCCACCGCTACTTATGAATGCACTGGAGATCCCTATTACATAGCATTCACAGCGAATGTCAGTCCGGCATCGGCCACGGGGAACGTGACGTTTTCCGTAGACGGCGCCGGCGGCGGTGGCGGAAGCGGTCCGTTGATCGGCGGCGGCACGTCTACAACATCTAGCCAGTTCAAGGCGAACGGAACATACACCGTGACCGCCACGTACTCGGGCGACGCCAACCACACTGCGAGTTCAGGTTCCACTCCACTCTTCGTCGTGTGCGGCGGGTAGTCATGACCGAGATGAACGCCGTCCATCGCGGTCTCGCGCTTATCGGCCAACTGCTGGCGCTTGAAGTGGAGCGCATGCGCGCGGCGGGAATCGCTGTTGGCGAAGACGACTACCGGGGCCTCTACGTCTCGGACGCCGAAGCCAACCGCCTTGTGCAGGACGCTAGCTCCAGCAGTGCGAACGAAGGCACCGCCAGCGCGGAGCTGCGGATGCAGGCAGTCCGCAGCCAGCTGGAGACCATCGCTGGTGAAACTGGCGGCCCGATCGCCACCCTTGTGGGGATCAGCCACCTGTCTCCCTTCGAGGCCGGCTGCCTGCTGCTCTGCCTCTCGTCCGAATACGACCTCGCTACCGAGCGGCTGGTGGCCTACACCCAAGACGACGTTTCGAAGCGGCGTCCGCGCGTGGACCTCGCGCTGCGGCTGCTCGAAGCACCGGAGGGGCGCCACTCATTGCGGGCTGCCTTCCACGCTGACGCGCCACTGCGCCGCATGCGCCTCATCAGCCTGCACGAAGAGCAGGGGCAGGCGTACACTCCGCTGCTCGCGCGTTACATCTCGCTTGACCCGCGCATCGCCTCGTATCTGCTAGACGAGACAGGCCTCGATGAGGCGCTCCAAAGCGTGGTGGAGCGCACGGCAGTACCTCATGCCACCGCCCTCCCGCCGGAGCTCGCGGCGCAAGTCGAGGGGCTTGCAGCGCTGCCAGTGACATCGCTCCACCCGCCGGTGATCGCGGTCAGCGGCCTGGACCGGACGCGTATCCTGGCGGTTACGCACCAGGTGGCGCAGCCCGCCGGGTTCGGCGTGCTGCGCGCCTCGGCGCCGTTGCTCTTCGCGGAGCTTGGCTTCGAACCCGGCTTCCTGCGCGCCTCGCGAGAGGCCGCGCTCCAGAATTGCGCGCTCATCCTCGACGGCGTTGACCAACTCAAGCTAGAGGACGCCGAACGGGTCCGCTTCCTCGCGAAAGACAGCTGCGCCCCGCTGCTCGTGCTCGCCTCGAAGGAGCCGTTCGCCTGGCCCGGGGTGACGATCACGGTCCCCGCGTTGGAACACGAAGCGCGCCTGGCCCTCTGGCGCAAGCACCTTGCGGAGGACGGGATCGACGAGGCGACGCTTGAGGCCGTGGCCGGAAAATTCAAGCTCGGGATCACCGAGATCGAGCAGGCCGTGGAGGCTGCGCGCGGCAGCGCCCGTTGGCGCAACGCAGGCTCTCCCGCCGTGGACGAAGCAGACCTCTACGCGGCGGCGCGCGCGCAATCCACGCCGATCTTGAACAACCTGGCGCACAAGGTCACGCCTCACTACGTCTGGACGGACATCGTCCTTGCCTCGGACCCGCTACAGCAGCTGCGCGAAATCGCGGGCATGGTGGAGCACCGCCACACGGTCTACGAGGTGTGGGGATTCGAACGCAAGCTCGCAATGGGCAAGGGCATCCTCTCCCTGTTCGCCGGACAGTCCGGCACCGGCAAGACGATGGCGGCGGACATCATCGCCGGCGTGCTCGGGCTGGACATGTACAAGATCGACCTCTCGGGGATCGTCAGCAAGTACATCGGCGAGACGGAGAAGAACCTGAGTACGATCTTCGCCGAGGCCGAAAGCTCGAACTCGATCCTTTTCTTCGATGAGGCGGATGCCCTCTTCGGCAAGCGATCAGAGGTCAAGGACGCCCACGACCGCTATGCCAACATCGAAACAGCCTATCTGCTGCAGCGCATGGAGGAGTACTCCGGCCCGGTGATTCTTTCGACAAACCTGAAGATGAACCTTGACGAAGCGTTCCTACGGAGGCTCCACTTCGTGATCGACTTCCCGATGCCGGAAGAGCCAGAACGGCGGCTGATCTGGAGCGGGACGGTGCCCGAACAGGCGCCGCTGGGCGAAGACCTGGACTTCGATTTTCTCGCCCGTCAGTTCAAAATCTCGGGTGGCAACATCCGCAACATCGTCCTCTCGGCGGCCTTCCTGGCGGCGGCTGATGACGGCCAGCTCTGCATGCGTCATCTTATCCGGGCGACGCGGCGCGAATACCAGAAGCTCGGCAAAATGGTGACCGAAGCGGAGTTCGGCCCATACATCGGTGTCCTGAGCCCATAAACCCCAACTCCGACGGAACTCTTCCGGGTTAGCGGGGTGGCAATTCCGCCGGTGGGGTCTAGAATGCACGCGAAGAGGTGCGCCATGTCCGACTTCCAATCAGCCGACCTGCAGCAGCGCATGCGGATCAAGAGCAACGAGCACGAAGGCACGGCCGCGCCCGAAAAGCAGCGAGTGCCGGGCCATCCGATGGTCGAACTCCAACGTCACCTCGGAAACGCGCACGTCGCGCGAATGATCCAGGCCAAGCACGACGCCTCCCTTCAGCGTCAGGGCGAAGACGACAAACTCCAGGCCAAGCACGACGCCTCCCTCCAGCGCCAAGGCGAAGACGACGAACTCCAGGCCAAGCACGACACCTCCCTCCAGCGCGAGGGCGAAGACGACGAACTCCAGGCCAAGCACGACACCTCCCTCCAGCGCGAGGGCGAGGACGACGAACTCCAGGCCAAGCACGACACTTCCCTCCAGCG
>JBDSJC010000104.1:0-7374 GCA_039917655.1 Tepidiformaceae bacterium
GGACGCCGGCGTCCATCAGGGCGAGCGTGCTTCCGCAGACGCTGGCCATGGAGCTGGAGCCGTTCGACATCATCGTCTCGCTGACAACGCGGATGGCGTATGGGAACTCGTCGGTCGTCGGGAGGACCGGTTCGAGCGCGCGCTCAGCGAGGGCGCCGTGGCCGATTTCGCGGCGGCCGGGGCCACGCATCGGACGAACTTCGCCGACCGAGTAGGGCGGGAAGTTGTACTGGTGCATGTAGCGCTTGGATTCGTGCGGGGAGAGCGTGTCCAGCTTCTGGGCCATGCTGATGCCGCCGAGGGTGGCAACGCTGAGCACCTGGGTGTCACCGCGTTGGAAGAGCCCGGTGCCGTGCGTGCGAGGAAGCACACCAACGTGGATGTCGAGTTCGCGCACTTGCGTGGTCTCGCGGCCGTCGGCTCGCGTGCCGGTTTCAAGGATCTGCTTGCGCATCGCCTTCTTGATGACGGCGTTGAGGGCGTCGCGGATCTCGTTCGACTTGTGTTCCTCGCCGAACTTCTCCTTGAGCTCTTCGGTGATCGCCTTGTTGGCGTCACTCCGTTCGCTGGAGGCGTTGGCGATCAGTTCGGGGATGCGGTCCTTCAGGTGATCCGTGACCTTCGCGGTGATCTCCGCATTGTCCGGAGCGGGGGCGAAAACCTTCTTCACGGGAGCCGCGACGCGAGCGATCTCCTCCTGGAGGGTGATGATCAGCTTGTTGGCTTCCTGGGCGACGGCGACCGCTTCCAGGATCAGGTCCTCGGGAGCTTCTTTGGCGCCCGCTTCGATCATCACGACGGCGTCTTTGGTGCCGGCGACGATGAGGTCCAGGTCGCCGGCCTCGGACTGCTCAAACGTGGGGTTGATGATGAATTCGCCCTCAAGGCGCGTCACGCGGACGCTGCTGACGGGGCCGTTGAAGGGGATGTCGCTGATCATCAGGGCGGCGCTGGCGCCGATGGTGATGAGCGTGTCCGGCTGGTTCTCTCGGTCCGCCGAAAGCGTGGTCGCGACGATCTGGACGTCCTGGCGGAAGCCCTTGGGGAAGAGCGGTCGAAGCGGGCGGTCCGTCTGGCGCATGGCGAGGATGCCATCGTTGCTGGCCCGGCCTTCACGGCGGGGGAAGCCGCCGGGGATCTTGCCCACGGCGTAGAGGCGCTCTTCGTAGTCAATCGTCAGGGGGAAGAAATCGAGTCCCTCCCGTGCGTCCGCCATACAGGCTGTGACGAGGACGACGGTATCGCCGAGGCGAACGGTGACGGCGCCGTTGGCTTGCTGTGCAAGGATGCCGTGCTGGATGGTGAGGGTCTTGCCCCCGATTTCGAGTTCGTAAGTCCTGGGTTCGTTCATTATCTCTCTGTGTCTCAGTTCTTTGCCCTGTGTCCGGGTACGCATACCTCAGTGGATGTTCAGACCACACGGACTACGGTGATTCGGCCATCCCGCTGACTGGGGGATGGTGGCAAAGGCGGTGGATGGGGGCGGTTGCTGGATCCCGGAAAACAGAAAGACCCCCGCTACTTGCGGAGGCCTAGCCGGGCGATCAGTTCGCGATACCGGTTCACGTCGCGGCCGTTGAGGTACCGCAGTTGGCGACGCCGTTGGCCGACAAGCATCAACAGCCCACGTCGCGTGTGGTAGTCGTGCTTGTTCGCCTTCAGGTGCGTGGTCAGGTACTTGATCCGTTCGGTGAGGATGGCCACCTGTACTTCAGGGGAGCCCGTATCCTGCCCGTGGACGGCGTACGTCTTGATCAGTTCGTCTTTGCTCTCTTGAGTCAGCAACCTATTCTTGGTTCTTCCTTTGCCTTACGTGTGAACATCTAGAAAGTAGCACAGCACATGACTGGCGGCAATTTTACCTCTCGCAAGCCCACGCTGATCCTGCTCTCGGGCCTCCCCGGGAGCGGCAAAACCACATTCGCAGCGGCGCTTTCGAACGTCCTGGCGTTCGAACACGTGGAGAGCGATGCCATCCGCCGCAGCTTTGGGCCAGTGCCGGCGTACAGCTCCGAAGAGAGCGGCGCGGTGTTCGCGAAGGCCGAATCGCTGGCGCGCGCGGCGCTCGAATCGGGCCAGCACACCCTGCTGGACGCCACCAACCTCTCGAATCGCGACCGCAAGCGCTTTCTGCGCCTGGCTCGCGGGCTGGACGTGCCGCTTGTGGCGGTCCGGCTGACTGCTCCAGAAGCGACCATTCGCGAGCGCCTCGGTGCGCCCCGCAAAGGGCTTTCGCAGGCAGATTTCGGGATCTACGAACGGATGCGCGACCGCGGCCAGCCGTTCGCGGTTCCGGTGGTGGTTATCGACACGCGGTTCTCGCTCGAACCCGCAATCGACCTCGTGCGGCGGCTGATCCACGATGAGGCGGAATGAACGACACGCTACCCTTTCTCCTCGTGCGCGCGCGGCCGAAGCCCGGTGTGCGCGAACGGTTCGAGCCGTGGTTCCGGCAGGTCCACCTGCGCGACGTGGCGGCGATCCCGGGGATCGTGCGCGTCCGCAGCGGCTTCACCCCCGGAGGGACTGCGTTGGGGTTCTACAGTTTCGAAAGCAACGATGCCGTGCAGACCGCGCTGGGCAGCTCCGAGGCGGCGTACGCCCGAGGGACGTGGGAGCGCTGGGCGCCGGACCTCGATGAGTTGCTGATCGAGATCTTCGCTCCGCTCTTCCCGCTGCCGATCTATCAATCGGCCAGTTAATTCGGCCAGTTGACAGGGTGCGTCCCGCTCACCCTGAGCTTGTCGAAGGGCCGGTCGCGGGTGGCCTTTCGAAGGCGTGCGCTTGTTGATCCTTCGAAAGGCTTGCTTGGGCAGCACCGGGGAAGGCGCACCTGCTGACGGATCCGCCGCAGACGCGTTGTAAGTGACTACGCCGGACCATCGAGCAATACTGCTGCCTTTGCCGCCATGGCTTCCCCACGTCCCACCGCGTCCAGTCCCTCGGCGGTCTTCGCCTTGACGCTCACCCGCCCCACCTCTATGCCCGCGATCTCGGCGATTCGTTCCCGGATGTGCGCGATGTAGGGCGCGAGCTTCGGACGTTCCGCGCTTACCGTAGCGTCGATGTTACCCACTTCGTAACCGGCGTCGCGCGCGAGCCGCAGGGCGACCCGCAGGAAGTCGGCGCTATCGGCGTGGGCGTATCGCGGATCGGACGGCGGAAAATGGTGGCCTATGTCCCCAAGGGCGCCAGCGCCCAACACGGCATCGGTGATCGCATGCAGCAAAACGTCCGCATCGCTGTGCCCGGCGAGGCCCGGGCCCTCTTCGATGATTACGCCGCCGAGGACCAGCGTGCGGGCGTCGTCGATGCGGTGAATATCTTCGCCAATCCCGATGCGCATCAGGCGAGACCCCACGAACGCAGTATCAGCTCTGCTATCTGGAGGTCGAGTGGGCGCGTGATCTTGATGTTCTCGTCGCTGCTTTCGACCACGCGGCATTCTAGCCCCAGGCGGCTGAGCATCGCTGCGTCGTCCGTCTCGTCGTTGTCGCTCATTCGGGCCGCGTCCAGCCACGCCTGGCGAAGCACGACCTGGGGAGTCTGGGCGGCCCACAATCCGGAGCGCTCGGGGTGCCCGAAGATGGTAGTCTCGCGCACTTCCTTGATGGTGTCGGTAACCGGCGTCGCAGCGATCGCCCCGTTCGTCCCCTCGGCGGCGGCGATCACCCGCTCGATCAGGTCCGTGGTCGTCAACGGCCGCGCGCCATCGTGGATGGCCACGTAACGCGCTCGCGACGCGGTAAGGCCCGCTGCCACGCTGTCGCGCCGCCTCGCCCCGCCTTCGACGACACAGACATCCCTCGTTGGCGCCCACTCCGCCGCCAGGTCCCGCACCCACGCGTGTTTGTCGCCGCCAGTCACCACAACCAGGCGGTCGATCGACGGTGCGGCCCCGTACGCCGCGAGCGACCAGGCAAGCATCGGCCGCCCACACAGCCCAGCGGCGAGCTTGTCGGTCTCACCAAAGCGCGTGGACGAACCGGCGGCGACGATGACGGCATCAACCTGCATGGCACCGAGCATACGAGACCGACGCCAAAAGCCAAGGGTAGGCTCGCCCCTCCTGCCTTCCACCCTTTAGGCGTCCTCCTCTATCATGGATCTTCGGCCCCACCGCAGACTTGCTTCCGCACCAGGAGGATTCCCCCATGACCGCCACCATCGACCAGCTGCTCACGCGCGTCTCCAAGCCTGCCCGCTACACCGGGGGCGAATGGAACAGCGTTACCAAGGACTGGAACTCGGCTACCGTCCGCATCGCCCTGGCCTTTCCAGATAACTACGACATCGGCATGTCCAACATGGGCCTCGGCATCCTCTACGACCTGCTGAACAAGATCGAGGACGTGGCCTCCGAGCGGGTGTTCGCGCCCTGGGAGGATATGGAGGCCGAGATGCGCCGCGAGGGCTCCCTCCTCTGGAGCCTCGAAAGCCGCCATCCCGTGCGAGATTTCGATATTCTCGGCTTCACCCTCCAGTACGAAATGGGCTACACCAACGTCCTCAATATGCTCGACCTGGCGGGTATCCCGATCTGGTCGAAGGAGCGAGGCGAAGACCACCCGATCGTCATCGCGGGCGGCAGCGGCGCGTTCAACCCTGAGCCGCTCGCGCCCTTCATCGACGCCTTCTTTCTGGGCGAAGGCGAAGACGCCGTGCAGGAGCTGGCCGGCATGGTGCGCGAGTGGAAGCGCGCCGGCGCCCCCCGCGCCACTCGCCTGCGAGACCTGATGCGCATGCCCGGCGTCTACGTGCCGGCGTTCTACGAGCCCCGCTACGACGCCAACGGCCACTTCGCGGGGCTCGATGCGAAGGACGGCGCGCCCACATCCATCACGCGCAGGGTGGTCGAGGTGCTTCCGCCCGCGCTCGTGAAGCCCATCGTGCCGTTCCTCCAGACCGTCCACGACCGCGCGGCGGTGGAGATTCAGCGCGGTTGCACGCAGGGCTGCCGCTTCTGCCAGGCGGGCATGATCTATCGACCCACGCGGGAGCGCAGCCCAGAAGAAGTCGTGCAGGCCGCCCGCGAGCTGATGGCGAATACAGGCTACGACGAGATCTCGCTGCTCTCCCTGAGCACCACCGACCACAGCCAGATCGTGCCAATGATCGACAGCCTGAATGCGAACTTCCCGGACCTGAAGATCGGCATCCCCAGCACGCGTGTGGACAGCTTTTCGGTGGACGTCGCCAACGCCGTTGCCAAGGGGAAGAAACACACACTCACGCTTGCGCCCGAGGCTGGCAGCCAGCGCCTGCGCAACGCGATTAACAAGCTCGTCACTGAGGCCGACCTCCTCGGGGCGGCCGAAAACGCATTCCAGCGCGGCTGGACGGGCGTGAAGATGTACTACATGGTCGGCCTCCCAACAGAAACCATGGATGACGTTGCCGGCATCATCGAGATGGGCCAGAAAGTCAAAGCGATCGGGCGCAAGTACGTCGGTGGGCGGGCGCGCGTGCGCGTCAGCACCAGCAACCTCGTCCCCAAGCCGCACACACCGTTCCAGTGGGCCCGCCAGGATACCGCTGCCGAACTCGAACCGAAACACTACCTGCTCAAGGATGGCTGCCGCTCGGCTGGCTTGGAGTTCAGCTGGAATGACCCCCGCGATAGCTTCATCGAAGCCGTCCTCAGCCGCGGCGACCGCAAGGTGGCGCTCGGCGTCTATGAAGCGTGGCGCCGCGGCGCCAAGTTCGATGCCTGGAGCGAACACTTCAAGCCCGAAATCTGGAAGGAAGCGTTCGCCGCCGCCGGCGTGGACGGAGACTGGTTCGCGCATCGCGAATGGGATACCCACGAACCGCTGCCCTGGGACCACGTCGATTGCGGCGTGACCAAGAGTTACCTGCGCGGCCAGTGGCGCGATGTCCACTCCGTGAAGACGGTACCGGACTGCCATCATGGCTCGTGCAACGTCTGCGGGATGCAGAACTTCGAAGCCCTGAACGGCGAAAAGGGCGTCAGCGACTGCCTGGTGAAGCTGGATAAACTGGTCGAAATGCGCCGCGGCGCGAAGAGGTACCAGGGCGAGGCACTGGAGCTCGTATA
This sequence comes from Tepidiformaceae bacterium, assembly GCA_039917655.1. Classification (GTDB taxonomy): domain Bacteria; phylum Chloroflexota; class Dehalococcoidia; order Tepidiformales; family Tepidiformaceae; genus PNKC01. The sequence goes on from JBDSJC010000104.1 coordinate 6,059, forward strand.
GCGCGCGGAACGTACGGGACGCTCCTGTACACTCCGCGTTTGCGGCGCGCGCACATTCCTCTTTGTGCCAGGGCGTTGCATGCTCAACCCATGCTCGAACCGGAACACATCCAGCGCGCGGCCGGGGCGGCCACTCCGCGCGCCAGCCTCGTCCTCTCCGCCGGGGAATCCGGTTCGCTTTCGAACATCTGGATGGGCGGCGCGCACAGCCACCGGGGCGACGAGATCCGGCATGAGGCGCTCGCCGGCTGCTGGCTTATCGATACCGCCGGCGATATGCCAGCCGAACACCGGGCCGCGGCCCTCCGCTTGATCGCCTGTGTATTCGTTGACACTGAGGGCGTACCTTCGCCCTTTTGGCGAATTGAACAGACCGTGGCCGATGCGGCCGGCGCTGCTCGCGGCGAATCCGGACCGGCGCCGACGGACATCTACATCGTCTGCCAACACGGCATGAACCGCAGCGGGCTGGTCACCGGGCTGCTGCTCCAGGAACTCGGACTGCCTCCCACCGACGCCATAGGACGTATTCGCCGCCACCGCCCGGGCGCGCTTTCGAACCACACCTTCGAACGTCTACTGCGCCACGGGGTGCAGTAACTGCTCCTACGGGGAATGTTCCCAATCGAGCATCATCACGTCGATTTCGTCGCCAGGCCGCGCTTCTGGCACGTCTTCGGGGATGATCGTGAGGGCGTTCGCGGCGCTCATGCTCGTGAGGATGCCGCTGCCCTGTGGGCCGGTGAGGTCAGCGTAGTAGCGGCCGTCTTCACCCTGTGTGACGATGCAGCGGGCGTAGAAGCGGCGGCCGTCCGTGTTCTGCACGGAGTCCCGCGTAATCGCCTTGACCACAGGCCGCTCCCAGTTTGTGCGGCCCATCATCGTGAAGATCGCTGGCCGGCCGAACAGTTCGAAGGAGACCATCGAACTTACCGGGTTGCCCGGCAGTCCGAGATGCGGCACGGTGCGCCCATCCGGGGCCTTAAACGCGCCGAACGCCAGCGGCTTGCCAGGCTTCATCCGCACCGTCCAGAAGTCCACCTTGCCTTCGCGCGCCAGGACATCCTTCACCACGTCGAAATCGCCGCGTGAGACGCCCGCGCTGGTCACAAGCATGTCGGCGTCTAGGCCTTCGCGGATCTTCGCCGTCAGGTCTTCGACCGTGTCTTTGGCGATTCCCAGCAGCCGGGGGATGCCGCCATATTTCGCCACCATCGCTGCCACGCTGTGGGCGTTTGCGTCGTAGATGCGCCCCGGCAGCAGTGGATTGCCCGGCTCCGTGACCTCGTCGCCGGTCGAGAGGATGGCGACCACCG
>JBDSJC010000105.1:0-13741 GCA_039917655.1 Tepidiformaceae bacterium
GGACTCCTGCGAGGTAAGTGAACTCAGGATGGGCGTGGAAGACGTGCTGCTGGTCAGTCCCGGCGATTGGGACGGGCAAGCCAGAGGGGACGAGTACCGCCCCCCCGCGGAGATCCCAGGAGCGGACAACGGCGGCGCGGCGGGAGATGAGATGCGACGAGTCCATTGGGGGAGAAGTCTATCGGGTCAGGCGGAAGCGCAGTAGCGGGCGGCGGCGGCGCGCATCGAGGCGGCGACTTCGGTTCGAAGGGCGGGTGGGGAGATGACGTACGCTTCGTGGCCCCAGCTTCGCACCCACGGGGTGAACTCGAGGAGGCTGGGGAGGAGCACGCGAAGGCGCACGCCGCCGTCCGGGAGTTCTTCCAGTTGTTGGGTTGGGTGCCAGTAGCTCTCGCGGATGCGGAGTGCGGCGGGCGGGGTGAACTCAACGCAGACATCGTACTGCTCGTCCCCGCCGAAGACGGCCCCTCCCCAGCTCTGGGCCAGGCGGCCCGCGATCTCCGAGCCCTCGGGGGCCTCAAACAGTCGGCGGGTGATCTCGACGTGCTCAACCCGGTCGAGTTTGAAGACGCGCACTTCGCCATGTTCGTGGCTGAAGCCAACCACGTAGGTGCCGCTCTGGGTGGCTTCGAGCAGGTACGGGTCGAAATCGAACGTACGCGAGGCTTTGGCCAACTGGGACCGGTAGGTCATTTCGATGGTGAAGCTGTGGACCCAGGCGTCGGTGATGCTGCGCAGGGTTTCGGCGTGAGGCTTGTTCTCCGGCCGGGAGCGAAGATCGTCGATCGTGCGCTTGATGTTCGCCGAGAGTTGCGGCGGGAGGGTGTCGGCGAGCTTCTGGAGCGCCTGTATGCTGTCCGGCTCGCTTTCGTTTACCGTCCGGGAGAAGACCCGGATGGCGAAGTAGACGGCGCGCGATTCGTGCAGCGTGAGGCGCACGGGGCTCATGGGGTGGGCGCTGCCCGGCATGATGCTCCAGCGCCGGCCTTCGTAGAGAAGGGGGACGCCGAGTTCGGACTCGAGGTCCGCCATGTCGCGCTGAATGGTGCGCGGGCTGCGGTCCAGGTCGCGCGCCAGTTCGCGCACGCTGACGACGCCGCGTTGCATGAGGATGCTGTGGATGCGGCTCAGCCGGGTGGATTTTTTCGTCTGCTCGGTCATCGGACGCCCCTCAAAGGTCGGAGTTGCAGGCCAGGCATGGGGGCCTGCCCTCGGAAAGCGACCATAAGTGGAGTCCGCGACATTTTATGACGTGTTGTGACTGGAGTGTGAAGATTCGGCACGCCAGGGACACGATTGCGCATCGGCGACGGGAACGCGGGAGTTGCGTAGGATCGAATGCCATGGCAGATGCGCGAGAATTCGGTGAGTTGATCTACATTTCGGCCGAGGCGATTGGGCAGCCCGGCCAGCGGCGGTTCCGGATGCGGGCGATGAACGCGAAGTCGGAACTCGCCACTCTTTGGCTGGAGAAAGAACAGCTTGTTGCGCTCGGCGACGCCATGGAGGCTGTGCTGAAGGACGAGGGCTTCGAGTACCAGCGGTTGCCGCTCGACGACCGCGGCCAGGAGCCAGTCCTGCCGCTGGACGCCGTCATTGAACTGCAGATTGGCCAACTTTCGATGGGGCTGAACCGGGAAACGAAGCGCGTGGTACTGATCACCGGGGACTCCGCTGACCCGGACGATGGGAGCGCGACAACGCTGCAGATGGATTTTGACTACCGCACGGCATACGAACTGCGGACGCGGATTTCGGAGGTGGTGGCCGCCGGCCGGCCGCCTTGCCCACTGTGCACGGGCCCGATGGACCCTGAGGGGCACGTCTGTGTGAAGACGAACGGGCATCACCCGCACTAAGGAGCGGGGGCGCACTTCAGCTTTGGTGTTCTGGGTGCCGGGCCTTCAACGTGTCGTCGCAAGTCGCAAAGGCTCCGCGGCGTCCGTGCATGTGGAACGAGTAGCCGATCACCGCCTGCAATGACCGCTCCAGCTGGGGCGGCAACGGGTGCGGAAACCATCGTTCAAGGACATAGGCGCGGATCAGGAAGTCCACTTCCCGGACGATGTGGAGATCGGCGAGTACGTCGGGCACGAGATGGGCAACTCGACCCCGACGTACTCGCTCCCGTCGCGGAAAGTCAAGAAGCTCTCGGCTGTTGCGGAATTGTCGGTCATCGCGGTCATGCCGAACGCGGTCTTGCGCAGGTCAAGGACAACGATGCCCCAACCGTTTTTCTTCGCCGGGATCCAGGGGAAGTCGGGGGCGGTTTCGAAAGGGGTCAAGGGATTCATTGCCATGAGTCAGCATCAATCGCGCCTGCGCCATCGGATGTCGCGCCAGCCCTACCCCAAGCCCTTCCGGACAGGCTGCCCAATCCAATCGAAGAATGGTTCCAGACTTCGAGCGTCCTCGGCAACCCTATCGACAAAGTCGATATCACTGCTCACGAAACTTGCCTTGTAGTGCCGAACGACCTTGATCTCGGGCGACCACCCCCCGGGAGGTTTCTTGATTGCCTCCGCGATGACTTCTGAGAGAAGAGGCGATGGCATCGAATTGGCAGGGCAGGAGGACGATGCGGGTTCCGAGCATGATGCGCTCTGTGTTTTCGGCCCGCGGCGGTAGGAAGATCTCGGGGCGACTGAGCGCGGCGCGAATCGATGTATTGCGCGATGCGGGCCGTGACGGGCACATTGGGAGGGTGAAACGCATCGGCATCCTCACGAGTGGCGGAGACGCGCCTGGTATGAACGCGGCGATCCGGGCTGTGGTCCGCAGTGCGGGACCCCGCGGCATCACGGTGGTCGGCTACCTGGATGGCTACAGCGGGTTTGTGGCGGGCGAATTCGAGGAACTCGACGACCGGGCAGTCGGAAACATCATTCACCGGGGCGGGACGATCATCGGGACCTCACGCTGCCCGGAGTTCCTCGACGCGGCGGTGCGCGCGGCCGCCGCCCGCCAGATGCATGAGGACCGCGTCGAAGGGCTCATCGTGATCGGCGGCGACGGGAGTTTCCGGGGCGCGCTCGCTCTCCACGAAGAACAGGGCACCCTGGTGGCGGGTGTGCCGGGGACGATCGACAACGATGTCTACGGCACCGACGAGACAATCGGGTTCGACACAGCCATGAATACCGCCGTGCTGGCGATCGATCAGGTGCGCGACACGAGCGAATCCACGGGAACGATGTTCTTCGTGGAAGTGATGGGCCGCACGAGCGGCGCGCTGGCCTTACAGACGGCGCTGGCGGCCGGGGCGGCTGGCGTACTGGTGCCGGAGGCGCAAGGCGAGTTCAGCGAGCTGGCGAAGCGGCTGCGTGCGTCCATCGAAAAGGGCAAACGCAGCCACATTATCGTCGTCGCCGAGGGTGAGGAGCCGGGCGGGGCGTTCGCGGTCGCGGAAAGGATGGCAAAGGCGATCGACCATCCGTACCGGGTGGTCGTCCTCGGGCACGTGCAACGCGGCGGGCGGCCGACGGCGCGCGACCGGATCATCGCCGCCGAGGCGGGGGCGCTCGCCGTCCAGGCGCTCTGCGCGGGACGGTCCGGGATAATGATCGGCCGCCGCGATGGGAGATCGTTCGAGGTGCCGCTGGTGGATGTGGTGCGGTTCAAGCATCCGCGGCCTCAGTACGGGTTGCTGCAGTTGGCGCAGGAACTCTCCGGCTGACGGTCCTGATTCGCGAGCCGTTGTAGGATCAGGGCAGTTCCTGTTCGAGGTGACGAATGAATACTGCGCCCGCGGTGGGCGAGGAAGCGCCGGGTTTCGCGCTTAACGACCAGTCCGGCGAGACGGTCCGGCTGGCTGAGCTGCGCGGAAAATGGGTGGTGGTGTACTTCTACCCGAAGGACGACACGCCGGGATGCACGCGGGAGGCCTGCAACCTGCGCGATAACCACGCGGCAATCCAGAAGGCTGGTGCGGTGGTGCTGGGCGTGAGTGGCGACAGCGCAGCTTCGCACGCGAAGTTCGCGGAGAAATACGAGTTGCCGTTTCAACTGCTGGTGGATGACGACGACCACTCGGTGGCGCGGGCCTACGGCGCGTACGGCGTGAAGAAGAATTACGGCAAGACGTACGAAGGCATTATCCGCTCGACAGTGATCATCGGTCCGCGGGGGCGAATTGCGAAGGTGTGGTCGAAAGTGAAGCCGGACGCGCACGGGGACGAGGTGCTCGCTTGGCTGCGGAAGGCGGCGGCGCCAGACTAGAACTTATGACCGTTAGGTAGGCCGTGGTTAGCATGCGGCCTCACGAGCCGAACTCGGGAGGCAAAGTATGGCCAGGTGCACGCGACACAGCGACTGGGTGGACGAAAAGACGCCACCGCACGCACTACCCGGAGACCATGCGGTGTGGCCTCGTGACCGCGTGGTGGATGTGCTGCACATGAAGGTGGACGTGCGCCTTGACGTCCCGAACAAGCGCGTGAGCGGGACCGTGACGCATACCGTCGCGCCGATGAACGACGGCGTGGTAGCGGCCGAGTTCGACGCCATCGACATGGATATCCAGTCGGTGGTGGTGGCGAAACAGCCAGCCATCTACCGGTACGACGGGGCGAAGCTCTTCGTCGAACTCGGGACGCGAAAGAAGGGCCAGGAGGTGACGGTCGCGATTCAGTACACGGCGACGCCGCGGATCGGGCTATATTTCATCCAGCCAGACGAAGGGTATCCGGAGAAGCCGGTGCAGGTCTGGTCGCAGTGCCAGGACGAAGATACGCGCTACTGGATCCCGTGCTTTGACCACCCGAGCGAGAAGCAGACGACGGAGATGATCGCCACGGTGCCAGGGACGTGGTTCGCGCTTTCGAACGGGCGGCTCTTGCAGGAAAAGAAGAACAAGGACGGGACGAAGAGGTTTCATTGGCACCAGGACCGCCCGCACTCGACGTACATCATCACGCTAGCGGCAGGCGAATTCAGCCAGATCAAAGCGAGCCACAACGGACTGACCGTGGACTACTTCGTCGAACCGAAAGACGTGGAGAGCGGCGAACTGACCTTCAAGAACACTCCGGAGATGATCCGCGTCTTCGAGGAGATCACGGGGGTGGCCTATCCCTGGGCGAAGTACAGCCAGATCGTCGTTCGTGACTTCGTCTTCGGGGGGATGGAGAACACGAGCGCCACGACGATGACCGAGACGATCCTGCTGGATAAGAAGGCGACAAAGGACTATTCGAGCGACCCGTTGATTTCGCACGAGTTGGCGCACATGTGGTACGGCGACCTGCTGACCTGCCGGGACTGGTCCCATGGCTGGCTGAACGAGAGCTTCGCGACGTATATGGAGATGCTCTGGGACGAGCGGTTCCTGGGCGTTGACGAGTACCGCCGGGGCGCGATCGAGAATACCGAACTTTACGTGGAGGAGCGCTACCGAAGGCCGATCGTGACCAACGTGTTCAACGAACCGATCGATATCTTCGACCGCCACCTGTACGAAAAGGGCAGCGTAGTGCTGCATACGCTGCGGGGCGTACTGGGGGACGACCAGTTTTTTCGGTCAATCCAGCGGTACACACGCGACAACCAGGAGCGCAGCGTGATCACCCAGGACCTGGTGAACGCGATTGCGGCTGAGACCGGGCGGAATCTGGAATGGTTCTTCGACCAGTGGGTGTACCGGCCCGGCCACCCCGAGTTCAAGGTAGGTTGGAGTTGGGACGACGACGCCAGGCTGGCGACCGTCTCGGTGAAGCAAACCCAGGGGACGGACGATGGCACCCCCGCGGTGTTCCGCGCGCCCTTGACGATCGACTTTCGCAAGGGGCGGGCGAAGCCGGTGGCGTTCAAGGTTGAGGTCAACCAGCGAGAGCAGACGTTCGTCTTCCCGCTGGCGGCAAAGCCGGACCTCTGCCGGTTTGACCCGTACAACTGGGTGCTGAAGGAGCTCGATTTCGAGAAGTCGTCCGGTGAACTGCGGTTGCAACTGCGGGACGACGATGACATCGCCGGGAGACAGCGCGCCGCGACCGGCCTCGGCAAGAAAGGCGGAGCCGACGCGGTGGGCGCCCTCGAAGCGGCGGTGACGGCCGACAAGCACTGGAGTGTGCAGGCCGCGGCCGCCAAGGCCCTCGGCGTGACACGTACGGCTGCTGCGCGCGCCGCGCTGCTGCGGTCGCTGGCAGTGCGGCATCCGAAGGCGCGGCGGGCGGTGGTCGCCGCGCTGGGCGAATTCAAGGGCGACGAAGCGGTGTTCGCGGCGCTCGTGCCGCTCGCCAAACGCGACGCCTCGTACTTCGTTGAATCCGAGGCGAACAAGTCGATCGGCAAGCTTCGCATGCCGGGGTCGATGGACGTCTTAAGAGCGAGCATCAGGCGGGGTTCGTACCGCGAGATCGTGCGGCAGGGCTGCATCCACGGGTTCGTGGAACTGCGGGAGGAAGCTGGGCTTGAGGAGATCCTGGCGGCTGCGAAGTATGGCTCCCCGCCGCAGGCTCGGCAGGTGGCGATCGCCGCGCTGGCGCTACTCGGTCAGTACTTCGAAGCTCGACAGAAGGAGTTGGGCGAGACGATCGCGGAGTTCACGGACGACCCGGATTTCCGCGTGCGAATTGCAGCCGCCAACGCGCTGTCAACCCTCCGCGCCACGGATCAAGTGAAGGCGCTCGACCGGATGGCGGCGAAGGAGTTGGATGGGCGGGCCGTACGGACCGCTCGGGAGGCTGCCGCAAAGCTGCGCAAGGGCGGCGAAACGGCCAGTGAAGTGAAGGCCCTGCGCGAAGAGTTCGAAAAGCTGCGTGAGCAGAACAGCGAACTGCGCGACAAGGTGGACCGTCTGGAGGCTCGCACCAGCGGCAAGCCGTGAGCCGCTGATCGACAGATTGACCATTCGCGCGGAGAATCGCGCAGTGAACGCTGAACCTGTCGGGCCGTACGTCCTGGCGATCGACCAGGGGACGACGAGTTCGCGCGCTCTGATCGTGGATGCGGGCGGGGTTGTCCTGGCGGTCGGCCAGCAGCCCTTTGCACAGCACTACCCGCAACCCGGCTGGGTGGAGCATGACCCGCTGGCGATCTGGCAATCGACACAGGATGCGATCGGGATGGCGCTGGCGGGCGCGGGGCTGCTCCCGCGCGAGCTGGCCTGCGTGGGCATCACCAACCAGCGCGAGACGGTGGTGGTGTGGGACAGGGCCACGGGCCAGCCGCTGGCCCCAGCGATCGTCTGGCAGGACCGCCGCACTGCGGGAATCTGCGATGAGCTGCTCGCCGCGGGACACGAAGAGACTGTGCAAAAGCTCACCGGCCTGAAGCTCGACCCCTACTTCAGTGGGACGAAGCTGGCGTGGCTGTTGCGGAGCGACGCTGAATTGCGGCGACGCGCGTTCGCGGGCGAGGTTTGCGCGGGCACGGTCGATTCTTGGCTTATCTGGAAGTTGACCGGGGGCGAACGTCACGTCACCGACTACACGAACGCCAGCCGGACGCTGCTCTTCAACATCCGTCGCGGGCGCTGGGACGATGAGTTGTGCGCGATGCTCGATGTCCCGCGCATCATGCTGGCCACCCCGCAGCCTTCGCAGTCGCTGTTCGGGACGACCTCGGCGGAGGTGCTGGGGGCGGCGCTGCCGATCAGCGGGGTCGCGGGAGATCAGCAGGCGGCGCTGTTCGGGCAGGGCGACTTTTCGGTTGGCGCCGCCAAGAATACCTACGGCACTGGTTGCTTTCTGTTGGCCAACTGCGGTCGCAACGCGATAGCTTCGACAACCGGCATGCTGACATCGATGGGCGCCGGGGCGGGGACGAGCGGCCCGGAATACGTACTCGAGGGCTCAGTGTTCGTCGCCGGAGCACTGGTGCAGTGGCTTCGCGACGAGCTTGGCCTGGTGGAGCGCTCGGAAGACATCGAGGCGCTTGCCGCAAGCGTGCCGAATAGCGCGGGCGTGGTGGTGGTGCCGGCGTTCACCGGCCTCGGCGCGCCGGACTGGGACCCCCACGCTCGCGGGGCTATCCTCGGGCTGACACGGGGATCAACCAAAGCGCACATTGCCCGCGCCGCCCTGGAAGCGATCGCCCTCTCGAGCACTGAGTTGATAGCCGCCATGAACGCCGACCTACCCGCGCCGATTACCACGCTGCGGGTGGATGGCGGGGCAGCCCGCAACAACCTGTTGATGCAGTTGCAGGCGGATTTTGCCGGGATACCGGTCGTCCGCCCGCGAAACGTCGAGACCACGGCGATAGGCGCGGCGTTCCTCGCCGGGTTGGAGGCAGGTATTTGGGCGAATCGCGACGAAATCGCCGAGATGGCGGACGACGAACGGATTTTCGAACCCCAGATGTCGCCATACGACCGTCAACAGCGGCTGTATGGCTGGCGCCGGGCAGTTGAGCGCACGCTCGGATGGGCAGCCCCGCGATGACGCTGGCCGAGTTGGCCGCCGGGCCGCCGCTAGACCTTGCAATCATCGGCGGCGGGATCAACGGCTGTGGAATCGCCGAAGAAGCGGCGGCGCGCGGGCTGCGGGTGGCGCTGTTCGAAGCGGACGACTTTGGTTTCGGGACGACATGGCGTTCAACGAAGCTGATCCATGGTGGCCTGCGCTACCTGGAGCATGGCGATGTGCGGCTGGTGTTCGAATCGCTGCGGGAGCGCGCGTGGCTTCTGAAGACGCGCCCGCACCTCGTGAAGCCGCAGCGTTTCATCCTCCCGATGCTGCCGTGGACGCGGCGACCGGCCTGGCAGTTGCGCATCGGGCTGGCGGCGTACGACTTGCTTTCGCTCTACCGGGGAGTGCCATCGCACCAGAAGCTAAGGGATGGGCGGCTGCACGAACTTGCCCCATCACTGCCTGAAGAGACTCGCGGAGGCTTCACGTTCTACGACGCGCGGGTTATTTCGCCAGAGCGGCTGGCGTTGGAGATGGCGTTGGAAGCGCGAGCGCAGGGCGCGGACATCCAGAACCACGCCCGCGTGGTGCGGGTGGTGGTCACTGAAGGGGCGGCAGCAGCGGTCGAGGTAGAGCACGGCGGCGCGCGATATCTGATCCCCGCCAGGGCAGTGGTGAACGCGGCTGGGCCATGGGTGGACGCCGTGAACGAACTCGGCGACCTCCCCTCGACCGAACTGCTGGGCGTCACCCGCGGCACGCACATCGTGGTGGAACTGCCTGGACCACCGGGGCGTGACGCGCTCTTCTCCACCGCGAAGAGCGACGGCCGGGTGTTTTTCTCCGTGCCGCAGGATGGGCTGCTGCTGATCGGTACGACCGACGACCGGTTCGACGGCCAACCGTTCGAGATCCGACCGTTGCCGGCGGACATCGACTACCTGATCTCCGAGGCCCGCGAGTTGATGCCGGGCCTGAACATCACACGGCAGCGGGTCCGCTACGCCTACGCGGGATTGCGGCCGTTGCAGAAAGTGTCCGGGGGGCCAGAGGCCGCAATCAGCCGTCGGCACGAGCTCATTTCGCACGAGAAGCTGGGAGGCGCGAAAGGGGTGTTCAGCGTGGTGGGCGGGAAGTTGAGCACCTTTCGGCCGCTCGCGGAGGAGGTGGTCCAGCGACTCGAACCGCCGAAGCGCCGGAATTCGCGGGAAGAATCGGGCGTCGGGGACTGGGCTGCCACGCTGCGAGCGACCGGCTTGCCGCTGGGAGTGAAGAGGCATCTGCGCATCTACGGGTCGGCTATTCAACAGGTGGTGGACGCTGGGCGCGAAGTGATCTGCCCCCACGCCAATGCGATTACCGGCGAAGTGTTGTACAGCGCGCGCAACGAGTGCGTCGAGACCGTTTCGGACCTGATGATGCGCCGCACGGGTATCTCGTGGGCGTCGTGCCGCGGGCTCTGTTGCCACGTAGAGGTGGCGAGGCTCGCCGCCTCGGTCCTGGGCTGGGACGCGGCTGAACAGGCGTCGCAGGTGAAGGCATTCGAATCGGAGGTGGCGTACCATTTACCTACCGAGGAGATGCTGAGACGTGGAGGAGAGTAACGGGGTTCTGGAGTTGTCGATCACGGCCGCCGTGTCGCTGATACGGCGCAGTCGCCACGCTGTTGCGCTTTCGGGCGCGGGGCTATCGGCGGAGAGTGGCATCCCCACCTATCGCGGCGCGGACGGTCTCTGGACGAAGTTCGGCGAGCCGACGATCGATGGTTGGGAGATGTTTTGCACGGACCCCGGACAGTGGTGGGAGGTTGCCCTGGAGCGGCGGGAAGGGACCGAGTTCGGGCGGGCGATAGAGCAGGCTGAACCGAACCTTGGCCACAAAGCAATGGCCGACCTTGAGGCGATGGGCCGCCTGGCCCACGTGATCACGCAGAACATCGACAACCTCCACCAACGGGCGGGCGCACGGTCGTTGACCGAGATCCACGGCAACCGGGCAAAAGTACGCTGCATGAACTGCGGCAACCGCACGCGGCTGGAGGACACCGACCTCGATCGTCTGCCGCCGCTTTGCCTGGTCTGCGGGGGCATCTTAAAGAACGACACAGTGATGTTCGGTGAGCCGATCCCAGACGACGCCCTGCGCGAGTGTTACAGGCAGTCGGCGTTGGCGGACCTTTTCCTTGTGGTTGGGACGTCGGCGGTGGTTTACCCGGCTGCTGATTTTCCGGTGATCGCGAAACGCCGGGGCGCGCCGCTGATCGAGATCAACCCGGACGAGACGGCGCTGTCAGAGATAGCGGACGTGGTGGTGCGGGCCTCGGCGGGGGTAGCGCTACCGGCAATTGTGGAGCTCCTGTACGAGGGGTAGCGGGCTAATACAGCCCCGGCACCAGCCGCCAACGGACCCGGCCCGCGTAAGCCGCATAGTCACCGGACGCGGTGAGCACTCGCTCTTCGGCGAGGATGCGGAGCAGCTGGAAGGTCGTGATTATCGCCAACAGGACGGCGTTGAAGGCGGAGGGATTCGCGAGGAGAAAGCCGCCCATGGTGATCGAATGGGAGAGGTAGATGGGGTGACGGACAAACGCGTAGGGCCCCCGGCTCTTGATCCCGCGATTGGCGGCGACCACGCCGAAGCTGCGCCCGAGCGACCAGAAACCGTAGCAGGTGAGTGTCAGGCCGAGCATCTGGACCACGGTGCCCATGACAAGCACGCCGTCTGGAGCGCCGCCGGCCGGCTGAAGGGCGAGAGGCAGCCAGCCACCGAGGCTGGCGACCACCCAGTCCTGGACCCTCACGCTGGTGTTGTACGAACGGCGGCGAGCGAGGAACACACCGACCAACAGAGCCTGTTCGGCCGCGAAGAAAACGCTGGTCAGGTTTTGATCGACAATGACCTGGCGCGCGTGCACGTAGAAAAAGAGTGCGGATACCACCACGAGACTAGCGTCCTGAGCGGTCGAACCCCAGCGGCGGAGGGTCTGCCGCGCTCGGCTCGGTGAAGGTTGTGTGGGCATAGCCAAGGCAGAGCTCCAGCGACGGAAGTGTAGTAGGAACATCGGCTCGAACGTGTCGCCCGAATAGTCCAATCGAGTCTGCGGATGGGCTCTCCTGGTGTCGAAGTAAGCGGTAGCGGGACAGCGCCGACAAGCTTCCGGCGGCCCTCGGGTGACGAACTGGTGAACATCGGCGCACTGGTCTTTAGCGGAATGCAGGATGGCCGACTGTCCTAGTAGCTTCACCACCAGAAGCGCCCGGCTCCGAACCGGCCAACAGTTGGAGGCCACCCCCGCGAGGGGGACCAACAGTTGAGCGGCCGGCATCCGCCGGCCGGCGGCCACGTGATGACGCATCAACCATTTGGGGCATCGCCCCGCAATCACGGAAAGAGGTAGGAACATGACGAAGATCAAGAATTGGACGCTTAGCAAGGTCGCCGCGATGCAGTCGCACACCGACGAAGAGGGCCAGGGCCTCGCCGAATATGGCCTCATCCTGGCGCTCATCGCCGTCGTTTGCATCGCCGCACTGTCGGGACTCGCCGGCGGCATCAACGGGACGCTCTCAAGCATCACCGCCAAGCTCTAAGCCTCATCGCTGAGATGGAAGGGGTGAGGGGCCTTCGGGCCCCTCACCCCTTTCGTGCCACTTGGGACAGGCGGCTGTCGGAACTGGAGCATCACATGATTCGGCTTCTTCGCAACGGAGCGAACATGAACCCGATACGGGGCGTGCGCGTTGGGCTTCGTCGCATCCGGGCAACGGAAACGGGGCAGAGCCTCGTCGAGTTCGCGATGGTCCTGCCGCTTTTCCTCGTATTGCTATTCGCGCTTGTGGATTTCGGACGCGCTTTCTATTCGTGGATGGTCATCACAAACGCTGCACGGGAAGGGGCGCGCGCGGGAGCCGTCCAAAAAGACTGGCCCGCCATGCAGACCGCCATTTACGACAGCATGTGCAATCCATACCCCGACAACTGCGCGGTCGACACTACTAAAATGACGCTCACTCCAACCGGCGTTAACGGAGCGCGTGGAACGCAGGTAACTGTGCAGATCGCCTACGCATTCAGCTACGCAACGCCCCTCGGGGACATAGTCGCGCTGCTTGGGGGCGGATCGCTCGCGACGCCGACGCTGTCCGCTTATTCCGCAATGCGTCTGGAGTAAGTCCACATACCAGTCAACGAGGGCGGAAAGGGACGGGCTTGCGGCCCGTCCCTTTGACGTACTACGAGTTTGGCGCCGCGGCACGGATGCGGCCCTCGGGCACTGCGCAACGCCACCCTTTAGGCCGACGTAGTGAACAGCGCGCGGCTGTCCTGTGCATTCGTGCCACGGACGACGGGCGGCCCACAGATCCGGCGAGCCTGACGGCCTGGCGGAAAGAACACCTAAAGCTCGCCGCAAGGGCGGGAAACAGATTGTAGCCGGGCGTTCCCCCGGCCGATATATCAAGGGGAGGACAGAAGATGGCACGACAAATCGCGGCGGCAACCAGTGGGTCCAGCAGGAATCGCGGTGTGCTCATGCTCGCCGCAGTGTTCGGCATTCTCAGCGCGCTCCTAATGTTCGCATTCTTGAGCAGCCGAGGCGGCGATACGGCCAGCGACACGGCGCTCTCCGGCGGGACGGCACAATCGGTCGTCGTAGTCACCCGCAACGTGAACGTGGGCGAGAAGGTGACGAGCGACATGCTCGGATTGAAGTCGTACCCCACGGGAGCGCTGCTTACGGGCTTCATCCCGAGCAAGGATATGGAATCGCTGGTGGGCAAAGTGGCTACAGCCCCCTTGTTCGAAGGCGAACAGGTGATCCAGGCCAAGGTGAGTACCTACGAAGGCCAAAACACGCTCGCCTGGAAGATCCCCGATGGGATGCGAGCCCTGACGCTCCAGGTGCCGCATGAAGCGTGGATCGCGGCCGGCTTGCCGCAGCCGGGGGACCGCGTCGATGTCCTCGCGATCACAACTCTGTCCCGGATCGATCCCTTGACCGGTCAGGAACGCCCAGATGTCGTTGCCGGATATATGGCGCAGGACGTCGAAGTACTGGCGATCGCCCAATCGCTGGTGAAAACCGTCCCGAACCTGGACGCCAAAAAGGCTAACGCAGACGGCACAGTAACGCCTGGTGGCGCAGCAGCAGTGGCGCCATCAGCCAAACCTGGCGAGACCGGCAACACCTACGAGAAGTCGATCTCCATCACGCTCGCTCTGCCCCCGGACCTGGCTGCAAGAGTGGCATTGGTGGACGCCATGAAGGACGACGTGGGCCAGTACCGCATTCTGCCAAGGCAGAAGGGTGACGCCGCACCGATTACGGGCACCACAACGTGGAGTTACGACGACATCTTCCCGGCGAAGAAGAAGTAGCAGCCCAGACAACAGTG
>JBDSJC010000106.1:0-9768 GCA_039917655.1 Tepidiformaceae bacterium
ACGTTGGCGACGGCGCCAACGCTACTCTCCCAGCTTGGTAAGCCAAAGCCCAACCCGGTCGATCGCTGCACCGTTCGTCGGCTAAGCTCTACACAAATCTCACACCACCCGGGATACGGAGCGTCGCCCATGGCCCGAGTCCTCGCAATCGTCAGTGTGCTCGGACGCGACCAAAAGGGAGTTGTCGCCCGCATCAGCACGCACCTCGCTGACCGCAATGTGAATATCGAGGACATCGAGCAGCGCGTGCTGCGGGGCCAGTTCCTGATGGACATGATGATCGACATCACCGAAGCCTCCGTCAGCCTCGACGAACTCGTCACCGGCCTGCTCTCCATCGGCCAGGAGATCGGCATGGACATCCGCGTCACGCTCCACAACGAGCGCGAGCGAAAGCGGGTGGGGGTCCTCGTGAGCAAGGAGCGGCACTGTCTCGAGCAGCTCCTCGATGACCAGCATTCGGGCGAACTGCACGGCGAGGTCGCGATCGTCCTCGGCAACCACGAAGACCTCCGAAGTGCGGCCGAAGCGCGTGGCCTGCCCTTCAAGTGGTTCCCCAGCGAAGACAAGGCGGCGCACGAGCAGTTCCTCGTGACGGAGCTGGACACGGCGAAAGTCGATGTCGCCGTGCTCGCCCGCTACATGCAGATCCTCACGCCGGCCGTGGTGGCGCCCTATGCCGGGAGGATCATCAACATCCATCCGTCGCTCCTCCCCTACTTCCCTGGCGCCAATCCGTACCGGCGCGCCTGGGAGGACGGAGTGCGCGTAACTGGCTGCACCGCCCACTTCGTCACCGAAGAGCTAGACGCCGGGCCGATCATCCTGCAGGACGTGTTCAACATCGAAGTGGGTGTCGATAGCGTGGAAGACGTGCGGCGAAAGGGCCGGGCGCTCGAAGGCAAAGTGCTGAGCAAGGCCGTCCAGCTCTACCTCAACAACGAAGTGGTGGTGATCAACGGGAAGGTTGTCTTCAAGCCTGGAATGAAGACCATGCTGCGGGATTTCGAACAGCGCTAATTGGCCCGCTCCGAGCAACCGGTGCACCGGCCGTACAGTTCCAGGCTGTGGCTATCCAGGCGGAACGACGCGCTCCCGGCGTTCGCCACGATCAGCGCGTCGAGATCGGGATCGCTGAATTCGGCGACCGTCCCGCAAAGACTGCAGATCAGATGATGGTGGTGCTCGCTGCGCGAGACTTCGTACCGCACGCCGCCGTCGCCGAGTGGAAGCCGGCAGACGAGGTCCAGGTCCTGGAGCAGCTTCATGGTGCGGAACACCGTCGCCCTCCCCACGCCTGGAGCGGCTTCACAGATGTCCTCCACCGTGAATGGGGAGTGTTTGAGCGAAATCGCCTCCAGCACCGCCCGCCGTGACTCCGTCGCCCGGTGGCCGAGGCCCTCGAGCCGCGCAAGGGTCACGTCCGTAGCCGGTGGCACGTGGCGATCGTAAGAACGGCCCAACCGCGGTGTCAACGCTTCGCCGTGGCCGCGAACGCCGCCCGCGTCCTGCGGTGCCGCCACAAGAACATCAGTTTGATGCCCGGGCGTACGAGGAGGGACTCCACGAACTCCCCGATTGGCGTGGGCAGCGCGCGAAAGGCGACAACGTCGATGAGCCGGCTGCCCGCCCCCTCCCCGGACACCCGGTGCTGGTGGCGCCAACGGAGGAACGGGCCAGATTCCTGGGTGTCTTCGATCAGCCGTCCCGGCGCCAGCCGCGTGATGCGAGCCTTCCACGTTGTCCCGAATGGGCCAACGCTCAGCCGGAACAACTGCTCGTCACCCTCTTCGCTCAAGCCCGGTTCGGAGAGGAGTTCGAAGCGTGGGACCGGCGGCGAGATCAGCCCGAGGTTTCGGGCGTCCCGGTGAAATTCGAACAGCTCGCCGGCGCTCACGTCGAAATGCGAACTGTGGAGAACAAGCGTCATAGAAAGTTCCTCTCGGCCGCGCGTCCGGCGGCCAGGCCGATCGCCGCGAGCGCGCTGACGTTCGATCCCCGTGCGGCGGTATAGGATGTGAAGCTGATGGAGCGTTCGCCAGGTGGCGGCGCTTGAAGGGAACCCATGAAGATCATAGTCGCTGGTGGCGCCGGATTGCTTGGTCGCGAAATTACGCGGGTCTTGCTCGATTCCGGACACGCCGTCACCGTCGCTTCCCGCTCGAAGCCCGCCGCAAACAGAGCGGACGCTCGCGCCCAGTGGGTGGAAGCAGACGTTACAAACCCCGCCACACTCCCTTCGGCCCTGGAAGGCTTCGACGCTGTTGTGGACGCCGTGCAATTCCCGAACAGTCCGATCGAGAACCCGAAGAAGGGCTACACCTTCGAGCGCATAGACCTCGGCGGCACGAAGAACCTCGTCGATGCCGCCAAAGCGGTCGGGACGCCGCAGTTCATCGGACTGAGCGGGGTCGGTGCAGCGGCGGACGCACCGTACCACTGGCTCCGCTACAAGTGGCAGGAAGAGCAGCACATCCTTGCCTCGGGGCTGAACTACACGATCTTCCGCCCGAGCTGGATCTACGGCCCGGACGATGTCTCGCTCAACCGCTTCCTGGGATTTGCGAACTGGCTGCCGTTCATCCCGGTCATCGGGGACGGCAAGACGCGCATCAATCCACTCTTCGTCACAGATCTCGCCGACCACGTTGCGGCTGCCATCGGGAACCCGGCGGCGGCCAACTGGCTGTTCGAAATCGGCGGGCCGTCCATCCTCACCATGGACCAGGTGATCCGCACGGCCCTGGGCGTGGCCGGCAAGAAACGGCTGCTGCTCCACAACCCAAAGCCGCTGATGAAGCTGGTCGCGTCGGTCATCCAGCACGCGCCCGGACGCCCCCTGACACCGGACGCCATCGACTTCATCACCCAGGACGGAATCGCCGACACGACCGCGCTCACGCAGGTCTTCGGTCTGCCGCTACGCTCACTGGAAGAGGGCCTGGCAACCTACCTTCCGCGATCAAAACGCGCCTGAGGCGGGCCACGAGCGTTCTATAGCTGCTATAGGTAGGGTCGTGCATTCGTCTCGCCGCGAGCGTAGTATGCGGTTAGACAGTACGCGGAGGCCCGCGGGACTAGTCAATAAACCCTCGGGATTGTCAATGCGCGCCGATACTTCTGATGTTGCCTTCCGCCTCTTGCTTGCACTTGGCGAACTCTGGGACGGGCTCTCGAAAGCCGAAATCGAAACGACCGCCCGTGGCCTGCATCTCAATATCGAATACCTCGGCGGCTACACGCGATACTCCGCCGGCCCCGCTGCCCACGCACGTCTCGTTGTCGAATGGAACGAATCTTCTCGGCATCTGCGGGTCCTGCGCTGCGATGACTGGCCAGGCTTCGAGGCGACGGTTTCGAATACCGTCTCCTACGTGCGCGCCGAAGCCCGCCGTCGCGGCTTGGCCGAAGTCGTGGACCGCTCGCTCGCCCAGGCCTGCCACGAACCCGCGCCTTCACGGCGTACGGTGGCTCACCCGGTGCAAAGTTCAGCTGTACCAGCGTTGAAGCGCGCGTAGTGCTTGCGTTCGGCGGGGGCGCTAGCATCTGTGCATGCCCGCCGTCGCCGTCCTTCCACCTCGCTACCACCTCCTGACTCGGCTGCACGAGGCGCATGGGCGTACCGGCTTCCTTTCGCGCGAAGCTGTAGCGGAGATTGCCCGCACACTCCAAATACCGCTCGCCGAAGCCTGGGAAGCGGCCACTTCGTATCCTCTATTTCGATTCGAAGCTGGACTGGTAGCGCCGCCCTGCGGAGGGCTGAGCTGCGCGCTCAATGGAGCGGCGCCATCGCGCGATCCGTTTGCTGGGTGCCGCTTCCGCTGCTTTGATGCGCCGGTCGCGGGCCCCGAAAAGCGGTTTTCTGAAGATCGTCTCATCCTCGCCGGGCCCCTTCTAGCACCCGACCTAACGGACTGGGATGGGCTCCAATCCGCGCAGCGATGGGGTCCAGAAGTGACGCTTGACCTGGTGGAAGCAGCCGGACTGCGCGGCCGCGGCGGCGCTTATTTCGCCGTAGCCACCAAGTGGCGCGCCGCGCTCGCCCAGCACCGCCCGCTCGCGCTCGTGGTCAACGCCGAAGAAGGGGAGCCAGGCGTGTTCAAGGACCGCGCTTTGCTCCAACTGCGTCCCAGGCGGTTCATCGAAGGCCTGGCGATCGCCGCCGCCGTGCTTCAGCCGGCGATAATCGTCGTCTTTGTGAACGGCGAGGCCCATCCGACGAACGACGCCGTGACCGCCGCCCTGCAAGAATGGAAGACCTTGTTTCCAGTCGAGGTCATGGTCGTCCCCGGCGGCGGCGGCTACGTGCTTGGCGAAGAGACAACGCTGCTCAATGCCCTCGAAGGAAGGAAGCCAGTGCCGAGGCTGCGCCCTCCGTTTCCGGTCGAATCTGGCCTCTTTGGCATGCCCACCGTGGTGAACAACGTCGAGACCATCGCCCAACTCTCAGTGGCCGTCCGTGGAGGAGCCCGCGCGTTTCGCTCCCTGGGGACTGAGGACGCGCCGGGCACGAAGCTCTTCAGCGTCAGCGGCCGCGTCACGGCGCCGGGCCTCTACGAGATGCCGCTCGGCACACCCCTGCGGGACCTCGTCGATCGTGCTGGGGGCGCGACGGAGGGCAAGGTCGTCGCTGTTCTCGCCGGGGGCCCGTCCGGCGGGTTCTTGCCGCCCGCGGAACTCGATCGGCCGCTCTTGCCGGGCCTCATGCACCCAACCGGCGCGGTCGCCGGTTCCGGGGGGATGGTCGTGCTCGATTCCACCTCAGACCGCCGAGCGGCAGTTTTGGCGATGGCCGCCTTCAACGCCGATGAGTCCTGCGGCAAGTGCACCCCATGCCGCGAAGGCCTGCCCCGCCTGCTCGACGCGCTCCAAGCACCCACACCCGAGGTGAACATGGGCGACCTGCTGGAGGTCGTGGGCCTCGCTTCTCTCTGCGGACTCGGCCAGATGGCGCCCGGCCCGGTGCGCTCGGCGATGCACTTTTGGCCGGAACTGTTCTCGTGACGCTGCTCGTGAACGGGTTAGAGTTGCGCGGTGAGGGGTCGATCCTGGACACACTCCTCGCAGCCGGAATCGATCTCCCCCACCTCTGCAAAGATGACAACCTCGCCGCAATCGGCGCTTGCCGGACGTGCCTGGTGGAGGCCGACGGTCGAGTTGTGGCCGCCTGCGCCACGCCCGCCGCCAACGTGACCTCTGTGGAGACCGAGTCCGGCCGCGCCAAACGCCTTCGTCGCGGGGTGCTTCAACTCACCCTGGCCATGCAGACCGGCATCACCACTCCGGAGCCCGGCGGGCCGTTGGCTGCGTCGTTGTTCGAAACCGCTACCCGCGAGGGTGTCAGCGAGACTCCCTTCCGGCCAGCCAGCGGTCAGGCCGAAGATGAGTCGAACCCCTTCTTCACCTTCCAAGAGGCGGCCTGCATCCTCTGCGGCCGCTGCGTCTCGGCCTGCCAATCGCTCCAGCACATTAGCGCGATCGGGCTTGCCGGCCGAGGCGCCCAGACGGTCGTCACTCCGGGCGCCGGGGACAGCTTTCGCGAGTCTGTCTGCACCTCCTGCGGCTCCTGCGTCGCAGCCTGCCCGACCACTGCCCTGCGCCCGAAATCCGGAGGCCCTTCGTGAACAACCGTACCGCGACCACATGTCCGTATTGCGGCGTCGGCTGTGGGATCGTCCTCAACATCGACCAATCGGACCGCATCCGCTGGGTCGATGATCAGCCGGGCAACCTCTCGAGCGACGGCATGCTCTGCGTGAAGGGGCGCTTCGGGACGACCTTTGTCAATCACTCCGATCGCCTAACCACACCGCTAATCCGGCGCGACGGAGTGTTGCAGCCCGCAACCTGGGATGAGGCGCTCAACCTCGTGGCCGCGCGTCTCCTCGAGTTTCGCGGGCGCTTCGGCAGCTTCGCTTCTGCCAAGGCCACGAACGAAGACGCCTTCATCCAACAGAAGTTCGTCCGCCTCGTCATGGGCACAAACAACATCGACCACTGCACACGGCTCTGCCACTCGCCCAGCGTAGAAGCGATGCTCCAGCAGCTCGGCAGCGGGGCCACCAGCAACTCCTACTCCGACTACGAAGCAGCCTCGTGCCTGGTGCTCGTCGGCTGCGACCCGGGTTCGAACCACCCGGTCATCGCCTCCCGCATGCGGCGTGCGATCGATGGCCGCGGGACGAAGCTGATCGTCGTCAACCCGCGCCGTATCGACATCTGCGACCGCGCGACCATTTTCCTCCAACCGCGCCCGGGTACGGATGTCGCCCTGTTCAGCGGCATGGCCCGCGCGATCCTCGATGCGGGACTGGAGAACCGCCTGTTCGTGGACAGCCGCACCGAAAACTTCGAAGAATGGCTGGCGGCGCTTGAAGGCGTCACCGTCGAGGAGTCCGCGGAGACCTGCGGGGTGCCAGCCGCCGATCTTCGCGCGGCGGCCCTCCTTTACGCGCAGCCTCCGCTGCTGGACGCCAACGAACCGGGGAGCTGCCTGGTCTGGGGCATGGGCGTGACCCAGCACACCAACGGGACGGCCAACGCCCACTCGCTTTTGAACCTGGCGCTGTTGACCGGCCAACTGGGGCGCCCAGGCACCGGCGTCTCGCCCCTTCGCGGCCAAAACAACGTCCAGGGCTGCGGCGACGCAGGTTGTGTGCCCGACTCCCTCCCCGGCTACCAGAAGTACAGCGACGAAGCACTGGCGCCCTTCGAGGAACTCTGGGGAAGCGGCTTGCCCTCGGTCGAGGGGATGAAGGCCACCGACATGATCGAGCGCATTGCCCAGGGTGACATTCGCGCCATGTACATCGTCGGCGAGAACCCGCTGCTCAGTGAACCAAACCTCCACCACGCCACCGAACTCATCCGCTCGTTGGATTTTCTCGTGGTGCAGGACCTGTTCCTGCACGAAACCGCCCAACTCGCGGATGTGGTGTTGCCCGCCTGCTCCTTCGCTGAGAAAGACGGCACATTCACGAACAGCGAGCGCCGGGTGCAGCGCGTCCGGCGCGCGATAGCACCGGTCGGCGAGAGCCGGCCCGACTGGGAGATCGTTTGCGACCTCGCGCGCCGAATGGTGCCAGCCACGGGCGTGGATCCGCGTCAGTTTTCCTACGCCGGCTCGAGCGAAGTCTTCGCCGAGATGGCGCGACTCACGCCGTTCCTGCGCGGGTTGAGCCACGAGCGGTTGGACCGCGAGGGCGGCCTGCAATGGCCCTGCCCTACCGCCGACCATCCCGGCACGCCATTTCTCTACGGCGAATCGTTCCCTCGCGGCCTCGGAAAATTCGTGCCTGTCCGCCAGGCGGCCGCCGCGGAGGAGTTGCCCGACACGGAGTACCCGCTGGTCATGAACACCGGCCGTGTCCTCTACCACTGGCACGGTGGCACGATTACGCGGCGCGTGGCCGGGCTAATGGAAAGCGCCGGCGATCTGCCCGTCGCCACCCATCCCGATGACGCAGGTGCCGCGGGCATCGTTGATGGCGATATGGTGGTGCTCTTTTCGCGCCGTGGCCGACTCTCAGGGACTGCAGTGGTGACCGATTCCGTGCGGCCGGGCAGCGTCTTCATCCCCTTCGTGAAGCTTGGCGAAAGCGCCGCCAACTTCCTCACCAACAACGTCTACGACGGCGTTTCGCGCATCCCGGAGTACAAGGTCTGCGCCGTAAAGCTGGAGAAGCGGCGCGAACGCCGCCGTGACCGCCAGGACGACAACGCCAAAGACCAGCGGCCTACTGGCGCGCCGCGTACTGCTTCGCGTGATACGTGATCACGATGTCCGCGCCGGCGCGCCGGATGCTCGTTAGCGTTTCATCGACAGCTCGCGCCTCGTCCAGCCAGCCGTTCTGGACGGCCGCCATCAGCATGCTGTACTCGCCGCTCACGTTGTAGGCGGCGACCGGGACGTTAACGGCATCCCGCACCTGCCGCACCAGATCGAGGTAGGGAAGCGCCGGCTTCACCATCACCATGTCCGCGCCCTCGGCCAGGTCGGTCAGCACTTCGTCCATCGCCATGCGGCCGTTGGCGGGGTCCATCTGGTATCCACGCCGGTCACCGAAGGCGGGCGCGCTGTCCGCCGCTTCGCGGAAGGGGCCGTAAAACGCGCTGGCAAACTTCGCCGCGTAGGACAGGATCGGCGTCTGCCCGAAGCCCGCCGAATCGAGCGCCAGGCGGATGACCGCCACCCGGCCGTCCATCATGTCGCTCGGCGCGATGATGTCGCACCCCGCCTCAGCAAGGCTGACCGCAGTCTCGGCGATGAGCGGCAGGCTGGCGTCGTTGTCTACCTCTCCGTTGGCTGTGAGCAGCCCACAGTGCCCGTGGGAGGTGTACTCGCAGAGACAGACGTCGCCGACCACGAGGAGGTCCGGAGTGGCATCTTTGAGCCGCGCCACCGCTTGCTGGACCACTCCGTCCTTCGCCCAGGCGCCGCTCCCGTCTTCGTCTTTAGTCGTCGGCAAACCGAAAAGCAGCACAGCGGGCACTTTCAGCCGCGCGAGTTCCGCCGCCTCGGCGCCCAGTGCAGCCATGCTCAATCGATCCTGACCCGGCATCGAGAGGATCGGTTGGCGTTCGGAGATGTTCGCGTCGATGAAAAGCGGGTAAACGAGATGCTGGACCGAGAGTTCGGTTTCGCGCACAAGGCTTCGCAACGCCGCGCCTCCGCGCAGTCTCCGGTGACGCTTGAACTGGGCCATCTCCATCATTTCGAGTCTACCACCAACCCCCCGGAACTCGAGGCTGATCGCTGCTATTCTGGCGTGGATGGAACGTCGGCTCCCACCTCAATACGATGGCTGGCAACAACACGAGCCAGCGTTTCGGCGCCTTTCGACGCACGACCTGGTGAGCGAAATCCAGGACGGCTCGCCCGACCGCCGCCTCGCCGCTCTCTCGGTCATCGATCTGAGCGAAGTGACGCCCTCGACCGTCCAGGATTGGATTCGCACCCTGCCCGATGCAGAAGCCAATGAACTCGCCGGCGCTATCCCTGCGCAACGTGTCCACGGAAGCTGCCGCGATGACCTTCGATGGGTCGATGTTGCCCGCCTGGGGTACGAAAAGCGCCGGCTGCCGACCTTTCTCGTGATGCTCTTCTCCTCGCTTGAGGCGTTGGAATCGCGCGGCTGCCCCGAGACCGCGGGCGCATGGGAAACGGTCGCCGACTGGCTGGGCGAGGTCTACGACCAGCTCCAAAAGACCAGCGACGAAGAGGCGCTGACCGATATCTCGCTCTTCGTCTTCGAAAACTATTTGGGCCGAGATGCCCTCTTCGAAGCGTTCTGCGGGTTGGTAGTGCGGCACGAAGACCTCGCCCTCAGGGTGTCGTCGAACCCATCGCTCCTGCTCCCGGACCTGCCACCCGAAAAGCAGCGGCTCGTGCTCGAAGAGTGCGCCGCCAACGGCGGCCGGCCGCTCACCGAATCCTGGTCCGCACTCCACGGCCGGCCATAGCCCGGGCCCCGCACAAAGAGAGCGGCCCTAGATCGCGCACTCGCCTTCGCCGCGCTGCAGTTCGTAAAGCTCCAACCGGTTCCAGTCGATGAACATGTTCTTGTTCTCGTCGATGAAATCGCCGGGAAGTGTGAGCTCTTTCACCGCTGCTTCGAACGGCGCCGCGCCGATGCGGTCGAAGCAATCGTTGAAGACCTCGCCGGCCGTTCGGTTGGATTCATAGACCGCCACAAAGCGTTCAACAGCCTCCGGACCATTCTTGGCGGGCAGCCGCAGCTTGAGCTGCGTCGCGATGCGCATCGTCCC